>JAKEER010000198.1 GCA_022616615.1 Acidobacteriota bacterium
ATTATTGGTAGTTGTTTACCGCATCCGAGCGTATCCGTGGGCGGGCACTGGCGCGGCGGCCCGCTGGCGCGCTTTAGCTGAGGTTGGATCGGTGGGATGCGGTAAACAATTACATGAGAACTTCATTCGGACGGATGCGTCCGGAAGTTCGACGTTCCTGCTGGATGGACTCGGTTCAACACTGGCACTTGTCAATTCTGCGGGTTCCATCCAAAACCAATACACTTACGAACCCTTCGGGAAAACCACCAGCTCAGGCAGCAGAGGCAACTCGGCCCAGTTTACAGGTCGCGAGAACGACGGCACTGGCCTCTATTACTATCGAGCTCGGTACTATCATCCTACCTTACAGCGGTTCATCAGCGAGGATCTGGTGTCACCCATAGGGAGCCCAAGAAGCCTCGGGGCTGATAATTCCAAAGTCGCAGGCTCCGATCGACCAGTTGTGAGTGAAATCAAGAATAGTCGAATTCCACTCGGCATTCCGGAAGGACTCTGGAAAAAGCACGTCCCGCGTGACAATCCAGTGATCTCGGCCAAGGTTGAACTGGGCAGAATGCTCTTCTTCGACAAACGACTTTCGGCTAATGGAACTGTTAGTTGTGCCACGTGCCACGACCCTGCAACAGCCTTTGCAGACCGACAGCCTGTGGCAATTGGAATCGATGCTAGGCGTGGGAGCCGAAACGCCCCTACACTTTTGAACGCCGTTTTCAATGAGCTGCAGTTTTGGGATGGGCGTGCCCATTCGCTGGAAGAGCAGGTCAAGCAGCCCTTGTTAAATGCATTTGAAATGGGGATGAAGACTGAGGATGCAGTGGTGGCCAGAGTCAAAGCTATTCCGGAGTATCAGTGGCAGTTCCGTGAAGTCTTCGCTGGTGAAGTAACGATGGAGAGAATTGCGCAGACAATCGCAGCGTTTGAGCGCACGTTGCTGTCTGCGAACTCACCTTTCGATCGATCCCTCGCGGGTGACTATAAAGCCCTCAGCGAGCCGCAAAAACGAGGCTGGCGACTATTCCGCGGAAAAGCAGGCTGTATCGGTTGCCACGAGTTTCAACCGTCATCTCCTTTCTTTACCGATTTCAAATTCCATAACACTGGGATCGCGGTGCAAGCAAACAACGCGTTGATTCAAGAAGCCGAAAAGATCACGGCTCTTGATGCGCTGGAACCCGAGAATGCGAAAGAACGAAAACGGTTGCCGGAGACCAAGGTATATGCAGAACTTGGTCGCTTCCTTGTCACCAATCAGAAAAGAGATATCGGCGCCTTCAAGACCCCAACATTGCGAGATGTAGAACTGACAGCCCCCTACATGCATGATGGTTCAATCAAGACGCTCCTCGATGCAGTTCGATTTTACAATCAGGGAGGACAGGAAATCCATACCAGGACAAAAAGATTCACCCCTTGAACCTGTCAGATCAAGAAATGAACGATTTAGTTGAGTTCTTGAGATCTCTAACCAGTGATGATGTTCTTCGGCAGATCCAACAATTCCAGCCCCAAGACCGCACGCCCGTTCCGCTGCCCGCCCCAATTTCACACTAAACGGATAAACGGAAGAGAAACAAGCAAAATCAGAAACTCTTTGATATGGCGAACAAAAGTCTACGCGAATTCAAGAGGCATAAACAGAGTAGGAGGGGTTGTCACAACGCCGACCACCGTCCAACGGCTGGCGCATGACTCCCAGGACATCGCGCGAATTCCGGCAGTTCGTCCAGAAAGAGAATTCCATTGTGGGCCAAGCTGACTTCTCCCGGCCTGGGGATGGCTCCACCCTCACAGAAGATTGATACATTAGGATAAGTTCGCTTGTTTTCAGCTTCAGTTCCCAAATACTTCCGCCCCCATCAGTGAAAATAATGCGGCCATTTAAGTCCAAGTCGGATGAAGAGCAAGCGGACAACGCAAGAACCAGAGATACGACTCCAAATCGACAGACCTGCTGAGGTTTTGGCCGACTGATTGTCATGTCAAAGGCTGTTATTTCACCAAGTCTCTCAACGGCTTCGGTCTCGGCCGGCAGATATTCTTTCCGAACCTTCGGCGTGCCTCCTGCTCGCACTTCAATCGTTCGTACTCTTTTCGTACCCGGTCCGCCCAAGATTGACAGTGGTTGCTGCTATCGAGATCTGCTACAGGCTTGAGCTGGTTGTCATACAGGAAGCCGTGAACGAGTACGCTGTTGGCATTCTTACCGACACAGCGGTTCTGGGCGTCAATCACGTAGTCGATTTGGGTGCCATCGGGAAGCGTTACGTGTCGTAGGTTTCCGGCAACGTCGTATTGATAGGTCATGGTCTGGCTGCCGCAGGTTTTGGTCTGCAGCTCTCCGTTCGCCGAGTAGGCAAAGGAGCAAGGAACAAGGTTTAAGGAGCAAGAGGTCGATCCTGGCGCGGAACGAAGGCGTCGGGAACGAAGGCGGGAACGAAGGGGTCCGGGAACGAAGCTGTCGCGCCGCACGAATTCTTATTTCGTTAGGCGACTCATGGCTCACCAGGGTTGCGATCACATACAAATATTTGTATACTGGGCCATGGCTGAAAAACCCGTGTTCTGGGTGGGGACATCTCTTGATGACCTCAGAACTTTCCCCAAGGAGGCCAGACGAATAACTGGACACCAGCTTCATCTTGTGCAGCTTGGCTTGAACCCGAAGGACTGTAAGCCAATGCCAATCATCGGCACCGGGGTTTCCGAACTTCGCATTCACACTGGCCTCGAGCACCGGGTCTTCTATCTCGCCAAGTTCAGCGAAGGGATCCACGTGCTTCATGCCTTCCAAAAGAAGACCCGCAAGACCCCTAAAAGGGAGATAGAGCTGGCCAGGCAGCGACGGCTTCAGTTGGCAAAGCTGCGGTAAGCTAGAAAGTAGGTAGACCATGACCATCAAAGTGACCCGCTCAAGCGGTAACGTTTTTAAGGACCTCGGCTTCTCTGCCGAAGAAGCCGAATATCTGAAGATCCGTTCCCACCTAATGGTTCATCTGCGCAAACTGATTGAGACCCGAGGCCTGGCGCAGGCCGAGGCTGCGGCTCTTTTGGGTGTGACCCAGCCCCGCATCAGCGATCTAGTCCGTGGTAAGATTGACCTGTTCAGCATCGATACGCTTGTCGATATGCTTGCCCACGCAGGCGTCCGGGTAAAGATCGTCCTCGTTGCGCCGAAGCGGAAAAAGAAAGTCGCCTAACGCAATACGGCTAAGCTGACCCACCTCCCACTGCCGGGTTTAGCGGAGACGGATGCGGAAGGTTCGAGCGCCGTTTCCGAAAAGAACGTGAAGGCGGGGCAGCTTCAGCCGGCGGTTAGGCCCTTGACGTTGGTGCTCCCCTGGCTTCGGTGGAAAGCCCTCGCAAATTGCTTTGACGTGCCCTTGAGATTCGCTGAGCTGTTGGACTGCCAAGGGCTGTTGACTGACCCGGGCCGAATGTCAGGGGGTCCGACTCCCGATCTTTCGTGCCGCGCTGTGGCGGTTACCGACATGCCGTGGCGGGTGGCTGCGAACCTGAACTAGCTCCAAGGCTGGATCTAGTGGCAATTCTGAGCAGGATTCCTCAGGTTTTGTGTCCGTCTAACCAGCGAGCGATAAGGAGGCACACAGGTAGTAGGGTCAGGCTTTGATACACATGCATCAGCAAGATCCGTCTACGAAGGCTTCATTGCCGAACCGAGCTCCTGGCTTCAGAGTCAAAAGATATGTGGGTCTAGCTAATTCTCGAACTCTTCTAACGAATGACCGGCGCCGCGTTGATCTCACCGACGCCTTGCAGGATGCGGTCTCTTACTTATTATTAACTCCGCCCCAATGCCTTCTTCCCGGCCTCGAGCGTTTCAATAATCGTTTCGACATCAAAAACGCAGCCACCCCAAGTTCCTCCACTCGCGTTTTGAAGCGCTGCCCAGAGGCGCGTGTCGTCGGGGATCTGCGAATCTGGCAACAAGTCGGGACGCTGGGGTCTCGCTGCCAGTATCCGTGCCCCTTCCTCAGCACCAAACATCTTTCCGGCATGACCCACCAGATCGATACTTCCCTCCAGCTTGTTTCGATCGACGATAATCTGGACAATATCTCCCTCGATCATCTTGCTGATTGGCCCGCCCGCCAGCGCTTCCGGGCCGACGTGTCCGATGCAGGCGCCGGTAGAGACTCCCGAGAAGCGAGCGTCGGTGATCACCGCAATCTGCTTGCCGAAGGACAGATGTTTGAGTGACGACGTGATCTGATAGATCTCCTCCATGCCGGAGCCAGCCGGGCCGCGGCAAATGAGCACGAGAATCTCCCCTGGCTTGATCCGCTCCGGTCCCCGGCTTTTGATCGCTGCGATCGCCTCCCGTTCGATGGTGAAGATGCGAGCCAGCCCGACTTTGCGGTAGACCCCATCGGCGTCGACTATGGTTGGATCAATTGCCGTGCTCTTAATGACGGATCCTTCCGGCGCGAGATTGCCTTTCGGAAAAGTCACAGTGCTGGTCAGGCCCCGGTGCCGGGCAACCTTAGGGCTCATGATGACGTCATCCGGATCGACGCCATCCCGCTCCTTCAGCTTCTGGCGCACCAGCGCACGCCGCTCCGAATGTTCCCACCAATCCAGTATCTCGCCGAGTGTCCGTCCCGACGCCGTCAACACATCCAAATGCAACAAGCCCAGCCGGCGTAGATGCAGCATGACCTCCGGAACACCACCTGCCAAAAAGACGCGAACCGTTGGGTGATGTTTGGGTCCATTGGGCAAGACATCTACGATTCGCGGCGATTGACGGTTCACCTCGATCCAGTCCTGAATCGCCGGTCGCTTCAGTCTGGCTGCATGGGCAATGGCTGGAAGATGCAGCAGCAGGTTCGTGGACCCGCCAAACGCAGCATGCACAGTCATTGCATTGCGCACAGACTTTTCCGTCAGCACCTGCCGCATCGTGATGCCTTGTTCTTCCAGCCTGATCAGCGCACGCGCCGAGCGCCGGGCCATGTCAAGCCAGATGGCTTGCCCGGACGGTGCCAGAGCCGCATGCACCAGCGACAGGCCCAAGGCCTCGCCCACGACTTGCGAGGTCGCTGCCGTGCCCAGGAATTGGCAGCCTCCACCCGGTGAAGCGCAAGCCGTGCACAGCCATTGGGCAGCCTGTTCGCGGGTTACTTCTCCGTGGGCAAAGCGGGCGCCTAGCGATTGAACGGCGCCGGCATCCTCTCCGGATTCGGGTGGCAGTGTCACGCCACCAGGAACCAGAATGCAGGGCAGGTCACTTGTCGCCGCTAGCGCCATCATCATCGCAGGCAATCCCTTGTCACAGGTAGCGACTCCCATGACTCCGTTGCGGGTGGGCAGCGAGCGAATCTGGCGGCGAAAAACCTGAGCGGCGTCGTTCCGGTACGGCAGACTGTCCATCATGCCCGTCGTCCCCTGTGTCCGGCCATCGCAGGGATCTGTACAGAACGCAGCGAAAGGCAGGCAGCCTCGCGACTTCAGCTCCTCGGCAGCCGCTTGCATCAGCAGGCCCACTTCCCAATGGCCCGTGTGGTAGCCAAGCGCCACAGGCGATCCGTCGGCGGCGCGAATGCCGCCTTGCGTGCTCAAAATCAGAAACTGTTTCCCGGTAAGCTGGTCAGGGCTCCAACCCATTCCCGCGTTCTGGCTATACGCAAACAGATTGCCGCTCGGAGAATTAAGCAGCATGTCCTCGGTGACTGGCACCTGGCCCTGCGGACCGGCCGACTTGGTCTGCAGATCAAAGATTGCGGAATCTTCAGAGTCCAAGATATTTCGCAGTGTGAGTCGGCTGTTGTTTTTTCTGTCGTTCAAGGGAAGCGCTCCTTCGGAGGACGAATTGTCTGCCGGATGCATTCGACGGAAGAATCAAACTACCAAAATCTCTTGACTTTGTCAGGCGGCATAGTATTTTTGCTGCTCCTTTGCAGGGCCGGAAAGCCAACAACGGCGGGGTGGGGACACCGCGCCCTCCCTGCGAATCAAGCTTTCAGAAGCATCCCATGCTCTATTTCGCTGTTGACTCTGGAACCACCAACAGTCGCGTCTGGCTAATGCACGACCGCGATGTGCTGGATCGAAGGCTCGTCCCGGTTGGTGTCAGAAACACTGCAATTGACGGAAACACCCGCGCCTTGGCGGAAGGCATTCGGCGGGCCGTTCTGGAGATGGCGTCCAAAGGGGGTCCCGGAAATCAAGCTCGAACCGTCATTGCGGCGGGTATGATTACTTCAAACCTGGGCTTGCATGAAGTAAAGCACGTCCAGACGCCAGCGGGAATTCAGGACTTGGCTTCTGGAATTCAACAGAGGCACTTCGAAGGGTTGGAAGGAACGTCGTTTTACTTTATTCCCGGGGTGCGCTGCGGCCCTTCCGAGGCCCGTCTTGACAACGTGAATTGCATTGACATCATGCGGGGCGAGGAAACTGAGGTCATCGGCGCCCTGGAGGAAATTCCGGCGCCCGGTCCGCTGCTCTATATTCATTTGGGGTCTCACACCAAACTGATTCAAATTGACGCCTCTCAGCGCCTCGTGGCCGGAGCTAGCACGCTGGCCGGAGAGTTGACCCAATCTATCCTGCAGCAAACCATCTTGCGCAGTTCGCTGCCCGAAACGCCTTCCACGACCCTTGATCCGGATTTTTTTAACCGAGGTTGGGAGAACTGCCAGCAGTTTGGCTTTACGCGAGCCCTGTATCAAGTCCGCATCTTCAACCTCAATTCCAGCTTCGCTAAAGAAGTGCTGGCTTCTTTCTTCCTGGGCACAATACTCTGCGAAGAGTTCCGGTGCCTTACTGCTTTCACCGAAACCACCGGCATTCGGCAGGTACTTCTGAGCGGTCTGCCCCATTTGCAGCCAGCCTGGACGTTTGCCCTTGAGCGCAGTGGTTTCTCCGTGCGCCGTTTGACAGCTGAAGAAACCGAACGATGCTTCCTCACCGGACTGCTTCGCATCTTTGAACACAACCAGAGTTTGCCTGCCTGAACCCTGCCTCATCCAAATCAACAGTGCCATTCGTATATTGGTGTAAACCAGCTGCAGCCGCCGGCTCAGGCAGGAATGGGTGAAAAAACAGGGATTCAGCCTTGCAGGCACGTTTAGGTCGGATCTCTGACCCTTGCGCATTTTTCACAGCGTCAACTCGCTCCGAAATTCAAGTTTGCCACCGAGATTCCGGCTTCAGAGCAGCCTGTGTGGACTCCGCTTCAAACCGGCAGATGTCGGCTGCTTGATCGCAAAGTTCAAAAGTTCGGAGAGAAATATACCGATTCTTGCCACTTTTCGGTTTACGGCAAGGATTGATCAGCCCGCGGATTTCGCCAAGTTCAACCGAATCAATCATATGTTCCTTTGGCCAGACACGTGCTGATTGCTGGGGATAGGAGGCGAACATGGGAATGCGACGAGCCCAAGCAGAGATTCGATCAGAGGCGCCAGCGGTGAAACCCTTAAAGCGGGTTGCAGCCTTTGACGATAGCTCGATCAGAAAAATGCTGCGAAGTGCGTACAACGACTTCGTCGGCGAAGAACTGGAACTGCGAATGAATCACGACGCCGGATCACCGGCCATGGCTGGCCTGAAGAATTCTGACGACAAGAGTTGGGCAAACCTGAGCCATTTGCAGAACCGCGCAGAACTGAAACTGTTCTGGGACATGTTTGTCCAAAAGCAAATCTTTGTTTTTGAGCAGGAGTCTGCTCTCCTCCTGGAAGTCGCCAAAGAAGAAAACTGGTGACGCCAGCCTTCCTCGCACCACTTCTCTGATACACCCTCCAAGAATTAAACACTTTGCGTTCTAGTGTCGCGTACTCTCCTTACGGAGTTGGCTCCCCTCTGCCCTTGACTCGCACGCCCATAACGCCCACGCTCATGATGAGGCACATCCAGGCGAAGACATCCCCATATTGGGCATAAGGCGTCAGCCGCGTCTCAAAACCGAACGCCCCCTCCAGCACTGTGCGCTCATTGCGCTGCAGAGTCTTGAGAACCCGCCCACAGGGATCGACAATCGCGCTGATCCCGTTGTTGGCAGCCCGGAGAAGATACCGATGGTTCTCAATGGCGCGCATCCGGGCCATCGCGAAGTGTTGCCAGGGCGCAGGCGACTCGCCGAACCAGGCATCGTTGGTCACGTTGACGAAGAGCTGGCTTCCGTTTCGGGCAAACTGCCTGACGAGATCCGGAACAACGGCTTCATAACAAACAAAACTGCCCAGCGCCCGCTGATTGTCGAGCTTCGACACAACAACCCGGCTGCCGGCTTTGAAGTTTCCCGCTTCCGTCGAAATCTTGTTCACGAAGAAGAAAAGTTGCTCGTAAGGAATATACTCCCCAAAGGGCACCAGATGGATCTTGTCGTACTGGGCGATCGTCTTTCCTTCCGGCGACAAGAGCGCCACGCTATTGAATGGATCCCGCTGACTGCTGCTCTTGGAGCCCGGGCGGAAATCGACGAACCCGAAAAGAAAATAGGCTCCCGACGAAGCAGCCACCTTCTCCATGCGCCGCCGAAACTCGATGTCATGATTAAAGTAGAACGCTGCCGGAGTCTCGGGCCAAAGAATCAGTCGGACCGGTTCAGACTGAGGTTTAACCTGCCTTTCAGTGGACGGAACCGAGAGGCTGGTGAGCTCGTCCAGTAGCGATGCCTTGGATGCAGCGTCCCATTTCTGCTCCAGGTCAATGTTTGTTTGAACAATGCGAACCAGGTGGGTTGCCTCAGTGTGCTTTTCCCCGGTCCAAGCAAATCCCAGCGCGAGGCAGCCAAGGGCAGATGCGACGCCGCCGAGTCGATACACCGCAGGCCTCGACGGATGGAGCATGGCTTCGGCTGCCAGAGCATTGACGCTCGTTGCCGCAAACGACAGGCCATAGACACCTGTCAGGCTCGCGATCTGAGCAAGGTTAGCTGCATCCACCAACCCATAACCCAGGAGGCACCAGGGAAAACCCGTCAGAACATGCGCCCGCAAGTATTCCGCGCTTACCCAAAGCGCTGGCGCCATCCAGAAACCAAGCCTGCCGTCACGCGCCGCCAGCTTGGCAAAGGCCCACGCAAATAGTGCATAGAAAGAAGAGAGGTAGAGGGCAAGCAGCAAGAAGAGCAGCTCGCCGCCAGCCCAGGATAACCCGCCATAGTTGCGCAAGACCGCGGCAATCCAGTGGCAGGTCCCGACGAAGAAGCAAAGGCCGGTCACGAGTCCGAACAGAAGTGACCGGGCGGTTGAGGTTTCGCGGAACGACGCCAGCAGAAGCGGTACCTGACAGAACCACACCAAAGGCCAGAGACCGGGCTTCGGAAACACGGCCCAATTCAGCAGGCCCGCCGCCGCAGCAAGCATCAGTTTCTGCAGAAATGTCAGGTTGGAAAGCTTGAACAAGATGGAAAAGGTAGAACCGTCATTGCACGACTGGATCGCGCGTGAAACGCCCGGGATCCCTGGAGTAGCCCCGATCAAACAGGCGGCGATAGTTTTCGGCCGTCTGTCGTCCGATCACCTCCATAGAGGTTTCCTTCAGTTGAGCCAGTGCCTTGGCGGTTTCCACGACGAAGGCAGGCTCATTGCGTTTGCCTCGATGCGGCACAGGCGCCAGATAGGGCGCATCCGTTTCAATCAACAGCCGTTCCAGCGGCACTCGCTGGGCAACGTCGCGAACGCTCTGCGCTTTGGGAAAAGTGAGCATTCCCGAAAAGGAAATTAGGAACCCCATCGCCAGGCCGGACTCGGCCAGTTCCAGCGAACCGGAATAGCAGTGCAAGATTCCACCGATATGCGGCTGCGTCCAGTGTTCCTGCAGCGCTCTGAGAGTCTCTCTTTCCGCTTCCCGTGTGTGAATGATCACCGGCAACCGTCTATCAGCAGCCAGTTTCAGCTGCCGGGCAAAAACTTCCAGTTGCACATCGCGCGGTGAATGGTCGTAATGAAAATCCAGCCCGATTTCTCCCCAAGCGACGACCGCCGGATGCCCAGCCAGCTCGGTCAGCAGACGGAAGTCTTCCTCCGCTGTCAAGCGGGCTTCATGCGGATGAATTCCGATCGAAGCATCCAGACCTTCGAATCTTTCGGCCAGCTTGATGGCGCAATCCAACGTCCCAGGTCCCGTGCCAGAGCCAATAGCAAGCACGCGCGCGACTCCAGCAGCACGAGCACGCTCGATGACCAGGGCCCGGTCGGAGTCGAAATCCACAGAATCCAGATGGGCGTGGGAATCGATGAACATTGACGATTGCTTCATTGAGTTTGGATAATCGACCTAGCGGACAAGGGTCGTCAAAGACTTGACGATTCAATTTCTCTTGTTTCTCAGATACTCGATTCCAATCGGCAGTACTGAGAGGAAAACGATGAGGAGAACAACCTTCTCAAGATTCTGATGCACCCAGGGAATCGATCCCAGATAGAAGCCGGCGGCCGTCATGGAGCACACCCAGAAGATTCCGCCAAAAACGTTGTATCCGGCGAAGCGGGGATAGGACATCTGAGCGACGCCAGCAACGACGGGAGCGAACGTCCTGGCAAACGGAACAAACCGCGCCAGAAAAATGGCTTTGCCGCCATGCTTCTCGTAGAACTCCTTGGCGTAGAGCAGATGCTGGCGGCGAAACCAAAAACTGTCTTCCCTCTTATACAGCGCCGCTCCGGCTTTGTAGCCAATACTGTAGCCGACGGCATCTCCCAAGATAGCCATGACGCTCAGCAGCACCATCAGGTAACCCAGGTGAAAAAAACCTTGCGAAGCAACCAGACCGGCTGTGAACAGGAGAGAGTCGCCGGGAAGGAAGAATCCGATAAACAGTCCGGTCTCGGCAAACACAATCGCCGCCAACACGACGTAGCCGCCGGAACGGATCAGTTCAATGAGTTTTCCAGGATTGTAGAGACTTCTAAGAAATTCTATTGCGGATTCCAAAGGACCTCATGTCTTGAGCGAGGGTTCAAACCGCGGGCAAAGGTCCTAAGGGCCCTTGCCCGGCAACCGCAGATGAAGAAGGATTAGGATTTTCACTTTAATTTCGCGCCGTTGGGCACATCTTCAATAAAGCTTGCCAGGACTGGCTGGCCCTCATCGCCCACCGAGGCCGCCAGCAGCATTCCGTTAGACTCGAGCCCGCGCATCTTGCGTGGTTGCAGGTTGGCCACAATCACGATCTTGCGTCCAACTAAACTTTCCGGGCTGTAGGCTTTGGCAATACCAGCCAGAATCTGGCGTGTCTCAATGCCCACGTCCACGATGAGCTTCAGAAGCTTGTCGGCGCCCGCCACACGCTCTGCCGACACCACCTGGGCGACGCGCAGCTCCACTTTGGCGAAATCGTCGATTGTGATCCTGCCGTCTGAAGCTGGCGCCGCGGCGGGCTTACCCTCAGCAGCTGGAGGTGTCGGCAGCTGAGGCTTTGTGTTCTTGGCAGCGGCTCCAGCGCCAGCCTCCTTCTCGGGTTTGGCCACTGTGCCGATACTTGAAGCGCCGCTTTCCTGAAAGATTTTGTCGATTACAGCCTTTTTGTCCAGACGCGGGAAAATCGGCGTGATTTCTCCCAGGCTGCTGCCCACGGTCAGGCCACCCCACTTGATTTCGTTGATCCGCTGCGATTTCAGGGGCATCTTCATTCCCAGTTGTTCCCAAACACGTTTGCAGCTCTCCGGTAGCACGGGCGCCAGCAGCAGTGCAGCAATCCGGATCACTTCGGCGGAGGTGTAAAGAATGGTCGCCAGGCGCGGCCGTTCGGCAAAATTGTCTGTCAATGCCCAGGGAGCACTCTCGTTAAGATACCGATTAGCATGGGCCAGCAAATCCCAAACTGATTCGAGCGCTTTGCTGAAGGCCAGTTCATTCATCTGAGCCTGGTACGTTTCAACCACGGCCAGGGCCTTTTTCTCCAGCTCCTGATCCAGCGCGAGGCGTCCCTCAATGGCTGACGGGTAAGGCATCACGTTGTTAAAGTTCTTGGCAATGAGCGTCAGAGTGCGCGAGACCAGATTTCCAAAATCATTGGCCAGATCGCTGTTCACGCGCTGAATGAACGCCTCGTACGAAAAGGTGCCATCCAGTCCGAAAGGGACTTCCCGCAGCAGGAAATAACGCACCGCATCAGAGCCAAAATGCGTCAGCAGCAAATCCGGATCGATGACGTTGCCGCGCGACTTAGACATCTTGACTTCGTCTTTCAGCCACCAGCCATGAGCAAACACCTGTTTCGGCAACTCCAGCCCGGCCGCTATCAGAAACGCCGGCCAGTACACCGTGTGGAACCGGAGAATATCTTTGCCCACAAGCTGCACCTGGGCCGGCCAATATTTCTGGAACGGCTCGGCGGAAGCGCCGCGCCCAAAGCCGATGCCCGTAAGGTAGCCAACCAGCGCATCAAACCACACGTAAATCACATGGTTCTGTTCGCCCGGCACCGGAATGCCCCACTTGACCGAGGTCCGGCTGATCGACAAGTCTTTCAACCCGCCCCCCACGAAACTCACCACTTCGTTCCGGCGCGACGGCGGCATAATGAAGTCGGGATGTTTCGCATAGTGGTCCAGCAGACGCTGCTGAAAGTTAGACAAGCGGAAGAAATAGCTTTCTTCAGTCACGCGTTCGGTCGGACGCTCACACACTTCGCACTTGGGAGCCGTTTCGCCTTCGGGGGCAAATAGGTTGCAGGAAATACAGTACCAGCCAGAATACTGACCCTTGTAGATGGCGCCGCTGTCAGAGGCTCGCTTGAACACCTCGGCGGCTCCAGCGTAATGGCGGCTTTCGGTCGTGCGGATGAACTGGTCATACTCGATGCCAAATCGCGCCCATAGTTTCTGATACTCAGCAGTAATCTGGTCAGCCAACTGGCTGGGCGAGACGCCTTGCGCCGCCGCGGCGCGCTCAATGTTTTGTCCGTGTTCGTCAGTGCCGGTGAGCAGGCAGACGTCATACCCCTGCGCTTTCTTAAACCGGCTCAGACAATCGGCTACAACGGTTGTGTAAGTATGTCCAAGGTGAGGACGGGCGTTTACGTAATAAAGCGGGGTGGTAATGTAGAAAGAGTTCATGGAAGCTGGGAAATCCTGAGCGTTTGCGCGGGTTCGGATTGGAGCCGCCGCTGGGCGAATGGGCGAGGCGTCGTTCGACACGCGACGCGGCTGGCCAACCGCGTATACACGAGCAAAGCGCGCTTCCCACGTTCAAGTGCCCCGAGGCACTGAGTCATTCTGAGCCCTCTGCTTTCAGACAATCCGCAGACTGCATCGAGGCAAAGACCTGTTCCGAATGCTGGTTCATAAACAACTGCACGACCCGCGACTGCACCCATTTGTAGGGCATACCGCTCGCCAGCGCCGCCTGGCGGCAGCCTTCGTATTCTGGCGCAAAATTCACAATCCTGCCATTCAGCTTGGAAACCTTCACGTTGATTCTTCCAAACTCACACTCGACAATTTCAGCCTCACGCTCCAGAACCCGCCTCTCCGTCTCGTGATAACGAATGCCAATGGTGGTTGTTTCGTTGAAGATCTGCAACGCCAGCGCATCAGCTAATTCCAGTGGCGTGAGAACGGTGAGCAGCACTCCGGGTCGATTCTTCTTCATCTGGACCGGCGTCGCAAAAACATCCAGAGCTCCCAACGACAGGAGTTTGTCCAGCAAGTGACCGTAAATCTGCGGATTCATGTCATCAATGCTGGCTTCGAGGACAGCAACCCGGCTTTCCGCCTTCGCGCCTGATTTGGAAGCCTCATCAAGCAGTTCGCCTTGCAGAGCGCGCAACACGTTTGCTGTGCCCTTGAAGTCCTTGGAACCAGCGCCATAACCAATGCAACCGATCCTGAAGTCAGGCATCGGCCCGAATCCTTTGGCCAACGTGGATACAATGGCAGCTCCCGTTGGCGTGACCAGTTCGCCTGAAACCTGATTGGAGTAGATGGAAATTCCCTTCAGCAGTTCGGCAGTGGCAGGAGCAGGTATGGGCATCGTTCCATGAGCGCAATCCACGAAGCCGCTGCCCACGTTGAGCGGCGAACAATAGATGTCTTTTACCCCGAGCAGCTCAAACCCAATGCAGGCACCAACAATGTCTACGATGGCGTCAATCGCCCCGACTTCGTGGAAATGGACCTTTTCCACGGTTGTCCCGTGGACTTTTGCTTCAGCCTCCGCAAGGCGCCGGAAGATCGCAACGGCCCGTTCTTTCACGCTGGTAGATAGCTCGCTGCCTTCGATGATCCTTGCAATATGCGAGAGGCGGCGGTGGGCGTGCGCGTCTCCCATCTCGACATCAAACTTTGTCGCGGCGACACCCGCCCTGACGACCTTCCTGGCACTGACGGAGAAGTTCTTAACGTTCAGCTTTTCAAGCTCGGCGCGCAAGGCATCCAGCGAAAGCCCTAAATCGAGCAGGCTGCCGAGAATCATGTCGCCGCTGATGCCAGAAAAGCATTCGAACCGTAAGGTCGTCATCATTCAAGTTTCCGATTCTAAATCCCGATTGAGAATTCGGACCTGAGAGGACCTAGAGTTCCCCGAAAAAGCAGCCACAGGCGTACTCAGCCGGCCAGCTCGCTTCCTGGTCCTGCCAGCGCTCCTCGCAGACATGCCGAAAGCTCCGGCAAAATTTCCCCTGCCTTGCCCAGCAGCACCTCGTGGGCAACGTGAGCCGCTGCAGAACGCTCGATGTTCACTTCGACGACATAGGCTCCGTGCTGCCTGGCGATTCCTGGCAACTGTGCCGCCGGGAAAACTTCTGCTGAAGTGCCTACGGAGAAGAAGAGGTCACAGGATTGCGTTTCACGAACCGCGCGTTCGAACACATCAGACGGCAGCATTTCTCCAAACCAAACCACTCCAGGTCTCAACATGCCGCCGCATTCACACCGTGGAGGCAACGGCGACAATACCGGCCGGAAATCCATCCGGCGGAGCCCGCACGAGATGCAGCGCACTTCCCAGATGTCTCCATGTAGTTTCAAGATCCGCTGGTTTCCAGCACGGTCATGCAATCCGTCTACGTTCTGGCTAACAAGGCAGAAACTGGAAAAAAATCTTTCGAAATGAGCGACAGCGCTGTGTCCCTGGTTCGGTGTGATCTTGGAAATTAGCTCCCGCCGCCAACTATACCACTCCCACACTTGTTGCGGATGCGCTGCGAAGGCCTGCGGGGTAGCCAGATCTTCCACCCGAAACTCATTCCACAAGCCATTTTGGCCGCGAAACGTCGGCACACCGCTCTCGGCCGAGATGCCAGCTCCTGTGAAAACAACCACGCGTGTCAAGGGGATCAGTAATGACTTCAGCTTGCTGGAAACCAAGACCGGCACCACACAGCCAACTAGGTTGGCACCCCAAAAAGGCTTCAATACTAGATGGGCATCGGTGGTTTGTCAAGGCGCCAAAGGCTCGTCTGATGAGCCCGTCATGCCCGCCGTGCTTGAATTCGCAGCCTTCCCGATAGAGTTCGCCGCTGGATACAAACGAAGACAGACATGAAGAGAAGGTGTGCTAGGATTCCTGGTTTCAGAATCGTTTCAAGTTCCTCGCCAAGGATGGCCGCATGCTTGTGTCCCTGACTGAACAAATCAAACAACGCTTCATCACTCATGTCCAGAATCACTATGGTCATACGCTCACACAGTTGATCGTGGAGCAACCTCCCAAGACCGAAATGGGCGATCTGGCGTTTCCCTTTTGCTTTGAGCTTGCCAAGGTTGCAAAAAAGGCGCCGCGCCAAGTCGCCACAGAGATCGTCAACTCCATTGGTGATATTGCTGGAGCGGCCAAAGTTCAGGTAGCCGGGCCAGGCTATATCAACGTCTTTTTTCAGCGCGACACGTTCTTCACGCAGCTCTTCCTGACACGAAAGGCCCCAGCAGAGCCTGCCTCGAGTGGAAAGATCATCCTCGAACACACGAACATCAACCCAAATAAAGCGGCTCATATCGGACATTTGCGCAACGCAGTGCTGGGCGACACCTTTGCACGGCTGCTGCGCTTCCAGGGACGCGACGTTGAAGTGCAGAACTACGTTGACGACACAGGCGTTCAAGTCGCTGACGTTGTGGTGGGGTTCCAGCACATCGAGAACAAGACGCTGGAGGATGTCCAGGCGATCACCGGCAAGTTCGATTATTACTGCTGGGACCTCTATGCCAAGGTGTCGTCGTTCTATGAGCAAAGCGCGCAGAATGCCAAGCTGCGGGGAGAAGCGCTGCAACGAATCGAAGAGGGCCATAACGAAACAGCGGAGTTGGCCGGGCACATTGCGCATCGCATCGTTGAGTGCCACTTGAACACCATGCAGCGGCTTGGCATCGAATACAACTTGCTGCCCAAGGAAAGTGACATTCTGCACTTGAGGTTCTGGAGCCACGCCTTCGAACTGCTGAAGAAACACGGAGCCATTCACTTCGAGACTTCGGGCAAGAACCAGGGCTGTTGGATCATGCGCGTCGGCGAGAAAAGCACGACAAAGGTAGATGGGTCAAGTCCAGAGTCGAACGTGGACAAAGAGCACGACGAGGACAAGATCATCGTCCGTTCCAACGGAACTGTAACCTACGTGGGGAAGGACATTGCCTACCAACTCTGGAAACTCGGACTGCTCGGGATGGATTTTTTCTATCATCCGTTCTATCGGTATGCCAACGGTCAGGTCGCCTACATGACAAACGCCGAGAGCAATCGGGAGATTGAAGATCCGGCCTTCGGCGGCGGGTCTGAGGTTTACAACGTAATCGATTCGCGGCAGGCCTATCTGCAAAACATCGTCATCGCCGGATTGCGCGCTCTAGGCTTCCACGAGCAGGCTGACCGCTCAACCCATTTTTCCTACGAGATGGTGGCTCTGTCGCCGCGCTGCTGTGAAGATTTGGGAATTCAACTCTCCGAAGAAGACAAGCAGCGTCCCTACATCGAAGTTTCCGGGCGGAAGGGACTGGGTGTGAAGGCCGATGACTTGGTGGACACTTTGATCGACAAGTCGCTGCAGGAAGTGGCCAGCCGGCACGCCGATTTTTCCGAGGCCGAGACGCGGCAGACCGCAACGACAATAGCCATCAGCGCTCTGCGCTACTTCCTCCTCAAGTTCACCCGCAACTCGGTGATTGCTTTCGATTTCAAGGAGGCTCTAAGTTTTGAGGGAGAAACAGGGCCCTACGTGCAATACGCCGTGGTGCGTGCCAGCAACATTTTTCGCAAGGTCCAGGACGACGATCCCGCTTGCAACGCCGCGGGCATTCGCCAGGCGATCGAGGACGGCTCGCTCCGCGAGTTTCTATCCAAAGGCATCGAAGATGAGTTGTGGAAACTCATCTACCTTGCGGCTCAGCTCGAGACTAACGTTTCCCTCTCGATTCAGATGGCCGAGCCCTCAACCGTAGCCAAATATCTCTTCAGCCTCGCTCAGGCCTTTAACAATTTCTACCATAAGCACCGCATCATTGTTGAACCTGATCCTCTCCGCAAACGATTCCTGTTGGGACTAACGCAAATCATTCACGAGCGGTTGCTGCAAGGCCTGCAATTGCTGGGCATTCAGGTGCCGGACAAGATGTAGCCGCCACCCGTCCCGAACGGCAGCAGCTGCAACCGCACTCCAGACTGCCATAGGAAGGATGCCTCGCGCTCTCAATCTACCCGGCTTGGACCTTGCGATTCTGGAGCCTCAGCCTAGCGATCGGCGTGTAGACCGCGCCTGAACTCTTGAGCTCGCTTTTCATCACCGTCACTTCACTGACAAGAAATGGCGGCGTGTCGAATTCCGCAGCCGAGAATACCTTCCCAAGCCGGGTGGCTTTCCGGTTGGATCTGATGCGTCCCAGCGTCAGGTGAGGGGAAAAGGACCGCGTTTCCCGGGGGAACCCCGCGCGGAAAAGCTCCCGGTCGACCGCTTCAAACAGAGGAGCAGGTGACGCTTCCGAGAGTCCAATCCAAAGAACCCGCGGATTGCGCGACGAGGGAAAGCAGCCGGCGCCGGAGAGACGGATGAAGAAGGCATCCACTCCGGCAGCGGCCTGCTCGACGGCACTGCATGCACTCTCCACTTGCGGCTGGGAAATCTCGCCCAGGAACTTCAGAGTTAGATGCAGGTTCGACCTTCTCACCCAGCTTACCTCTGCACTCAGACCAGACAGCCGGTGCTGCAATTCCTCAGCCTGTGCGCGAATGGAGGCGGGAAGCTCAATGCAAACGAAGGTTCGAGTGGTTGCTGCGTGCGGCATGACTATGCTGCTAAGGAAGATGACTGATTGGCCGGTCCAGTTGGTCTGGAACCAACGATGTGCGGACTAGTGTGGCCAGAGAACATAACGAGGTTGGCGATATTTAACTGAAAAACGAAGGAGAGGCAAACAACATAAATCAAGATGACGTCAGCCTGGCAGCACATTGAGTTTGGGCGGGGCCGGAGGCTCGCCGAGACAGCAGCGCAGACTTTGGTCGGCCGCCTCGGCGATCAGGTCGATGATGGGCTGGGTATGGAAGCGCAACGAATTCTGTATGGCAATAGCGTACTGGCTGGCCTTGCAAGCGGGGATGACCGCCGGCGGATACCCGGCCTTGAGGAGGAAGAAATTGGAAAACAGCCGGAGGGTTCGTCCGTTCGCCTCCTCAAAGGGCTGGACGTCGATGAGCTTGATGAGCATCAAAGCCGATTTCTCAACTTCGTGCATTTCGGCAAAACTGTCAGACTGGAACCAGCCCAAAGCATTTTCGACGACAGGCGCTACGAGTTCAACGTCAGTGGGCTCGTGCCCCTCTGCCAGAGCGCGAACGCCCTGCCGCCGATATTCTCCCGCTGTCTCATGCCCTCCCGAGAGCATGACGCGATGCAACTCCAGCAGATCTTCGCCCGCCAGAAACTCTTTCTCATCGGCGAAGCGCATGAGCGTTTGCGTTGCCGCGATATGACACTGCAATTGCAAAACCCGGGAAGAGTCCAGAACTTCAGCCCGCCACAACGCAGGATCGCAAATTTCGTCGAGAGCGCAGTTCTGCCTTGCCCACTCGGGGCCTGTTAACTGCTCGAAGCGGGCTCTGGCCCCCGCCTGGTCTTTCATCCGGGCCCACCGGTCACGTTTGTCGATGAGCCCGGCAAACTGATGCCGCGTTCTCAGCTGAAACTTTTCTGCCATGGCTACCGGCGCTCCTTCACGGCCTGGCGCGCTTCCCGTTCTGCCGTTTTGCGCTTTTCTGTCTCGCGCTTGTCGAACAGCTTCTTTCCTCTGGCCAGAGCAATCTCGCACTTGGCGCGACCATTGTGAAAATAGATCTTTGTTGGAACCAGCGTCAGCCCTTTTTCCGTGGTCTTTCCAACCAACTTGCGAAGTTCGCTGCGATGCAGCAACAGCTTCCGCGTGCGCAGCGGATCGTGATTCATCCGATTGCCGTGACTGTAAGGACTGATGTGGCAGTTCAACAGCCAGATCTCTCCGTTCTTCACCAGACCGTAGCTGTCCTTCAGATTCACTTTGCCTTCGCGAATCGACTTCACTTCGGTGCCCTGCAACACCATGCCGGCTTCAAAGGTTTCCAGAATGTGGTAATGATGGTAGGCCTGCCGGTTGAGACTGGCTGCTTTATCTTCCATGCTGGTGAACCCTTCTGGTGTCGCCCTCAAAAAAACCACGGTGCTTTGACATCTGAGCCAGAGTTCGGCATAGCCCGATGGCGACATTAGCGCCAGACATTCTTCCCAGGCACACACGCCGGGGATTAGATGTCGCCTCTGCGAACTTTCTTCAGAAGCAGCCTTGTCTGGCGCCTCTTCGCGGCTGGCCTTCCCCTGTTCGTCTCAATTCTTTGCTGGGTCATGATATGGCATGGCCCCAAGAGTTTGCGGTGCGGCAACAGTGACACGCCCGAACGCAGTGCGGCCCCTTCCCTAGCTCTAACCAACTGACTTCTTGTGTCTCGGCATCTCTGCGACTGGCCCTAGGTTGCAGTCCAAACTCTGCCTATGCTCCATCAATCAGTAAGGCGACCGCCGGTTGTTCTGATTCCCGTAGGGAGTGAACGGCTGAAGGCCCTGTGGCTGCACCTGCTGGGGAGCCACGACTCCTGGGGAGGTTTGATTGGGATTTACTGGAACAGGCTGCACACCAGGCTGAACGGGAGCGAAGCCTTGTGGAGGAGGATTTTGGGTTGGAGGCGGATTGGTCGCGGCTGGATCGGGCTGCACGTTGGCGTTGTCTTCAATCGTGGTTTCAATGCCGCCGCCAAACGGATCTTCCATGGCCGGACGGTTCATCGCACGGAACGCGCCGGCAGCAGCCGAAATCTTGCTGGACTTTCCAGGTATCACAAGCTTGCGAACAAAATCGGGCTGTCCCGGTGCAGCGACTAGGATATAGTCGTAGTTGCTGCCTTCCAGTACCTTCAGCAGCGCGTCTTTCATGCTTAGGTTCTTGAACTCCACCAGCGGCAGACGCAAGCCGTTCAAATCTCCTGGAATCTCAAACTCCAATCCTGTCTGCTGCTGGAACAATCCCATCACTTGCCCAAAGGTTTGGTTCTCAGCGGTTAGACTCATGGTGCTGCCATCGTAGGACACGGCCGGCGCCGCCGCCTGAGCGGACTCGATGCCTGCAAATATCACCAAGAGCAAGCAGATGCACGGAACAAGCTTCATAAGCGCCTCCCTCATTGTCTCTGGAATCTTTCGAAGTCGAAGAAATCGTAACATTTCCCGCAGAGCGTTACAAGGCGTGGCTGAGGTGCGTAGTGGCCCCATTTCCAGGTTGCCAACTTATCGGCATCTTTTGTCCACCGCCTTATTCGACGACGGTACAGCCTTCAGCTCTTTCGATTGCTACTTATTTTGCTGCCAACCGACCATTGGTCGAAGACAACCACTGGATGCCGCCCAAAGGGCTTTGCAAGTCACTGTTTTAATCTTCCTTCGACGCTGCTTCGAGCTTGGCATCGCTGGGCGTTGCGTTACGAAGAGCGTCTAGCCCTACCGGGTTGTATTTGGATGCTATCTATATTGTTACACTTACAGATCTCGGGTGCCTTCTCAACGAGAGACTTTCTTTTAGCAAGCAAGAGCCGCCTGCTGGTCACGCCTGGCGTGAGGCAGTTAGCACAGCGCCTGCACTGAAGTGCGCGCAAAAAGAGAGCAACCCATCGAGAGCTTTTCGCATAACATAGAAGGCCGGGACAAGGCGGGTCATGCCTGGGGTGGTCGTCCCGGCAGTGTAGCTTCTGCGGGCCTCCCCGCACCACATTTCGCCGCGCGTAGCAGGCTTCCGACAGCATAGACCGACTTCAAAATGCCTCACGGGCATGCGAAAACCAAGGCTTGCTCTCTTCTAATGCACCCGGAGGACAACCGAACATGCCAAGCACTGAGAACACATGGATCAGAAGTGTTAGCGAAGAGACTTTTCAAAGAGACGTCCTGGAAGCCTCGACAGCAACACCCGTGCTCGTGGACTTCTGGGCATCCTGGTGCGGCCCCTGCCGGACGCTGGGACCACTCCTGGAGAAACTTGCCCAGGAATACCAGGGAGGGTTTGTGCTAGCCAAGGTAAACACCGAGGAGAATTCACGGCTCGCCATGGAATTCAGAATTCAGAGTATCCCGAATTGCATCCTCTTCAAGGAGGGGCGTCCCGTTGACCAGTTCGTTGGGGCCTATCCTGAACCTGCGATGCGAAAATTTCTCGAGCCTTACTGCCCAAGCGAGGCAGCGAAGCTCCATGCGCTTGCAGAACGGAATCTCCAGGCCGGTAAGCCGGAGGAAGCCGAGAAGCTATTTCTGGAAGTGCTGAGGATCGAGCCAGGCCGGGCGGCTTCGCGCCTGGCTCTGGCCAAGCTCTTGATCGGCTCCAAACGGAGTGGTGAGGCGCTCAGCCATCTCGACGCTATCTCGCTGGCGGATGAGGAATACGAAGCTGCCAGCCGCTTAAGAGAAGTGCTGGCTTTTCACGATGAGTGCAAGCAGGCAGGTGGCGAAGACGCCTGCCGTAACAGGCTGGAAGCCAGTTCAAGTGATCTGGATGCCCGCTTTGGTCTGGCTTCCTGCCTGGCTGCCGACGGCAAATATTCGGAAGCCCTGGAAGAGTTTCTCGCTATCATCGCCAAGGACAAACGTTACCGTGACGAGGCCCCGAGAAAGTCCATGCTTGCCATCTTCGGTCTGGTGGGAGAGCGAAGCAAGCTGGCGGAAGAGTATCGCAAACGCTTGGCTAGAACGCTGTACTGAGAAGCAGAACAGACAGCCCAGCTCCAGATTTTACCTTGCGATCCTTAGGAATTCGGATCACGAAAAAACTTTGGTGGCTTGCGTCGCGCTTGATCTCGCAATTGCCCCGTTCCTGCCTCGTGCGGCGAAGGGCCAACCGGCACCGCGGCAAACTCAGTGCCGTGTGATCTCGATTCGAATCGAGGAGTTCGAGGGACCTCGATCGAGGTGAATCTACAGCGGCACTAGGGTGAGCCCTGAACTCTCTGGTCTCATTCAGGGAGAGGTATTAGAGCTGAGCAAGGTCTATTTCTCCCCGGCCATCTTCAGCAGGATCTTCCGCACTGGCTCGCTGACGGGCATCACCGAGAGCCGGGCCATGCGCACCAGCTCGAAGTCCTTCAGCTTTTCATTGGCCTTCACCTCGGCCAGCCCCACAGCACGAGGCAACCTGCGCAGGGGTTGAAGGTCGAAGACGGCCAACTTGGGATCCTTCTGTTTTGGGTCCGCATATGCCGCACTGGCCACTTCAGCAATGCCCACGATAGCTTTCTCTTCTCCCGTGTGGTAAATCAGTGCCAGATCGCCTCTTTGGACTTGGCGGATATACTTGAGAGCCAAGTTGTTGGTAACGCCGTCCCAAACACTCTTCTGATCGCGTTCCAGGTCGTCGTAAGAATAAACCGTGGGTTCAGTTTTCAGCAGCCAGCACGCCATATGCACTCCTTGCTTGGGAATAAGACCCGACTTTATGGGATTATTTCATTGGGGGATGAATGTAGCGGAAATTGCGGGCAGAGACAAGAGCAGCAAAGACAGACGAAAGAGAACTCACAGTCTCGGGAGGGTAGGGTTGAATTTCCTGCCTTCCCACTTCCTTTCTGCCTTATTCATTTCTAACCGGAAACTGACCCAGTAGCGGTATCGCTGCCACGGGGCAGTCAGGCTTCGAGAGTGTTGGAATGAACTGAGCCTGTCTGCAAACTCAGCTATGCTTTCCTTCGGTGAACTGAGCGATGCTCTCTGAACGCGATTGCGACAGCCGGTTGTTCTCGCTTGCCAGCCCCTTCTGGCAGGTAAACCGCGAGATGCTTTTGGGGCTCGCCGGAATGCGTGCCCTGCTTATGGAGCTGTCCCATCCCTTGATTGCCGCAGGCGTGGCCGGCCACAGCGACTTTCGGAGGCGCCCGTTCAAGCGCCTGTACCGCACGATGCGGCTGATGAGCTGCATCACGTTTGGAAGTCGCAAAGCGGCCAGCCACGCTGTG
>JAKEER010000199.1 GCA_022616615.1 Acidobacteriota bacterium
ATTCGAGAACTCCCTCTCCCGTTTGTGGGGAGAGGGTGGCCAAAGCGACGGCGGTCGCGGAGGCCGGGTGAGGGGGCAAGAACCAACGGAGCCGTGTCCCTTGGTGGTAGGAGGTCGCTCGCTACTGCTAGAAAGTATGCAATTCCACTTGAATTCATTATGACGCCGCCTCTTTTGACGAAGGACCGGAAGCTGGGCATGTATCGCAAGATGCTGCTCTGCCGGATGTTTGAAGATCGTGTGAACTCGCTGTTTCTGCAGGGCCGGGTGCCGGGAACGATCCATCAGGCGCAGGGACAGGAAGCGTGTGCGGTAGGTGTTTGCGAGGCGCTCAGGGAGGGAGACATGCTGACCAGCACCCATCGCCCTCACGAGCACGCCGTCGCGCGGGGCATTCCTGTGAAATTCTTGATGGCCGAACTGTTTGCCAAGAGCACGGGCTGCTGTCATGGCAAGGGCGGCTCGATGCATATGGGCGATGCGGACCTGGGAATGCTTCCCGCCATCGCGATCGTGGGTGGAGGCATGCCGCTGGCTACAGGTTATGCGCTTTCCTTCAGATATCTGAAGAAATCCAACATCGCGGCCTGTTTCTTCGGCGATGGAGCTGTAAATGAGGGAATTTTTCACGAGACTGTCAACATGGCGGCCATCTGGGATCTTCCCGTGCTCTTCATCTGCGAGAACAACAAGTACGGTGCTTCCACTTTGATTGACTCGGTGATGAAGGTGAAGACGGTGAGCGCACGCGCTTCAGCCTATCGTATTCCGGGGAGTACCATCGATGGGAATGACGTCGTTTCGGTTTACGAAGCGACGCTGGAAGCCGGTGAACGGGCGCGATCAGGCCACGGGCCGGCATTGCTTGAACTGGAAACTTACCGGTTTGCCGGGCATTCCCGCAGCGACCCCGGCCACTATCGGCCTAAAGAAGAAGTTGCCGAGTGGAAAAAAAAAGATCCGATCACGCGGTTTGAAACCCGCTACCTTGCTGAGGGGCTTCTGACCAACGAGATCATCGACAGCTGCAGAGCCAGCGCCGAGCAAGAGTTGAACGACGCCGTCGAGTTCGCCGAGTCCAGTCCCAGCCCATTGCCCGAGGAGTGTCTTGCTGATGTCTACGCTGAATAATGTAGTGGCCAAGCCCGAGGTGGAGGGCCGCAAACTGTCCATTGTCGAGGCTCTTCGAGAAGCACTCCAGGAAGAGATGCGCCGCAATGAGCGCGTGATCTTGATCGGGGAAGACATCGGGATCAAAGGTGGATTCGGCGGCGCCTTTACCGTGACGCTGGGGCTGAGCGATGAGTTTGGTTCCGAGCGAGTGATCGATACGCCAATCTCCGAAGCGGGATTTACCGGAATCGCTGTGGGAGCTGCCCTCGGCGGACTGCGCCCTGTTGCGGACGTTCAGTACGCGGACTTCCTCTTCCTGGCCATGGACCAACTGGCCAACCACGCCGCTAAGATGCGCTACATGTCCGGGGGCAAATTGAAGGTTCCCATGGTGATGCGGGCGCCGGTGGGCGCGACGACGCGAGGTTCCCAGCATGGACAGTCGCTCGAGTCCTACTTCATGCACGTTCCGGGCCTGAAGATCGCGTGCCCGTCAAATCCTTACGATGCCAAGGGCCTGTTGAAGACCGCCATTCGCATGGATGACCCCGTCCTGTTTTTTGAGCACAAGCTGCTTTACGGAAGCAAAGGCTCGAGAAAGGAATCGGGCGGACTGGAAGTTTTTGGCGCCGTGCCGGACCAAGAGTATTTGCTGCCATTCGGCGAAGCCAAAGTCGTGCGCCCGGGCCGCGACATCACGATCGTGGCGAATCTTCTGATGGTCCACAAAGCCGTGCTGGCGGCGAAAACCCTTAGTGAACAGGGAATCGAAGCGGAAATCATCGATGTGCGAACGCTGGCTCCGTTTGACTGGCAGACCGTATTTGACTCGGTGGGTCGAACGGGCAGGCTCGTGATTGTGCACGAAGACACACTGACTGGAGGCTGGGGCGCTGAAGTGGCGGCGCGGGTGGCGGACTCTTGCATCGGTTATCTTCAAGGCCCGATTCGTCGCGTCACCGCGCCGGATACGCCGGTTCCGTTTGCTCCGGTCATGGAGAACTTCTATGTGCCCTCGGTTGAAAGGATCGTCGCGGCGGTGAAGGAAGTGTGTCAGTAGAATTCGACGGACTGGCACCACCCCCGTGCTGGCTGCGCCAGCACATCCCCTCCTCGTTTGAGGAGGGGAGCGGTTGCAGTGACAAAGTGACGAGATGGTCAATAGGCTGCACAATGTCCCGCAGCTCAAGGAACGGCGGCGGCAAAAGAGAAACTCACTGACGCCTGCCGAGGCGCTATTGTGGAAAAACTTGCAGCGTTCCCAAGTCGGCGGCAGGAAATTCCGGCGTCAGCACAGTGTGGGGCCTTATGTTGTGGACTTCTGCTGTCCGGCATGCCGACTCGCCGTGGAATTGGATGGACAAGGTCACTTTGATTCGACGCG
Source organism: Acidobacteriota bacterium (assembly GCA_022616615.1). GTDB lineage: Bacteria > Acidobacteriota > Terriglobia > Versatilivoradales > Versatilivoraceae > VFZK01. The sequence continues at coordinate 2,498 of JAKEER010000199.1, forward strand.
GTCCGAATACGATGTCAAACGAATGAGGTTTTTGGAGGAGAACGGCATTCGTGTCGTTCGGTTTGAAAATCGTCAAGTTTTGAATCGCTTGAAGAAGTGCTGACGACTATTCAGGTTCACCTCAGCGGTCGCTCGTCTTCGGGCTCCCCTCCTCAGTGAGAGGGGATGTGCCGGCAGCGGCACGGGGGTGGTCCATCTGGGCCGCTACTGCTGAGATGGCGGCTTTTCCTCAGCAAAATGTAAGGATTTCGCTGCGCTGTTTCATCTCTCCGACGTTTCGCGAAAAGGCAAAGCTTCATGGATGTGATCTGTCTTGGCATTTTGGTCGCTGATATCTTTGCCAATCCGATGCCTGCCTTGCCGGCTCCGGGTCAACTCGGGCTGACGGATCGATTCCTCTTGGGTGCAGGAGGCTGTGCGAGCAACACGGCCGCCTGCCTCAGCCGCCTGGGACGCAAAGTGAAGGTGCTTGGCAAAGTGGGGACCGATCTGTTTGGAGGCTTCGTTCTCGATGACTTGAGGCGCTTGGGCGTGGACTGTTCGAGCGTTGCGTTCAGCAAGACACATCCAACCTCCGGCACGGTTATCGTCAATGTGACAGGCGAAGACCGGCGCTACATCCACTGCGTTGGCGCCAACGCCGATTTCTCTTTTGCTGACATTGATTGCTCTGTCCTGGACGGGGCACGAGTGCTCTATGTCGGTGGTTACATGGTGATGCCCAAGTTTGGCGCAGAGGATCTGACACAGCTGTTTCGAGCTGCCAAACAGCGATCGGTGAAGACCGCGCTGGACGTCGTCACTCCTCCGGGCCTGGCGATGTCGCGTAAACAGCTTGAATCGATGCTCGCTTATACCGATGCATTTCTTCCCAATGATGACGAAGCCGAGGCAATGACGGGCCTGAAGGATCCGGTCGCGCAGGGGAGTTTCCTGTCAGATTTGAATCCGGCGTGCGATGTGGTGATTACGCTGGGAGCGCGCGGTGCGGTGGCTATCCGCAACCGAGAGATCATTCGGGCGGGTCCCTACACCGTTCAGTCGGTAGACGAGTCTGGGGCAGGGGATGCCTTCGCCGCCGGCTTCATCACGGGATTGCTGGAAGACTGGTCTCTAGAAAAAACCTTGAGCTTTGCCAGCGCGGTCGGCGCCTCGTGCACAAGCGCCCTAGGATGTACCGCAGGGGTGTTCACGCTTGACGAAGCACTAGCGTTCGTGGCCCGGCAGCCGTTGAAGATTGAGAGAATCCGCAACTAATACAAACGCACTGAAATTGAAACTAAAAGATATACTTTAAGGCAAATTGAATATCGCGAGAGGGAGCTGCCGAAAGAACTCTGCCAAAAAATGGACTGATCACAACTCCGAAGGGTGGAGCGAAATTCACCTGATTAAATAGGTTGAAGAACTCCGCCCGGAATTGTAAGCGATGGCGTTCTCTGATATCGAAGCTTCGAAAGAGGGAGAAATCCCAGTTCTGCCAAGCGTCGGCTCGCAAGGCGTTCCTGCTAGTATTTCC
>JAKEER010000200.1 GCA_022616615.1 Acidobacteriota bacterium
CAACCGACGCAGGTTGGGATTGCTGGGCCATTCAATTGAGCCACACTGACCGGGACAACCCGATCTCCCGGCGCATTACCCCCCCTCTGAGGCAGATGCTATCAGCCGCTGCTCATCGAGTCAAACCTGATTCTACATCCCCCCGCTGTGCTTGTCAGCGCCGGCCTTTATCCTCCCCGCTCGCCTCTACGAGCAGCATCTTGTCAATCAGAGAGACGGTCCCAGGCTGCTCCATCACCACCAAGCGAACCTGGGTGGCTCCCGTCTTTTCAGCGAAGCCCACCAGCAGAATCCAGCCGTCAGGGCGTCTCAGACGCACTTGCGCCCGGCTCAGGAATGTGAAGTTCTCGTCCTGCAGCCACAGCGCCGGTGCACGACGCCCCTCTGCGGGGTGCACCCAGGCTGAAAAAAAGAATAAACCGGTGTCGGGGCTCCGGGGGCCCAAGTAGGGGGTGGCAATGTGGTCACGGTTGTCACGCGACTCGTACCGTCCGGCAGCATCGCCTTGGGCCAGGCCGTCGGGTACGAGGGTCACTCCGCCGCCGTCACCGTAGCGGTTGACCTGCAACCCGTCCAGCGTATCGAAGTCGGTGCGGAACAGGGAACGCGCCTCCGAACCGTTGAGAGCAAACGCCTCCCCAGCACGGCTTCCATCGAGGAATCGGACCTGTTCCGGCCATTTGTCATCGCCCACGGTCACGTTCATCTCCGGACGCACCGCCCGCCCATGATTGCTTACTCTCTCTTCTGGACCAAGCCTGCAGTAGAAGGCCCAACCAAAAGCCATCAATGCCGCTGCGATGGGCAGTGTTCGAAGGACTCGATTATACCGTCTAGTCATGCCCTACGTCCGTCTGGCTCGGACTTTCCTCCTGCAGGATACCCTGAGTCTGAGTGAGCCAAGGCTGAGGCCTTCTGTCCGGCAGAGCCACGCGGAACCACATCACCTAAGGGTTGGTGGTGCGTATCCATTCCCAGGTTAGCGTCAGTCCCTTTTCCAGGCTGGTTGCTGCCTTCCAGCCCAGGTGTTGCTGAGCTTGGCGAGGATCGAGCACGTTGGCAGACACACCTGACCGGTCGGGATGCTTCTCGATCTTTGCGTGCAATCCCGTTATCCGCTCCATCAGTGTGATTAGCCGCAGGAGAGAAGTCCCCACTCCCGTCCCGATGTTGAAGATTCGGCAGGGTGACCGTTGCCCGACTGCTGCTCGGAAGGCCTGGGCGACGTCGTCGATGTAGACATAGTCGCGCACCACGGAGTCATCCCCCCAGAGCACTATGGGTCGCCCTTCCTTCAGCCGTGCCAGGAACACTCCGATCACTCCCTGCTCTCCGGTCAGCGGCAGCCCTGGACCGTAGGCGTTGGCTACTCGCAAGACGGTGTAGTCGAGCCCATGGAGTTGGGAAAAAAGCGTAAGATACTTCTCGATTGCCAGCTTGGTAATTCCGTAGGACGACCGCGGCTCCGTGGGATGAGTTTCCGGTATGGGGAGGCTGGAGGCTTCCCCGTAGATGGTTCCTCCCGACGAAGAAAACAGAATCTGGCGCACTTTGGCCCTCACACACGTCTCCAGCAAGCCCAGGGTCCCCACCAGGTTGGTTTGCACATCGAAAACAGGGTCGCGGCTGGAAGTAGCCGGTACGGTCGTCCCGATCAGGTGGACGACATACTGGCAGCCGCTGACGGCCTCGGCCACGAGCTCCGAATCCATAAAACTGCCCCGCACCATCTCGACAACTCCCCCCGGGGGTGTCCAATGCGCAGGGCACGCCTTCTGGTCAAACACGCGGACGGAGGCTCCCTCTTTCAGGAGCAACTCCACCAGGGCCGACCCCATGAACCCGGCCCCGCCCAAGACCAAGCATCGCTCTCGGTTCATGAGGTTTCTCTCGTCAGTTTCTCCGGCCTCTATCGCTTTCGTCAGATTCCCTGACGTACAAGTGGACTAAGATTGGGTGATCAGGGTACTGGCCCCACAATCGGTAGGTTCCCACCAGCCGATGAGGGCTATCCGGCCGCCTAACCCATTCGGAGATAGCGCGCCAGTAAGTGTAGCTCATCGGGTGTACAGGGAAGTATTTGGCCACTTCTTCGATGTCATCCTCAAACACCAGGACCGCCTTGCTCGGACTAACCTCTTCCCGCAAGAATTGCGGAATCGGTGGAGAGGTTACCGGATCAATCCAGACGGCCTGCGGGAAACGGCCCAACTCATCCATCATGTAGTACTGAAGCGCTGCCGGGCACCCATAAAGCGGAATCCACACAAAAGTGTCGTCCTTCCCCAGGATGCGACGCAAGTCGCGCGCAATCAGCTGCGTAACCTCTCTGTTCTGCGGCGGCCGGAGTTGTTTCTCCTCCGGCCAATTCTGAAGAGCGTAGAATGCGGCACCCATGACGAATCCTCCATAGAGGGCTGCGAACAGGATCAGACACGTAAATGCCATGCGACTCCGCTGGGCAAGCACTGTCAAGGACGACGCCAGAGTTGCCCAGGAGAAGAGCCACAACAGAAGATAATAATTTAGCCCGACAAAAAAGTTCTTGTTCGGCGTCGCAGAGACCACTCCATACACGGCTCCGGCTACCAGCAAGTAGGCCAGCAGACGATGACTCTCCTGACCCTCTCTCCTGCGGAGCTTGGCAATCCAAAACAGGAGCCCGAGACCAAGGAACACCCAGCCTTCCCACCAGCCCATGTGATGTGGGAAAACCCACCAGTAGTGTGTCGCTTCTGCGAGGAAGGTTGTGTTCGGTATAGACCACAGTGGACGGCCCGCCGTCAGATTGTGGGAAAGATATGTGATCATCGTTCGCGGTCCCCCCGCAAGTAGCCACGGAGTCAAAAGGGTCGCGAAGGGGAACAGTCCCCACGCCCCTGTCTCCGCAGTCGTGAGAAAACGATGTCGGTTGACCGTAAATACGTAGACGACCGTCAACCCGCCAGCCAGGAGCAATACCGGGGTGGTGGATGACTTCACAAGGATGGCCAGGGCGGCAGCCGTTCCCGACAAGAACCACGTTGGCCGGTCCAGACGATTGACATTCTCGATGAGCGGGACGACCGCCCAGAGTAGTAGCACTGCGGAAAGCAAGTCCGGGCGCAGGTCAGCCAGCCCAAAACCCCCCAAGGCTCCACGGCCCAAGTTTACTCCTGCAAGATACTCCCACCCGCTGGTGCGCAAACTTACACTGACCGTCGGCAGCAGGGCAGTGAAGAGCACCGCCACCCAGCCCACGGTGGCGCTCCCTCTCTTCCGGACCACCCAGAACGTCAAGAGCAAGAACAAGAGCAAGAGCAAGAGCAAGAGCAAGAGCAAGAGCAAGAGAGTTGGCCAAAAGCGGACCGTAAAAGCTTGCCACTCACCTTCACCCAAGAGCCAGAAACTCAAGAGCATCAAGGCTTCCCACAAAGGAACGAATTCGAAAACCCAGCGATTACGGGACATCGTTGTCGGATCAGTTTCTTCTGACTGGACTGCATAGAAAGAGCTCTTCGCGGCTAGGACGTACCCGATGCCGTCATAGTTCGGGGGATAAGAGAGCATCCCCACTTGCTGGGAGAAATGAATATCCGCCGCCGTAATCGCGACCGATACCGCTAGGACGAGAAGGGTGCTTCGAACGAAAGGCCACAGGTGGGGCCTAATTCGGCGCCACCCGCCTTTGGCTAACCAAAAGAGAACGCAGCTCGTGATAGACAGACTCACTCCCAATATGACCAGGAAGATTTCGCGAAAGCCCGCATCCGGCTTCCGAATCGATTCCCACACAATCGGCGGCAATCCCCAGGAAGCACAGGGCGAGACCAACCCAGATCAACGCCGTCGCCGGTGTTTGGAGGCGGCGGGCGTCAGGCATGATGGGCGTTTGGCCTGATGGTCATGTGTCGTTGCGGGCGATGGCTAGCAGTGAAGTACCGATGGGAAGGCGCCGGCGGCACCTGATCCGCGGGAGTTCAAGGCTTAGTAGCAATTCCATGAGTCCATTGACGACGGGGACGACTCGAAACTCCTGAGCGGCCACGTGCTGCGATCGCGCTCCGGCATGTGCCGCCCGGCCACGGAACCACGTCCGTAGCCGTCGGGAGAGCAGCATTACCAGATAGAGGCTCGCCATGAACTGAGTCAGATAATCCACCGCGTAGCCTGCTGTCTTCAACTTATCTTCCAGATCTGAGAGTTGGTAGCGTCGACAATGATGGTTGGCTTCGTCCCAATAGCTCCACAGAGATGGATGCGCCGGCACCGTAAGAAGCAGAATTCCACCTGGGGCCAATTGGCCGCGCAGTTTGTGCAGTATACCTATGTCGTCTTGTTGATGCTCAAGTACGTCAAACAGCCCGATGATGTCGAAGGGTGCGGCAAAGGGTAGGTTGTCAACATCTGCCTGCACTACCGAGCAACCCGTTCGCTGGCGGGCATGCCGCAGCCCCTCGGCGAACAAATCTACGCCGACGACCTTTCCCCGAGTACATTCCCTTTCCAGGACGCTCAAAGCACCGCCTGCTCCGCAGCCAACCTCAAGGACCCGGTAGCCGGGTTCTAGGCTGCCGACAATCTGTCTGACCAGGGCTGCGATCACGCGGTTGCGGGCGCAAAACCAAAAATGACGGTCCTCGGCCGCCACTTGATGCTCGAAGAAGGTCGGATCGTACAATCGCTGTTCCCCGGCCTCAAAGGATAACCCCGCTAGGCGTTGTTCTGGCTCCCGGCACTCTTTGATTCAGAGGTAGCCGACTGAATCACGTAGGGAGGCCGCTCCAGCATCCGAAAATGCATTCGGGCCAAGTACTCCCCCATGATCCCCAAGGCGAAGAGTTGGGCGCCCGAGAAAATCGCAATCGTCGAGGCCAGGAACGTGAAACCGGGCACGTTGATTCCGAGAATCAGGTACCGCCCTATGACATAGGCAAGAACGAGAATGCCAAACAACGTGAAAGTAAACCCAACGGCGGTAGCCAACTGCAACGGCAAGACGCTGAACCCTGTGGTCATGTTGAGTGCATGGGTCATCAATTTCCAGAACGTGTATTGAGACCGTCCGATCCGCCGCGGCTCATGGCGCACCGTCACGGCCCCAAAGCGATTTGTCCCCCAGGTCAACAAGACGTCAAGGGAAACGAATGGGCTTTGGTATTCGGCGAACGCATCGCGCAGTTGTGTGCGAAGAGCCCGGAAGGGACTCACCTTGCGCGCCGTCTCCGCCCCCAGAACACTTTGCAATGTAAGCTTGGTGAAGCGCGCGGCCAGGTTGCGCCAGAACTCGTGCTGCTCGCTTTCCGGCGTGCCGTACACGACGTCGTACCCTTCGGCCATTTTTTCCAGCAGCCGCGGGATTTCTTCCGGCGGGTGCTGGAGATCGTCGTCCATGATCACGGTGATCGGATATTTCGCCGCCCGGACGCCACAGAGGAGGGCGTTGTGTTGCCCATAGTTGCGCATCAGGTTCATGCCGCGGACCCAATCATGCGCATGAGCCAGGCTTTCCACAACTTCCCAACTGCGGTCGAGGCTGCCGTCGTTCACCAGCACGACCTCAAAGGGACATCCCAGCTCTTTCAGGGTGTGCTCTACCCTGGCAATCAACTCCCGGAGTGTGGCTTCGGCGTTGTAGACCGGCACGACAACGGAGATTCCTGGAAGCGGCGACATCTTGGAGCTCACCATGCAGTTTGTCGCATACGGAGCACAACTTGTTGCGGCTGGCTCCTTCCAAACTCTAGGGCCCGGTAGCGCTCCTGTTGCCAGCAACGGAAACGGCGTCACTTCTGATGACCGATTGTATCACGCGCGGGACGCTCCCTCTCAAACGCGTTTGTGGCCAATTGAACGTCGTGCCAGCCTGTCGGCGCCGGGACCAGGCTCACTACCAGCGTAGCCCCTGATTCTTCTCCCATTTCATCCGAAGGAGACAAGGCAGGGGCGTTCTCCGACTTCCACAAGGTCAATCCCGACACTTTTCCTCGGCCTTGGAACTCATTTCAAGTTATGGTGGAATAGACACGTAGCTCGATGTCGGCAGCGGAGACAGAAAGAAAGCTATGACGGACTATGTTCCCGTGATGAGCCACGTCGCCGACGTTGCAGGCGAAATACCGTTCACCTTGGTGGACATCGGTTGCAGTGGCGGGATCCACCCCCGCTGGCGCCAATTCGGAACACGGCTGCGTGCAGTCGCGATCGACCCGAATCTGGCCGAAGTCGAAAGACTGAGAAAGGCCGAAACACACCCGGGAGTGCGCTATGTCGCCGCGTACGCGGCCCTACCCCCCGATCATCCTTTCCTTCAGAGGAAGAAAGGCCTAGGCGACTGGCACCGCGACTCATGGCACCGCATGAGCGTGGTGAAGTCGCTTGAGGCGCCGAAGTCCCGCCCCTTGTCCGCCTCGGAGCAACCCGCGGCGAATCTAGGGTCCGAGATGGCGTTGGCCGAGCCCTCTCAGGTCATCGTCGTGCCCGACTACCTTCGCCAGAACGGTTTGGACAGTGTCGACTTCCTTAAGATCGACGTCGACGCAAAGGACTTCGAGATCCTTAACTCCTTCGATTCGGCCCTGGACACCCTTGGGATCCTCGGGCTGCAGCTCGAGGTGAACTTCTTTGGATCGGCCAGGGAGACCGACCACTCCTTTCACAACACCGATCGCTTCATGAAGGCGAAAGGCTTTGAGCTGTTTGACCTGACTGAGGTTCGTCGCTATTCCCTGGCGGCCTTGCCGACCCGGTATCTGCACTGTCAACCCGCGGAAACCGAATCAGGTCGCATCCTCCAAGCTGATGCACTCTACCTCAGGGACCTCGGTTTCGCTGAATACCGGGAATTGGCCGAGCGGCTTGCGCCGGAAAAGCTGCTGAATCTGATCTGCTTGTTCTCGGTCTTCAACTTGCCGGACTGCGCGGCCGACATTGTCCTGCAGTTCCGTACCCGGCTGTCTAATCTCTGTGATACCGAGCACGTTCTGGATCTGCTGGCCGCGCAGGCCCAGGATCCCGAAGGGCCGCGCCTGTCTTATCGGAAATGGATAGAGCGTTTCCAGGCGCAGGACGAGTTGTTTTTTCCAGCCCGCTCCAGAGCTTCAAGCCAGAAGCCTTCTCAAGACGGGAATTGGCTGTCTACGATGGTGGTCCGTGCGGTTCGCCGAGTGGCTGGGCGATTTCTGTCTCGATTTCGTTCAGGGATTAAGGGTTGAATTCTCACTTTCCATCGGTCGCAATCATCGTACGCGTCATAGATCGAGCGGATGAACTGCGTTCTTCTCTTTCCAGCCTGCTCAATCAGGATTATCCGAACTACAGTGTGGTGATTGCCGATCATTCCTCTGTGGACGGGCTCGATTCGGTTCTCGAGGCCATGAAAAGCCCGCGTCTGCATGTCGTTCGTTGCCCGCGTCCGCAGTACTTCAATCGTTCTCGAGCGGCGAATACGGGCGTGCGCTACTCCTTCAGTGACCTCTTGTTCTTTCTGGATACTGGCATTCGCTTCCGGGACGAGCGTCACCTGACGGGGATCGTAGCGACCTTTCTGGCCAGCGGCGAGATCGATGACCACCATTACGCGCGCTGGCGGCAGTTCGCTGGACTCCCGGCCCTGGGGGTTAAGCCCACAAACCCGGAGACGTCAGGTCGCCGCGTGTACTGCGAATGCGAATGTCATGGCCTCCACCTGCTCGTGGAGAGAACGATATTCCAACGCATCGGCGGCCTGAACGAAGCTCTTCTGGATTGGGGCTACGAGGACACGGATATAACCACTCGACTGGAGCTGTGCGGCTACGGCCGGATCCCGATACGTGAGCTGATCGAGGGCAACCATGATGACGAGAGTCGAGTTCGCTTCCACCGGGAGAAAGCGAAGGAGCGGAGCTGGGCAAAGAACAGACGCATTTCCGACGGATTCATCCGGACGTTCGGTCCCGTACTGAGAACGCAACGCACTCCAGGGCTGTGCGACTGGGTGGAGATTGATGGCGTGCGGTATTCCGGAGCCGAAGCACCCCAGCAGGATTGGGCCATGGATACAGTTGCAGGATTACCGCTGAGACTTACTTCTCCCCGTCCCTCACTACAAACACACGGGAGCGAAGGAGCTCCTCTAGTTTCGGTTGTCGTACCCACGAAGAACGCCGCTGAATATCTGGTTGGCTGTCTCGACAGCATCCTTTCTCAGGGGTATCCGAATATTGAGTGCCTCGTCGTGGACGGAGGGTCTACCGACGCAACGCTTGACATCCTCGCAGGCTACGGCGATCGCATCACCTGGACCTCCCAGGCCGACCGGGGCTCATTCGAGGCCATCAACCGGGGCTGGCAGAGCAGCCGGGGAGAGATCCTCGCATGGCTGAATGCCGACGATTCCTGGGCGCCGGATGCCGTGGCGGCTGCGGTTCAGTATTTCCGGGACGACCCGGAGGCCGCCATCATCTATGGAGATTGTCTGATCATTGATGGCGAGGGGCAGCAGATGGAGAGACGCCGCCCCCCCGACTGGGACCTCAGCTATGCGGTTGAGACCTGCCATCACATGATCGACCAGCCGGCGGCTTTCATCCGGCGAGACATGGCCGAACGCGTCGGATGGCTCTATCCCGCCTGGTTTCACGACTGGGAGCTTTGGCGGCGCGTGAGCCTTGCAGGCGGCAAGATCAAACGCGTCTCGCATCTGCTCGGCTGCGCTCGCGCCCGCGCGGACAACAGTCAATACCGGCCTGACATACTCATCGACGGTCTGGTTAGCCTGACACAACGGTTCTTTTCTCTTCCGGACTTGCCCAGCCACATTCAAGAACTCCGGCCGCGAGCACTCAGCAATTGCTATCTGAGAATTGTCCAGACCCTGCAATTCGGCCGCCCGGAGAGCCGGGCTCTACAGTTCAAGCTCCGGGCCAAGGCCTTGGCCGCCGATCCCACCAACCTGTTTAACGTCCTCAGGACGCGTCCCGCGGGGCGCCGCCCGCTTCCGCCGCGGACAGATGGCCTGGACGAAGCCAGGGCTGCAGTTGTTGCCTTGATCAACTCTCTCCCCGCCGCCGCAACCTTGGACAGGCAGCAGCAGTCCCTGCGGGTCTCCGTCGTTATCCCCTGCAAGAACGACGTCTGCTTCCTCCCTCACGCGCTCAAGAGCGTTCTTTCCCAGGACTACCCCAACCTCGAGTGCATCGTCGTGGATGGCGGTTCTACGGATGGGACGCTAGAGCTTCTCAAGGAGTGCGGCGACAAGATCACCTGGGTGTCGGAGCTGGACAACGGATCGTTCGACGCTATTAATCGAGGCTGGAAGTTGAGCCAGGGCGACGTCCTGGCGTGGCTCAATGCGGACGATCTGTGGGAGCCCGGTGCGGTCCGCACCGTGGTGGACTTCTTTGAGCGCCAGCCGGAAGTGGATGTTGTCTACGGTGTCGCCGGTGTGGTGGATGAAGCCGGCCGGGTTCATGGCGATCTGGTGCCGCGCGACTGGAACCTGGAATACGCTCTCTATAACTGCGACCACGTGATTTTCCAGTCGGCTGCCTTTATGCGCCGGCGCATCCTCGAAAAAGTCGGGTGGCTTTATCCCGCCTGGTGCCATGATCACGACCTTTGGCTGCGCATCGCCCGCGCCGGTGGAAAATTCGCCAGACTCTCCGTCCGCCTTGCATGGGACCGAATGCGGGCCGACAATCTCGGACGGCTGGCGGAAATCGTCGTTCCCGCGAAAATCGCCTTGACGAAACGCTTTTTCACCGAGCCAGGGCTCCCGCCGCATATCCAACGCCTTCGGCGTCGGGCATTGAGCAACGCCTATGTCCGCGGGCTTGACTACCTGGAGTTCCATAGGCCACGCCACTGGGTGCGTGCCGCTCAGCTATTGACCCGAGCTCTCGTCGCGGATCCCGGAAACTTCCGTTATATTGGGGAGAGATTCACACGACCTTTCCGCTTGCGCGTCCAGCAGCGGCTTGGCAGGGTCTAGGCTTGCTGGCTGGATGCCCATGGGCCGGGCACGACTTTTTGGCTTCCCTTGCCTTCGATTCTCTTCACACCAGTTGGCGCAGCAGGTGGCCGACTCCATAGGCCGCGGCGGCCGCCACCGAGCCCACGGTGAGCATCTCCAGTCCGCTGACGAACCAGCGCGCCCGCGTCACCACGGTGCGCAGGCTGCCGACCACGAACAGGGTGGCGCCAGTGGCCAGGCAGGAAATCGGGAACATCCAATC
>JAKEER010000201.1 GCA_022616615.1 Acidobacteriota bacterium
GAGCGACCTCAGACCGCCGAGGCCCAAAACAGCGAACCGCCAAGGACGCAAAGAGCGCCAAGAGCTTGCCTGGCTTTTTCGGAAGTACTTGGTCGGCCATCGGGATCTAAGATCCGTGATTTGAAATTCTCAGATTCCGAATGACCGATCGGATTCCCCTTCGCGTTCTTGGCGCTCTTGGCGGTTCAAACAAATGCAAATTTGACCGAATCTTGAACTTCGTCGTTGCCTAGTGAGACTAGCTAGGGAACTCTGAAAGGTCCTTTTGCGGTACTGGCCACCCAACAGATCTTCCCGAAGCAACTTATTATTAGCGGCAGAGGCCATGTCCATAGGCTCCCACTCGATTCCGTAGCTGGCTGCCGGCAAGCTGCCAAGTATGGAAGCAGCATCCCCTTTGCGATCCTGCAAGGAGATGCTGGTTCCATCTTGGATGTAGCCGTTACCGCAGTTGGAGCGGCAAGCTCAGCAAGTCGAGCGGAGGAGGAGGATCCGGCAAGGGTGGCTTCCTCGGAACTGTGCCACACCAGTCGTCATCGAAAGCCGACAGCTGTTGAGGGTTGAAAGCGGCCTTGCTGATAGCCTCAAATGACGCCTTCGGCGGCTCCGGTTGAGGATTGAACCCCACCAGGCTGGCCTTGTCGAGGATTTGTGGCCCTTTGGGCGGTGGCCAAGGCAAGGGTTTTGGTTTCGTTCCACACCAATCGTCCAGGATGTGGGCTGTTCCTACGTTTGCGATTTGCATTGTTGTAAGACCTCCTTTGAATTTTGAGCATCCAGGCAGAAAATTCCTGTGGGTGCTACGAAGTGTTATCGCCGCTTCTTAGGAATTGTTGCGTGGGGTAACTCGGGAGAATGCAGTTGCAATAAACCCAGGCTCGCTCCCATAATGCCCGGCATGAGCCGCTACGCGCATCAACCGATTGACAGCTCGAAGATCCGCACGCGCTCCATCCAACAGCGGGTAACCAAGGTCGCAGTGGAAAACTTCGCCAAAGTCCATCAAAGAGGGAGCGGCCTCGCCGGGCTGATCCAGACCTTGCCGAAGATCCTGGCAGGCAGCGATTTTCGCCTCGTCATCGATGCCGTACTGGCGGCTCGGTCGATGAAGAAGCCCATCATCTGGGGTCTGGGCGCTCATGTGATCAAGTGCGGTCTCAATCCTGTTCTGATCGACTTGATGCAGCGAGGCTTTGTGACAACCCTAGCCCTGAACGGCGCCGGCGCCATTCACGACTTTGAAATTGCCATTGCGGGTTCCACTTCTGAAGACGTCGACAGCGAACTGGAAAGAGGCGACTTCGGAATGAGCCACGAGACGGCGGAGTGGATGAACGAAGCCATCGCTCAAGGTGTGAATCGCGGCCTCGGCTTGGGCGAGGCCGTCGGCTCGTATCTTGTGGAAAACTTCGGACGCTTTCCCTTTGGCAGTGTAAGTCTGCTGGCTGCCGCCTTCCAGCGCAGCATCCCAGTGACCGTGCATGTTGCGCTTGGCACCGACACGATCCACAACCACCCGTCCACGGACGGCAGCCTGCTGGGCAGAGGCAGCCTGCAGGACTTTCGCCTGCTCACGGCTGTGGTTCGCGATCTGAACGAGGGCGGAGTCTATTTGAATTGCGGGTCGGCGGTGATTTTGCCGGAAGTGTTTCTTAAAGCTATCAGCGTGGCACGCAATCTTGGATCTCCTCTCGGCCACTTCACTACTGTAAATCTTGACTTCCTCCAGCAGTACCGGCCCCACCACAACGTCGTCAAGCGCCCCACGCGCGTTTCCGGGCAGGGCATCGAGCTGACCGGCCATCACGAACTGATGATCCCTCTGCTGGCGGGGGCCTTGATCGAGTCGGAACCCTAGATGACGGACAGTCCTGGCCTTCCACGCTTGGTTGAAAGTTCAGAGCAGAGCGCACAGCTGGCCTTGCCCCAACGTTCGTTTCCCGTGTGGTCCGGCTGGGATGTCGTGTTCCTGCTTAGCTTCGCGGCCTTCTCTGTCGTGATCCTGGCCGCGGCTGGAGAGGCTGCCAAGCATTTTGTGCAAGTCAGGCTTCCCGCGCTGCGATTCCTTCTGCAGCCTGCGCACGAAGGAGTCTACTTGTTCCTGTTTCAGGCCCTGCTCGATTTCCTGCTGCTGCTCTTCATTTACTTCACTGTGACTCTGAAATACAACGCATCCTTTTTGCAGTCGCTGAAGTGGTCGCCCAAAAAGGAACTTCGAGCTTGGACCTATTTGCCCGTGGGTATTCTCTTAGCCTTGGCGGTGGTTGGCGCTTCGACGGTGTTTCCAAACCCGATTGAACCCCCGATCGAAAAATTGCTCAAAGTTCCGCTGACTGCTTTTCTTTTTGCAACGCTGGGTGTGGTCGTCGCGCCCTTCGTAGAGGAAGTTATTTTTCGCGGCTTCCTGTATCCCGTCGTGGAGCGCGGGCTGGGCAAGACTCTTGCGGTTGTGGTAACGGCGCTGCTTTTTTCGGGCGTGCACGTCACCCAGTTGTGGGGTAGTTGGCCGGCTATTGTGCTCATCACGGTGGTGGGATTCACGCTTTCGGTCGTTCGGGCCAGAACCGATGCGCTGCTTCCCAGCTTCATCATTCACTTGTCCTACAATTCCACTATCTGTCTTCTGTTTCTAATTGGAGTTCTGGTTGAAGGGTTTCCGGCCTAGCTTCGCATCAGGAGTCTCTCGCGAAGAACTGCGTACGCTATAATTGCTGGGAACTCAGGAGCGCAGTCGCTATGCGAGACAGAACAACCTCTGACCTCAGTCTCAAGGCATTCGCCAAGAACTGGCTGGAGACAGGCCCCTTGCTCGACGCCATGCGCAGTCGAGAAGTAGCAGCCTTGACTGAGGAGGAGGCACGACGCCAAACCTTAACCTTGCTTGCCTTATGGAGACCGGGGTTCAATCAACCCATGAGCGGCCTGGTGGCGCAGCAGGCCGGGTTTCGAAAACTCGAACGCTATCTGCAAGCCAGGATCGGCCGATGAATCCCCTTTTCGACGCTGCCCAAGAAGTCTTCAACGTCTTGGATGAAATCCACGTTCGGGCGTGCCTGATTGGAGGTCTCGCGGTCCAACGTTGGGGACAACCACGTCAAACGTTGGATGTGGATCTGACGATGGTTGTCCAGTTGGAAACAGAAGAACAGGTCGTCGACAACCTGCTTTCGGTCTTCCGCCCCAGAATCAGTGATGCCAGAGAGTTTGCTTTGACTCGGCGGGTCTTGTTGTTAGAGGCGTCTAATAGCGTGGGTCTCGACTTGGCCTTGGGAATCAGCAGCTTCGAGTCCACGACCGTCGAGCGATCTTCTCGATATGAGTTTGGCCCTGGCTTTGTGTTCCCGACCTGCTCAGCCGAAGATTTGCTGGTGCACAAATGCTTTGCCGGACGCGAACGCGATTTGGCTGATGCCGAGCAGGTTATTGTGAGGAATCGAAAAATACTTGACCTCCACTACGTCCGTCATTGGCTTAACGAACTAGGCCACGCTATCGAAGACCCTGAAATCCCGAATCGGTTTGAACGGTTGCTCCTCAGAAGCAACCGTCTCCACGAGTTCGACCCGCCTGGTGGCTGATGTTCACCTGGCTTCCAGCTTCGCCCGGAATCAATGAAGCCGAGACAAGAGTGGGTCTTCGTGCCTTGCAGTTATTGCAAACGTTAACGGCTACAACGCTCACACCCTGGCTGGAGGTTGGACGTTTTTGCCCCGGATGGGGCAATGGACGGTAGCCTGGGGCAGAGCGAGGGACAGCGGTCCCTCGCGACGCCCCAGGGATCCGGACCATCGTGAACCTCTGCCGCCCCGGCAGGGGC
>JAKEER010000202.1 GCA_022616615.1 Acidobacteriota bacterium
GCCCTGAAAAATTGCGTCACCTAGGTCTCTACATGGGGATTAACCCGGGTCTGCAACGCTCCCTCACTCCATCCGTCTCCCGGAACGGTTTTGCTTGCTGCCGAACATGCCAAGGGCTTATTTCTCTTTTCCTTCTGTTGGTGATCAGTTCTTCGGCTTACCCCCAATCTAAGCTTGGCCGTTTGGTTGTAGTTCTCGAAGATGAAGCGGGCGCCCCGGTTCCGGGCGTCGAGGTCCGCCTGGAAAGCAGCCAGACCCAGACGACGCAGAAGGCCTTCGCGGAGAGCGTTGGACGTGTCGTGCTGCGAAGGATTCCATTCGGAGCCTATCTGCTGCGCGTGGACGATCCCCGTTTTGACGTGATTGCCGAGAACGTCAATATCAACACCGAGGTCACGAAAGAATTCCGCCTCACGCTGAAGGTCCGCCGCCTGACTCAGGAAGTGACTGTTGAGGGCCTGCCGCCTGTGGTTGACCCAGAGAAGACCAACTCGAGCTTCTACCTCGGCCAAGAACAGATCCAGCGCCGGCTGGCCTCTCCTCCCAATCGCGATGCGATCAACCTCGTGGCTTGGCTGCCAGGATGGGTGCTGGAAGGCAACGGCGTGCTGCATCCGAGGGGATCGGAATACCAGACGCAATACGTCATCGACGGTATTCCGATCTTTGACAACCGATCTCCCGCCTTTGCCTCAGGTCCCCTCATGGAGGCTAGCGATTCCCTTGAGATCATGACGGGAGGCATTCCCGCCCAGTTCGGAAGAAAATTAGGCGGTGTGGTGAACGTGGCCTCGCATGTTGCCGCTGACCACGAGCGTGGGAAACTGGAGCTTCAGGGCGGCAGCTACTCTCTTTTCGGCGCGGGACTCCAGTTGAGTGGCGCTTCTGGAAAATGGGGCTACTCAGGTGTCTTGAGTGCTTCCCGCACGAATCGTTACCTCGATCCCCCTGCCCTGGAGAACTTCCACAACGAGGCGGACCTTCTCTCCGGCTTCCTGCGGCTGGACTCAATTGCCAGCGCCGTGGATGTGGTTCGTGTCTTTGCCTGGGCCAATGGCACGAATCTTCAGGCGCCGAATGAGCCGTTTCAGGAAGAGGCCGGTCAGGACCAGATCCGGCGCAACCGCGACTCGAACCTTTCCCTGGGCTGGGAGCACTATTTCTCGTCGCGGGCCAGCAGCAGTGTTGCGGCGTACGCCCGGCATGTTTCGTCGGAGCTGATCAGCAACCCGCTTTCGACGCCTGTGATCAGCCAACAGGATCGCAGTTATCAGGCCTATGGCGCCCAGGGCTCTTACAGTTGGATTGCCGGCAAGCATCAATTTAAGATGGGAGGCGATGTCCTTCTTTCGCCGGTTCGCGAGAGTTTCAGCTTTGCTGTAGCCGACGCTGGTTTCTTCGCACCAGAGAAGCCAGAAGAAGAGGATGAGAGTTTTCCGGTGAACCCGGCTCTCGCGTTCACGCCCGGCAACCCGTTTCAGTTTTCAAGTCGGCGCAACAGCCTGGAATCTTCCTTCTTTCTGCAGGATCGCTGGAGCTGGAAGGACTTTACTGTCCAGGCCGGCGTGCGTTTTGATTCCTACCGGTTTCTGACAAAAGATTCCGCATGGAGTCCCCGTTTTGGGCTTGGCTATTTCATCCCGCAGACGCAAACGCGTTTTCACTTTTCCTACGACCGCGCTTTTCAAACGCCGAGCATCGAGAATCTGTTGCTGTCATCGTCGGCAGCTGCCAGGGCTCTAAGCACTCAACAAGCTTTGGGTCAGCCTGGGGGATTGGCTCTGCCGCCGGGCCGGGCAAACTTTTTCGAAGCAGGCTTTTCTCAGGCGCTTGGGCGCCGCTTCCGTATCGACGGGCAGTGGTTCCGGCGCAATTTGCGAAACCTCGAAGACGACGATGTCTTTTTCAACACTGGCATCAGTTTCCCCATTTCATTGGAGCGAGGCCGCATCCACGGCAGTGAGCTTCGGCTGGAACTGAGGCGCTGGGGAGGGTTTTCAGGCTTCGCCAGCTACTCAAATCTGTCTGGCGTGGCCTTTTCTCCGATTACCGGCGGGCTGTTTGCCGGCGAAGAAGCCATTGAACTGCTGACGCCGGGCCTGCGCTTCCCCATTTCGCAGGATCAGCGCAACACCTTTCATGCTCAAGTTCAGTATCAGCCCACCAGGTCAGGGCGCTGGTGGACGGCGCTGGGCTTTCACTACGAAAGCGGGCTGCCAGTGGAGCTTGCAGATGATATAGAGGAAGATGAACTGGAAGAAGAATTTTCGCAAAGACTCCTGAACCAGGTGAATTTCTCTCGCGGCCGCATTAAGCCCCGCCATCTCTGGGATGCTTCAGCCGGGCTCCGCTTGTGGAATCGTGAGCCCCGGCTCGCCACGCTGCAACTCGACTTCACAAACTTAACCAATCGTTTGTACCTTATCAACTTCGACGGAGTGTTCTCCGGGACGGCGATTGGGCTGCCTAGAACCGTGACCGCAAAGCTGTCGTTTCAGTTTTGAACCGCGGCTTCAGTGTTAGGTTCACTTGCTCCCGACGAAGTTCAAGAATTGATCAAGAAGCATACGCCCTCTCCCGTTTGTGGGGAGAGGGTGGCCAAAGCGACGGCGGTCGCGGAGGCGGGGTGAGGGGTCACCAACCAACCTAGACGAGCTTCCTCTCGGCGGTATAAGGTCGCTCGCTACCTATAGCTAAGCTAGCGCGCGACCTCATACCGCCCAGGGCACGCGTTCGTAGTACCGCCTTCAGGCGGCCGGCTGAAGCCGGGACTACAAACTTGACCTAATCTTGAACCTGAGCGCCAGCAAGTGGAACTAGTTTCTGTCGCGAACTCGAAACGCCAGTCGCAATGCGGCTTTGCGGGCAGATTCAACCCATGCAATTGCACGCTCAAATTTTCTTCACGACATCCCCAACGCGAATCACGCCCGGTTGAACAACCCGAGCATTGATGCCACGCAGATGTAGCTGTTTTCCCACGGCTGAGTTGACAAACTTCATCGCGTCCAGCCCAAAACGTGCCACGAATTTTTCGCAGCCAGTGTGGGGTTGCTTCGTGACTTGAATCACGGCGGCGCCGAGGGTCAGTTGTGTTTCTGGTGGCAGGTTTGCAGCGCTCAAGTCCATGTCGATAAAGAGCTGATCCCCTGCCAGTGGCCACCGATCTTGATTCTGCGCCACAAGAGCAACCACACGGGAATTCATGATGTTGAGCTGCATTTCGGGATGCGACGACCCATCGGATGTACGAGAACTTCCGCGAGTTCTCCAGTTGTCGCCCACAAGACCTTCCACGAGGTCGAGTTCACCTTCTCCCAAGACTTCCCGCTCACCGATCTGCGGCCGTCGCACAATCAACTCCAACACGCCTTCATCTTTGGGCGATTGGCGGATTGCTTCTAACCCAGCTTCAAGTTCTGCCATCGCCAAATGTTTCACGCTGATCATTGTCAACCTCTCGTCCTCAGGTGCGCATTATCCGATGATCGCGCTCCGAAACAACTCAAGCATCACTTTCCAACATCTCGATGATCCTCAGCTGGGGTTACGCTACAACCTTCACCCGATCACCCCGGCGAATTGTCCCACCTCGCACGACGGCCGCATAGACCCCGACATTGCCTTGATTGTGCTGGACCACCGTGCGCAAAACACCACTGTCTTTCGGGAGATCTCCCTGAGTTAAGGTTGTCATCACGCAGCGACCGCAGGGGCCCGTGATGTTCAGGTGAACCTCGTCCCCGATGGCCAGTGTCTGACCGATCCAGGCATTTTCAGCAAAGCCCTTCTCACCGACCCCAGGGTCCACAACAATGTTGGGACGAAATCGCTGGACTTCGAAACGCCCTTGCGGATAGAAGTCCTGGAGCAGGCTGAGCGTGGCTGTTGTCAATAGGTGAACCGTCGCGCAGTCAAAAAATGTTCCCGTTGGGAGTGCGAACTCGGTGACAGTGTCCCGATAGTTGAGGCCGTCGATATCCGGCCAGTACTCTTCCGAATTCGCCTTCCAGGAAGCGGGCCCAGACGACTGAACTCCGGTCACTTGACCGTGCTGGGTTGCCGCAAGTGTTACCTGACGCTTGAGCGCCTTCGAGAGCGCCTGGTTGGAATCGCTTTTCTCACTACTTACGAGGGTGCCATCGGGCAGGGTGATGCGGACCGGAGGCAGCGGCGCGTCGCTACCTAACGGCTCGACCAGGGCGGCTTGGAAGGCGAAGAGATTGGGCCATTTTCTAGGGTTCTTGGCGGTTGCGACTTTCCCGTCGGAGCTGTCCACTAAGGCGTATGCACGATCTCCGACTAGCCCGTGGTTGCTCAGCTGGGCGGTACTCTGCTCCTCCCCCATCATAGACTTGACGGGATATCGCCAAAGAGAAACCACTGCACCAATGTCGGTTTGTGTTGCGTTTGACATATTCCAACCTCCTTCGCCTCTTCAATATCACCTTCGGGCGCCGCAACGGGCGCCCGCGATACCGCTGACCGCCCATCCGGCAAGACAGACGCCCTACCGAGCAAACGAGTTTCGAGATCTTCCTGATGATAACCTCCTCGCCGGCGTCACGACACTGATGAACGGAGACCATTTCTCAGGACCTTTTCGCCGATCCGTGCATTGATTTGCGCCAGCATAGCGTTACTTGATGCGGTCAACAAGTCCAGCCATTGATCGATATCAGCTTTCCGAAAACTGACTCGACCAGCAATTCGCACCTGAGGGATTCGAAGCGTAGATTTCGCCCGGAATGCGATTCAGTGGAGGCTAGCGTTGCCTGCGCAGCAAAATGAAGAGTGATTGCCTCGCGCGTCGGCGCGACCGAAGCAAATGTTCTCGAGCATTGGGTGAGTGTCTCCCTTTTCAATGGATGTGCCAAGAGTTTTGAGTTCAACTTCACTTTCGCCTATGGCGCCGGAACGCGCTCGTCCCGCAAACCGAAAGCACTTCGTCAGCCGCGCCTTCAATGCTATAAGTGGGCTGCATCAAGTGGCTCTTTTGCCTCGGTTCACTGAATGAAAACGGAGCCGGCCCGCCCAGCCCTCATCCTGCTGCTGCTTTTCTGGATTGGACTTCTCGGTGAAGTCGACTACCAGATCATTCCCCCGCTTTTACCTCTGCTCGCCTCGGGATTCGGCGTCACACCCAGCGCTGCGGCCCGGGTTGTCCCAGTCTATTCTGTTGCTTCCGCAGTCTTTTCTTTGCTGTTTGGATATCTTTCCGATCACTTCGGGCGGAAGCTGTTCATCCAGGCTGGACTGATTGGCTTCTCGGCAGCGTGTGTCTGCACATTTGCCAGTTCCTCCCTGGAAATGTTTATGACGGCGAGGTTTCTCTCGGGAGTGACAACGGGAGCAATCGTCACAGCGGCAACCTCCTATGCCGCGGACTATTTCAGCTACGAGCGGCGGGGCAGAGCCATGGGCATTCTTTCAACGGCTTACTTTGCTGCAGCGATTCTTGGCATTCCCGCGGCGACGGCCATAGCAGCCCACTGGGGTTGGCGTCCGCTCTTTCTCTTTACTGCGGTTGCGGCTCTGGTATGCGGCGTCCTGGTTTGGAGGTTCATCCGGCCCGAGACCGAAGCCCAGGTGCACGCCATTGACGCGCGCCAGCGCTTGAGCCTCCGTCGAATTCAGCAAGTCCTCGGGCTCTGCCTGCGGCGCAGAGAGACGCTTTGCGTTCTGCTCGCCTCGCCGCTTTCCAGCGGTGCGATTGTTGCATTCATCACCTTCCTCTCCAGCCATCTCATCGCTCAGCAACACGTCACGGTTCAGCAGGTCGGCCTCATCTTCCTGCTGTGCGGGCTTGCTTCACTGGCCGGAGCGCCGCTGTCAGGAATCGTTGCCGATCGCTGGGCGAAGAAGCCGCTACTGGTTCTGAGCAGCCTCGTGCTTTCGGCTTGTGTGGCCGCCGTTCCGAAGCTCCACTGGGGCCTGTGGTTATTTGTCGTGCTCGCGCTGGCGGGGCTTTCCATTGCGTTCCGCATGGCGCCCTTGCTTGCTATCACGACGGAACTGGTCAATCCCACCGAACGGGGAACCTTTCTGGCACTGCGTAACGCATTGTCTCAGTTGGGTATCGCAGCTTCCACGCTGCTTGCATCCTACTGTTTTGCATCATCGGGCTATTCCCTGGTTGGAATTTTTTCTGCCTGCCTGCTGATGGCTTCAACCATTCTGATTCTTTTCTTTGTCAAAGAACCGCACAGCAAAGAGCGGTGAACCGCTCTGGTGCGAGACAAGCCTGTACACTGGATCGGGATGATGCCACACTGGCGCCTCCGCCGAGCGTGATTCCTGAACAGAAGGAAGGAGCTTTGGTGATTTGAACGGATGGTCCACAAAATTGAGCACGAGGAAGCATCCCAAAGGCAGTGCATTTCAATCAGACTGGTTGTATAATGGACGCAGTTCTGAAGAAAAGATTCATTGAAGATCCATTCACAAAGCTCCGCTCTTTCTCAATGAAATCGAATTTGATTTTGTTGACTCGCAGTGCTTAATTCGCTCTCTTCCTGTTTTCCCCCAGGCTGTATCCGTTATTTCCAAGAAGAAAATAGGCAGGACACGAATAGGCGCGCCAAAGCCGTGGGAGGGCATGGTGTATATGGCCGAAACCAAAACGAGCGTTCTTTCATTAATCCATCAAGGGCAGAATAGCGAACACTTTCGCGAACTGAACTGGGAAGGCACTTTCGAGGAATATCTCGAAATTGTTCAACAGAGCCCCCGAGTGACGCGCACCGCCTTTCAGCGCGTTTACGACATGATCCTTGCCTGCGGGAAGGAAGAATACTCGGAATACAAGCGCAAGATCATCCGTTACAACTTTTTCAAAGACCTGCCGAACAGCGGGCGCGACGCGGTTTATGGGCTGGACATTCATCTTGCGAAGATGGTGGACATCTTCAAGGCTGCGGCCCACCGCTATGGCACTGAGCGGCGCGTGTTGCTGTTGCATGGGCCGGTGGGCAGTTCCAAGAGCACCATCGCGCGCCTGTTGAAGAAGGGGCTCGAGGAATATTCCAAGACCCCGGAGGGCGCCCTGTACACCTTCAATTGGACGCAGGTAACCCAGCACCACGAGTCCGACAGCCTGCGTTCAAGCGACGACATGCCGTGCCCGATGCACGAGGAGCCGCTCCATCTCATTCCGGTGGAGTTTCGCGAGCAAGTCCTTGCGGAACTCAACCAGAGCAGCCGGCCTGAGTATCCTGTCACTATTGATGGCGACCTGTGCCCTGCCTGCCGCCAGACGTACCGCGAGCTCAGCAAGAAATACGACGGTGATTGGTCCAAGGCAATGTCGCACGTGAAGGTGCGCCGTCTTGTGCTGTCGGAGAAGGACCGCATCGGCATCGGCACGTTTCAACCCAAGGACGAGAAGAACCAGGATTCGACGGAGCTGACGGGCGACATTAACTACCGCAAGATCGCGATCTACGGCTCAGATTCGGACGCTCGCGCCTTCAATTTCGACGGCGAGTTCAATGTGGCCAACCGTGGTGTCATCGAATTCATCGAAGTGCTGAAGCTCGACGTGGCCTTCCTCTACGACCTGCTGGGCGCTTCGCAGGAACATAAGATCAAGCCGAAAAAGTTTCCGCAGACCGACATCGACGAAGTCATCATCGGCCATACCAACGAGCCGGAGTATCGCAAGTTGCAGAACAACGAGTTCATGGAGGCCTTGCGCGACCGCACCGTAAAGATCGATGTCCCTTACATCACGAAGATTTCCGAGGAAATCAAGATCTACCAGAAGGACTTCAATCCGGAAAGAATCCGCGGCAAGCACATCGCGCCGCATACGCTTGAAATGGCGTCGATGTGGGCCGTGTTAACGCGGCTGGAGGAGCCGAAGAAGGCCAACCTGACGCTGCTGCAAAAGTTGAAGCTCTACGATGGCAAGACGCTGACCGGCTACACCGAAGACAGCATCAAAGAGCTGCGGAAAGAGGCCGTCCGCGAAGGCATGGATGGCATTTCTCCCCGTTATATTCAAGACAAGGTTTCCAATGCCTTGGTGAGCAACGAGCTGATGGGCTGCATGAATCCGTTCATGGTGCTGAACGAGCTGGAAAGCGGGCTGAAGCACCACTCGCTGATCAAGAGCGACGAACAGCGGAAGAAGTATCGCGAATTACTTTCGGTCGTGAAGCAGGAGTACGAAGACGTCGTGAAGAACGAGGTGCAGCGGGCAATTTCAGCGGACGAGGAAGCCATTAGCCGGCTGTGCAGCAACTACATCGACAACATCA
This sequence comes from Acidobacteriota bacterium, assembly GCA_022616615.1. Taxonomy (GTDB): domain Bacteria; phylum Acidobacteriota; class Terriglobia; order Versatilivoradales; family Versatilivoraceae; genus VFZK01. The sequence continues at coordinate 8,262 of JAKEER010000202.1, forward strand.
AGGCTTACACGCAGAAGGAGCGGGTGAAGAACAAGTACACAGGGCAGGACGAAGAACCCGACGAGCGGCTGATGCGGGCCATCGAAGAGAAGATCGAGATTCCTGAGAGCCGCAAGGACGATTTTCGGCGCGAGATCATGAACTACATTGGCGCCCTCGCCATCGAGGGGCGCACATTCAATTACAAGACCAACGAGCGCTTGTTCAAAGCTCTGGAGTTGAAGCTGTTCGAAGACCAGAAAGACTCCATCAAACTCACGAGTCTAGTGGCCAACGTGGTCGATAAAGATACTCAGGAGAAGATTGACGTCGTCAAAAGCCGGATGGTCAAGAATTATGGATACTGCGATATCTGCGCGACCGATGTGTTGAACTACGTCGCCAGCATTTTTGCGAGAGGAGATTCGAAGCGGTAACCCTCCATATGGCCACCCTTAAGATCGAGCAGGACCACAATCGTTTCCGTCAGATCGTTCGCGGTAAGGTGAAACAGGATCTGAGGAAGTACATTTCTCACGAGGAACTGATCGGTCGAAAAGGGAAGGACCTCATCAGCATTCCGGTTCCCCAGATCGACATTCCGACGTTCCGCTTCTCGCCCCACAGCCAGGGCGGTGTCGGCCAGGGCGACGGCGAAGCAGGCACTCCCATTGCTGCGGGAGAGGACCAGGCATCGGGTGAAGCCGGCAACCTGCCAGGCGAGCATCTGATGGAAGTTGACATCACGCTGGAAGAGCTGGCGCAGATTCTGGGAGAAGAGCTGGAACTGCCGAAGATCGAACCCAAGGGAACCAAGAAGATTCAGGTAGAGAAAGACAAGTACTCTGCCGTGCGGCGCACGGGACCCGAATCGCTGCGGCACTTCAAGCGGACCTACAAGGAAGCTTTGAAGCGCCAGATTACCTCCGGTATCTATAATCACCGCAACCCGCTCATTCTGCCAATCCGCGAAGACAAGCGTTACCTCTCGTGGAAGACCAAGCCCACGCCTGAGTGCAATGCCCTCATCGTCTATATGATGGATGTCTCAGGCTCGATGGGAGACGAGCAGAAAGAGATCGTGCGCATTGAGACCTTCTGGATCGATACCTGGTTGCGTTCCCAGTACAAGGGGCTAGTCACGCGCTATATCGTTCACGATGCCGCAGCGAAAGAGGTGAATGAGGAACAGTTCTATCACCTCCGCGAAAGCGGCGGCACGATGATCTCGTCGGCCTACAGCTACTTCAACAAGATGATCGACGAAGAATATGACATGGAACAGTGGAACATTTACGGCTTTCACTTCTCCGATGGTGACAATTGGTCCGGTGGAGACACCGATAAATGCGTCACTTTGCTGGAAGAGGAACTGCTGCAGAAAGTGAACCTCTTTTGCTACGGGCAAGTTGAAAGCGCCTATGGAAGCGGCGAGTTCCTGCGCGAATTAGAGGAAAGTTTGGATTCGCATGAAAACCTGGTGACATCCAAGATTCAGACAAAAGAGGATATTTACGCTTCAATCAAAGATTTCCTGGGAAAGGGAAAGTAACGTGTAGCAGCCGAAGTGAGGAGCGGGGACTTATGGAGGCCGCCTCCTCACGCCGGCGGCTACCTGAAAATAATGCGGAAGTTGGGCAACTGTTATGAATCTGCCGCCAGATCTCGAAAAGATCCGCCAGGAAATCGAAGGCTACGCGCGGGACTACGGGCTGGATTTTTACGAAACTTTCTTCGAGATCCTCGACTTCAAACAGCTCAATGAGGTGGCCAGCTTTATGGGCTTTCCGAATCGCTACCCGCATTGGCGATTCGGCATGGAGTATGAGCGGCTGAGCAAGAGCTTTGCCTACGGCTTGCATAAAATTTACGAGATGGTCATCAACAACGACCCTTGTTATGCCTATCTTCTGCAGTGCAACAACTATGTGGACCAGAAGATCGTCATGGCGCATGTCTATGGACATTGCGACTTCTTCAAGAACAATTTCTGGTTCTCCAAGACGAACCGCAGAATGATGGACGAGATGGCCAACCACGCCACCAAAGTCCGCAAATACATTGACAAGCATGGCTACACCGAGGTGGAAAGCTTCATCGACATCTGTCTTTCGATTGACGATCTCATCGACCGGCATTCGCCCTTTATCGAGCGGCACGGCCGGAAAGCCTCATCGGTCTTGGATAACAACGACGACGAGCGAACCGTCAAGAAGATCAAGAGCAAGGATTACATGGATGAATACATCAATCCGGAGGGGTTCTTGCAAGACCAGCAGCGGAGGCTGGATGAGGGCCGCATGAGAAAGCGCGGCTTTCCCGAAAACCCGGAGAAAGACGTTGTGCTCTTCCTGATTGAGAACGCTCCTTTGGAAAACTGGCAGCGCGAGGTCTTCGAACTGATCCGTGAAGAAAGCTACTACTTCGCGCCTCAGGGACAGACCAAGATCATGAACGAGGGATGGGCCACCTATTGGCATTCCACGATCATGACCCGGAAAGCGCTGAGAGACTCGGAGTTGATCGACTACGCCGACCACCACTCCGGAACCGTGGCTACGCAACCGTCACGAGTGAATCCTTACAAGCTCGGACTGGAGCTTTTCAAGGACATTGAAGATCGCTGGAACAAAGGGAAGTTTGGCAAAGACTACGAAGAGTGCGACAGCATCAAAGAGAAAAAGAATTGGGACAAGAACGCGGGCCTCGGGCGGGAAAAGATCTTCGAAGTGCGCAAGATCTACAATGATGTCACGTTTATCGACACTTTCATGACCGAGGAATTCTGCCGGGAGCAGAAGCTCTTTGCCTACAAGTTTGATCCCGAACAGAACGCCTATGTCATCTCCGACCGCGACTTCAAGAAGGTGAAACAAAAGCTGCTCTTCTCGCTGACCAATTTTGGCCAGCCGCTGATCTACGTCAGAGAGGCCAATTACGAGAACCGCGGCGAACTTTATTTGGAACACCGGCATGAGGGCATCGACCTGAAGATTGACTATGCCAAGGCAACGCTGGAAAACATTCAAAAAGTCTGGTCACGGCCGGTCCATCTCGAAACCGCCGTCGAAGGACGCGGCAAACTTTTGAAGTTCGACGGTGAAAAGCATTCCGAGAAAAACCTGGGGCCGTAGCGTGATGAATGACGAACGCCTAACTGGGCAAGCCAGAGCCAAAAGGCCCACGGAGAAATGCTAACCGCGCTGAAGCTGCTGCTTGTCGGTCTCATTGCCTTCTGCGTTATCCTCCCTTTTTTTTATTCCTTCGCAAACGTCTACCGCCCCAAAATGCCTGTCCGCAGTACGCCGCAAGCCGACGGGCTGAAGTTTGAGCCCGTCTCCTTTTCAACCTCGGATGGCGAAACCCTTCGTGGATGGTTTATTTACGGCAGCAATGGAGCTGCTTTGGTCGTGGTGTGCCATGGCCTCGGGACAAATCGGGAAGACGTGCGAGGTGTCAGCCGGTTTCTTTGCCAGGCAGGTTTCAACGTCTTGGCTTTCGACTTCCGCGCGCACGGGGAGAGCACCGGCTACAAGACTACGTTTGGATTTCGTGAAGCTCTTGATATCCAGGCCGCCGTTCAATATGCCCGAGAGCGCCACCCGCAGCAATTCAAGGGCATTGGAGTGTACGCCATCTCCATGGGCACGGCTGCTGCGCTCCTGGCTGCGCGACATTTGCCTGAGGTTGAGGCCTTCGTCTTCGATTCCCCTTTCGCGCGTCTTTCAGACCTCCTGAAGCTTCAATTCAATGAGTGGCCACATGTCTTGAGGCGGATTTTTGCAAAGCTGGCAGGCTTCTACGGAGCTCTGCTCATGGGCACTCAAGTCGATTCCATTGCTCCGGAAGACTACGTTCAGTACCTCGGGTCTCGGCCAATGCTGGTCTTCCACGGCGACCAGGACGCGCTGATACCAATCGCGCAGGGAAAACAGCTCTTTCAAAAAGTATCCAGCCCCAAGGAATTCATGGAAACTCCCGGTGCCGCGCACGTTCAAAGCTACACAGTTATGGGAAAAGTCTATGAGGCAAGAGTGATCGGCTTCTTTCGCCACCATCTCAGATCCGCTACAGACGCGACCCCGCCAGACTCAGGCCTCAAGAGCGAATCCCACGGCGAATGAAGAAGCTAACCCAACTAACGGCCAGGCAAGCGCTTCTTCGCACACAAGCTGGCTCGCCGAGTGCCGGCGTCTGCGCATTACCTTCCAGTTGCGGCAAGCGGAGGATTATATTAGACTGTCGCTGGTTTTTTGAGGCTGACCTGTTGTGATTCCCGCCGCCTTGGCAGGTTAGTTCCCGTCGATGGTGAGTGTAGCTCAGTTGGTAGAGCGCTGGATTGTGGCTCCAGTGGTCGTGGGTTCGATCCCCATCACTCACCCCAACTTACAAATCACTAGTCACCCAAAAACCACCCAGAACTCTTTTAGTTGACCCGCCCTTTCGCAAAGAGCTGGCCTTGCGCGAAGCTGGCCGCTTTCGGAAACAGCACGCGGCTGAGGTCTTCCACGGCGGCTTTGACACTCTCTGGAATTTCTTTCGTGTAGATCCCCAGAGTAGTAGTGGCGTTGGCGTGGCGGAGGTGCGCCTGCGCGTCCTTGATGTTGCCGCCGTATTTGACCAAGTACGTGGAGCAGGTGCGACGGAAGCACTGGAAGGTCACGTTGGGCACCTGCAGGGCGTCGCAGCGAGGCTTCAACACCCGTCTGAGGTAGTTGTGCGCGTCGAGAGGGGTTCCTCGGCGGAAGCAGAATATGAAGTCTTCCGGATCCCTCCAGCGCATGCTGGCCCGGTAGGCTGTGAGCTCGGACGCCAGCAGCCGGGGTAGCCAAACGAAGGCTTTAGAGGCAGCGGTCTTGGTCTCGTCCAGAGTGCCACGCCAGACATCATCGGCAATGAAAAGCTGGTTGCCTTGCCAGTCGCGCCAGCGGCGGGCGAAGAGCTCGCCCGGACGCACCCCCAGCAGCGTGAGCATGTGGAACACGAGGCGTTCCCTGCCGTCCAGGTTTTCGAGGATGGCGATTTCTGAAAGGGCAAGGAAGCGATCGCAGGACTTACGGCCCTGGTGGACTTGGGTCCGCCTGGCGGGGTTCCGGTCGAGGTATTCCTGATCGCAGGCTTCTTCGAAGATGCCGTGGAGCAGGTTGCGCAGTTTTTTGATGTAGGAACGACTGAGCTCAAGGGAGTCTAGCCAGGCTTGGACGTCGAAGCGAGTGATTTCTGCCAGGGACAGTCGCCCGAAACGTGGCAACAAGTTTTTCTCGATGGCGTAGGGGTCGGTTTACCGGGGTCGGTTTACCGGGGTCCGGTTTACCGGGGTCAGATCTTCGCAATTGACTTTGAATCGCGGCTCCGATGGGCAGCGATCGGACGATTCCGTCGCCGGTTGGCATCGGACGCGAACTTACAACGACTACTGGAACGCGCCCGCCAAGCCGTGATGTCAATTGCGAAGATCTGACCCCATGTATCCCCCGACCCCATGTATCCCC
>JAKEER010000203.1 GCA_022616615.1 Acidobacteriota bacterium
TGCTCCACTAGTTCCGGGATGGCTGAGCAATTGGAAGAAACCACGGGCTTGCCGCAAGCCATTGCCTCAAGAATCGAGAGGCCAAAGCCCTCCCGCCGGGAAGGCTGCAGAGCGATGTCCGCCCGGTTGATTTCTTCCACTACGTGTGCTGAGGTCAATTTTCCCAAACACCGAATGTTCGGCCCAACCAGTGGGGCAGAAGCGACTCTGCGCAAACCGGTCGTGTAGCTCAAAACAAAGTCCGAGCCCAAACGCTCCATCACTGGGGCCAACAGGTCAAAGCCTTTTCGATAGCTGGGATTACCGGAAAAAAACAATCTGATGACCGAGCGATCCTCTGTGCAACTCGTGGGATTCGGCGCAAACAGCTCTGGATCGATTCCATTGTGAATGACTTCAACCGCAAGATCCCGCTGAAAGACCTGGCAGAAGAACTGTCGCGTGTCTTGACTCACCGCTACGAGTTGGTCGGCAAGGGTCAGGCCTCTCCTGACTATGGGTTTGAGGATACAAGCATGATGCCAGCGCTTGAAGGGAGGCAAGGATAGGAGGAAATCTGCATCCACCGAGCTGTGGTGCAACGTTGCTAACAGAGGCCAAGGCTTCTTCCGGAAAAAGCAACCATATTCCACATTCGTGTGCAAGAGCTGTACGCCAGCTTCGGCAACCTGCCGTCTAGTCAGCAGCCACGGCAAAGCTGCGGGAACATACTCCCAACGCGGGGAGAATTTCCACACTTTAGGTTCCACACCGAGTCTGGCGAGGGACTGGGCCAAGCGATCGTGATAAACCTCGACCCCAGAGCCTTTGACAACAACGTGGCCTATTCTCATTCGAGTCGCTCGCTTTGACAACGAGTCGATTCAAAGACACGGCCAAACTCGACTGCCACGTTCTCCCAGGAAAACCGCTTCACCACATGAGCGCGAGCCTGAAAGGCCAGTCTCCGGCGAAGATCGGCATCCTGAAGCAGTCTTGTCATCGCTTGAGCGAGCCGATGAGAGTCGCCAGGTGGTACCATCAACCCTGTTACTTCATGAATCAAGATGTCAGGAATTCCTCCAGCAGTCGTGCCAATGATGGGAACCTCAGACGCCGCTGCTTCAAGGAATACTACTCCGAGACCTTCAGTATCCCCGTCAGCATCTACTACCGATGGCCCGACAAACAGATCGGTTGTCGCATAGAACTGCGGCAGCTCTGAATGGGAAATCGTGCCCATGAATCTGACGGAATCCATGATGGCCATGCTTCGCGCCAACAACTGCAGAGACTCTCGAAGGGCACCGTCTCCAACCACGACAAGGACGGCTTGCGGGAAGCGCCTAAGGACTTCCGGCATGGCCTCGAGCAGATGCCGCGCGCCCTTTTTCTCCACCAGCCGGCCGACAAACAGGATCATTTGACCTCGGATGGCTAGCCGGGTTCTGAGCTTGGCGTCGAATCGGTCGGGACGAAAGTCCTCAAGGTCGACCCCCATTGGAACTAGGCTGACAGGCGCCTCGCAGCCTAACTCTTGCAGAACCTGCCGCGTATACCGGCTGTTCGCGGTACAACAATCAGCCTGCTTCAGCACAAGCCGCTTCAACAGAAGGCTCGCCGCGCCACGAAAGGCAAAGAGATCTCCGCCATGAACGCTAAGAACCAATGGTGAGCGGCAAAACACTCGGAGGAACGCGGCCACCAGCCCCTGTGGCAAGATCCAGTGGGCATTCATAGCCCAAATTTTTTCCCGACGAACCAGCCAGACGGCACAACAGAACATGGCAGCGAGAAGGAAGGGAACTTGTCCCCAAAGCCAGGGAGATTTTCGGAGGTTGGGAAGAATTCCGCTCCCGTAGCATAGGCGTTGCAGCCTGGGGATGAAGTAGTTGAATCTGCAAACGGAAACCCCTTCTAATTCTTCTCTCTTTCGCCCACCGGGGAAATTAGGAGCCAAAACCAAAACTCGCCAACCTGACGCGATAAGCTCCTTGGCTAGGTGATGGAGGAATATGCCGGAGGGTTCTCCAGGCCACTTCGGATAGCACGAAGTGAGAAGAAGTATAGCTCCCGTCGGGGAGGAGTCTATGGAGTTTTCGGTCATTGGGCAGCGCGATCCGGTGGCCGAAGCTGTTCAAGCGCCGCGAGCTCGGCCCGTGCGGTAGAATCGTTTGGTGACAGAAGGAGCGCCTGTTGCAGCTTCGCACGCGCCTCCACAGTTCGTCCCAAGCGCGCCAGCACGATTCCGAGATTCGAGTAAACCGTTGAATTCCTTGGATCGAGTGCGGCCGCCTGTTCGAAATGCGGCAAAGCCTCGGCATAGCGCCCTTGTGCGGTATAAGCTGCCCCGAGATTGTTGTGGGCATCGACGTAACTAGGAAGCACTTCGAGGGCTTTCTCTAGATATTGGACTGCCATCTCCGTTTGCCTCAAATTGAGGGCAATGATACCAAGAAAATGGAGCACAATTTCGTCGTTAGGCTGGCGCTGTTGGGCTTCTAACAGAACTCGGCGGGCTTCCTCGAGCCGGCCGAGCGACACAAGCGCCACTCCCCGAGCTACATGCAGCATTGGCAGCTGATTATCCGTCGCCAAGCCCTTTTCCGCCAGCTCTAGTGCCTTGGGATAATGTTGACGTTGAATCGAAATGTTGGAAAGGTTCAGACAAGCCATGGCGATTTGCCGCTTGTCTGGGCGAGAAGCCGTTTCCGCAATCTCGAGCGCTCGCAGCGACTCGCGTTCAGCTCCATCCAAGTCCTTCCTTTCTTCGCGAAGCACATGCGCCAGAGAATTTCGCATGGATGCCGATCTGGGAGACGCCTCAACGGCCCGGGAAAAGAAAACATAGTCCTCTTTCCAATCGGGGATCCGACGCAGCACCTGAAAACCATAGAAAGTGACTACGGGAATCATCAAGACAGCGGCTGTCCGCGATCGAGATCTTTCCGGAAGTCGAACCAGCAGCATTTCCGCCCAAAGAACGACGAGCAAGCAAAATCCCAGCGATGGGATGTAAAGGTACCGCTCAGCAAAGACGTTCAACCCTAAACCCTGGATGTTCAGTACGGGAAGTAAGGTCAGGAAAACCCAACCGATTGCCAGACTGACAGGCGGCCTGCTAAAGCGATACCGAATCGCCAGCACCAACAGTGCGGCAATTCCGGACAGAGCCAGCAAGAAACTGGGATCTCGCAGAGATCGAACCGGCTCAAACAGGTGAAAAGCATTCAGCTGGCTGGGGACAAACAGGTGCAACCAGTATTTGCCTAATAGGGAGACCATGCTCAAAAACAGTTCAGCCTTTGACATTTCCCACGTGTGCTGAACCTTCGAGAGATAACCTAGAGCTACGAAGCGCATCACGAGATAGATTGAAAGGACTCCGAGAAATGGCAGGGAGTACCAAACCGCCTTCTGCAGCTTTTTTCCGAAAGGCAAAGAGTTCCCAGAAAACAGAAACGCATATCCCCCAACAATTAAAGGGAAAGTGACCGCCATCTCTTTCCAAAGCAAGGCCGCACCAAAAGCTGCCAATGCTCCAACCTGGTACCAAAAGAGGTGCTCTTTGTTTTCAGAGGACCCTTTGCTTTTCTTCGATTTGCCGAGAACAGGCTGTGGGCTCGGGTAGACCTGGAGAAATAGGTAAAAAGCCAGGAAGTAGAAAAATGCGCAACCTAACTCCGTTAGCGCAGCAATCCAAATGACGGCCTCAGTGTGGATGGGATGTAGGGCAAACAGAAGGGCCGCGCTGAGCGCCAAGCCAAACTTGCCTGTGAGCTTCCGAAACACAACGTACGCCATCAGTGTCCCCAGAACATGAAACAGGAGATTGACTCCGTGAAAAACCCTTGGGCTTAGCCCACCCCACAGGGCAGTCAAGCGATAGGTAAGCATTTGGAGAGGCCGATAATAATTGCTAACGCTTTCCTGTCCCGCGGTCGTGTAGCCCCAGACATCGGTCGTGAACAATCGGTAAAAAGGCTGGTCTGAATGCAGTTGGGGGTTTCGCACAATCTGGTATTTGTCGTCGTGAACAAATCCGTTATCAAGCGCTGGCCCATAGACACCCGCTGCTGTGAGAGATAGTAGGAGGAGGGCGGGCAGATGCTGAGTAGTCTTACTGAACATCGCGAATTAGGGTGACAAGTCCCGTGTGTGCCTGTTCGCTGCAACCGCAGGCTGGATTCGGCTCCCCTTGCCCCAACGCGGGAGAGGGGTTGGGGGTGATTCAGATAGAGTGGATCAGCACGCGGAACCCAGCACTGGATGGGGGTTCTGGAGCCCTGCAGGATCAATCAGCCGTGTGCTCGCCCCCTCACCCCATGAAGGCTTCTCAAGCCTTCATCCTCTTCCCGCGTTGGGGCGAGGGGAACCGAA
>JAKEER010000204.1 GCA_022616615.1 Acidobacteriota bacterium
GCCTTTCTGTTCTCCTATGCTTGGATGTATACGGGATCAGGGCTCATTCTCGATCGATTGGGGTCTCGTTTGGGATTACCCCTTTTCGTAGCTCTTTGGTCGTTGGCCTGTGGCCTGCACGCAACGATTCAAAGTTTTACAGGACTTCTGGTATTCCGGTTTTTACTTGGAATCGCTGAACCGGGAGGTTGGACCGGAGCCGTCAAGACGGTAGCCGAACGATTTAACGCCGCGCAACGTGGCTTGGCAACCGGGATTTTTAGCACTGGGGCCAGTATAGCGACTTTAGTTGCGCCTCCACTTGTCGTCTTCCTGAGCTTAAATTACGGTTGGCGAATGGCCTTTATCATTCCCAGCCTGATCGGCTTATTGTGGGTGCCAGTCTGGTTTCGACTGACCCGTAGGCCAAATGCAAATCACGAGATTGAGGAAACGCCAGGCAGGCTAAAATTGAAAGACTTGCTCCGGTTCTTGGGCGATAAGCGTGTTCTGGCGTACGTCACAGCTCGGTTTTTGGGGGGATAGTTCCGGCTATTTCTTCCTCTTTTGGATACCTGAGTACCTCGTCTCAACAAAGAACTTCAGCTTTGCGATGCTGGGAACCTTGGGATGGATTCCCTTTTTTGCCAATGATATTGGTCCCCTCACAGGAGGTTATTTATCCGGTCGTCTCGTACAAGCGGTCCGGACAGCTCTATTTTCGCGCAAGTCAATAATGACGTTAGGGTCCATCCTGGTGGCGATAGGAGCTCTGTGCCAATCCGCATCTCAAACCTGGACTGTTCTATTGTTCCTCAGTATTTCGACATTTGGCGTCGGTGTGTATGCCGGCAATCTACATGCGCTGCCTGCGGACGCATATCCGTTCAAATCAGTTGCTACCATTTATGGGCTCGCCGGCTCTGCGGGAGCAATAGGCGGTATTCTCTTCAACACTCTCGTTGGGTACTTCAGCGCTCAGGGAGACTACTTCGTGGTTTTTGCCGTTTTAGTGCTCCTGGAGCCCCTCGCCGTTGCTGCGCTTTGGATGTGGTTACGCGACCCCGAACATCACCGAGAGCCTTGACCAAATCTCAATCGATAAGCTAAGCAACTCCGCGCTGAGGCCCGCATTCTGTAAATTATAAGCCAGTCATGAGCTTCGTAATGAAGGCCACCCAAGAATAAGGATGGATTGAAGTCGTGAGGATCTTTCATTACCGCATCAGAATCGTACGCAGGCATGTCTATTACTGGCTCCTGATACTTGGCACTACCCTGGCTATAACTGCTGGTTGTGGTTCTGGTCCAAACTGGACCCAGGTAAAGGGAGGATGGGATATAAAGAATGGCGACCTGAAGCTGACTGCAGCTTCGGAAGAATGGTCTCTGGCAATCTATGAGAACCCGCCACACGACTTGGCTATCGAGACTGAGCTAACCTGGCAACCCTGCGGAATCGGCTCAAGCAGGCCTGACATTCGGTTACAAGGACCCAAAAACTTTGGACTCTGCGCACGGTCGCAAATGCCTTTTCAGGCTAAGAATGGCAAACAGAAGGAGATTTCGCGGACGATTGTCTTTTACCAGATCCTAGAGACGGTCGCCCAGGCAAGGTTCGGACGCTATGGATGAGGTATAACGACGGCCCGTGATTGAAATGGTCGCCGTACATCGATCGGATGAGGGCTATGTCATCGACACATTCTGAGAGGTGAGGCAGCATCTCGGAAACCTCGATTCCTGACTTTTCCATGCCTGACGAACTTGAACGGCGAGGGAAGGAGGCGATAGGGATTGCCTGGGACCAATGCCTGGGAAGTGCGCCAAAACTCTGATCCCAGCCATCATTGCATGCATTCTTCACTATGGCGAAATCAAGCCAAAGCAGACCGTGAGTCGGCGGGGCGCGATTCTTTTTGGGGACACTATCCAGGATGTTGTGAAACAGTTCAAGCGCGAGAAGATCAGCCCCTATCTTGGGCCTCCGGGAGGACAGTAAAATTGAGAAAAATGCACGCGGCCTCTCTTCGAAGGTTGCCGCTGATCTCTTCGCTTTTGGAAGCTGAGAAGGATGACAGGGAGCAATGGCGTAGGTCAAGTCAGGTCTATAATGGTATCTCTGTATGAGTGTTGAGCGGCCCTGGAGGAGGAAGCAATTGATGCTGACTACAGAACAGATTGCCCAGTATCAGCGAGATGGCTATACCTTCTTCCCAGGCTTTCTCAGTAGCGAGGAAGCAGTGGCCTTGCTATCAGACATTGAATCCATTTGTGCTGGAAATACTCTCGCCAAGCATGACAAGAGCCGGCTTGAAATGGAACCCAGCCAGCCGCCCGACGGCGCCACCGTGCGCCGCGTTTACGAGCCTTGCACGTACTACCTGCGCTTCCATGCCCTTTCAGAGTCAGAACAGTTGCTCCGGTGCGTCGAGCAACTGTTAGGATCCAACCTTTTGTTTCACTACAGTAAGATCAATATGAAGCCCCCTGCCATCGGGTCGGTAGTTGAGTGGCATCAGGATCTCGCCTACTACCCGCTGACAAATCATGACTCGGTTGCCGTCCTCTTTTATCTGGATGACGCCACTTCCAGCAATGGCTGTTTGCAGGTGATACCCGGATGTCACCGGGCTCCGCTCCTGAATCACACTCGGGACGGGTTTTTTCAGGGTCGGATCACAGATCCCGTTGACACATCGCGCGGGTTATACGTGGAGGGAAGGGCCGGTTCAGCGATCTTCATGCACTGCATGACTCCTCATGCCTCGACGACAAACACATCCAGCCTGCCACGGCGGACGCTCATCCTCAGTTACCGTGCGGCGGACGCCTTTCCCATCTATGTGGGCCCGGTGACGCTTGACGCCGAAGCCCATGTAAGGCTTGTTCGAGGTCGACAACTGAACGTGGCTCGCTGCTCAATCACGGAGTTCCCCATTCCGAAACAGCAACGCAAGACTGCTTCTCTTTATGAACTCCAGGAAATGTCATGATCGTAAGGCTCGAGTCCAAGGTGGGACGTGCTGGGATGGGGCGAATTCAGCGGCAGAACGGGTTTCATGCCAGTCGATGGACCAGGGTACGAATCATTTCTCCATGAACATGGACGGGGCGGAGGAAAGTGAGGAAACTCTTCCAGTCCTGGCCCGTCCACACATTGAATAATCATTCTCGGGAGAGAACTGCTATGCCAAAGAAGCTCATTCTATTGCTCAGCATACTGGGCAGCGGAGCAATCTTCGCAGACAAGTACACCGAGATTCAGGGCTTGAGCCCTCTCCCCAGATTCTTGGTGAAGACTATCCACGAGACAATTGTCGTCGACGGTAAGCTGGCGGAAAAGGTCTGGGCTCAGACCCCTCCGATCACGTTGATGTTTCCCTGGGATTTTCAGACGGGCAAGAAACAGAAGACCACGGTGAAGCTCTTGAGAGACAAAGAGACGCTTTACGTTAGCTATGCAGTCGAGGATACCGACATCACTGCCAAGTATGAAAACCGAGATGACCCCACCTACGAAGAGGACTGCGTGGAGATCTTTATTAAGCCCAGTCAAGGGACCGATTCCTACATCGGGATGGAGATGAACGCGCGTGGCGTTCTCTTCGATTATTTCTTTCCGTTTCCACACGAGCTCGACAAGAAACTGAATCTTGAAGGCGTTCAGCTCAAAACCACAATCCGGGGCACGCTGAACAAACGTGACGACCGAGATCAGGGCTGGACGCTGGAGGTTGCCATTCCGTTCAAGAATTTTGCAAAGCTTGCGACGCGGCTGCCACCAAAGAACGGCGATCAATGGCGGGTCCAGATCAATCGTTGGGACGGCATCGAGGATGCGGCAGGTCGTCGTATGAGCATGTGGTGCCACTCTGGGATGAAGGACATAAACCCACACAACCCGGATCGATTTGGAATCCTCGTATTTGAGTAAGCCTAGTGACACACACTACCCTTCTTGCTCTTTCTCGCTCGAGCAAGCGCGAGACGGTCTGGTTCCAACGCGCTGCCCACTAACTCAACGCTCATCTAATTCCCAGATTCCGGCGAAGGCGAGAATCCGGCCCCCGAGATCGTTCGTTTGGCTGAAGGTACTGATGAAGAAAATGAGGGCGGTGATTCCAAAGAGCAGCGCTGGTCAGCAGACTAGAGTCGCGCGGAGTCGTACCAATACCTCCGACCAATCTGCTCGAGATCATATCATGGGGGTCTTCCTCGTTTTGGAACCGATCTGAGTCTGTGGTGCACGGAGACAACTCGTCATGAAGATTACAAGAATTTCATCCGTCGTCGTGAACGCCCGGATGCGTAATTGGATTTTTGTAAAAGTTGAGACGGATCAGCCAGGGTTGCATGGCTGGGGAGAAGCCACTCTGGAATGGAAGACCAAAGCTGTCGTCGGAGCGATTGAAGATCTCTCGCAACTATTGATCGGTCAGGACCCACGCCGCGTCGAGCATTTGTGGCAGATCATGCACCGCCAGTATTTCTGGCGCGGTGGCATCGTCAATTGCAGCGCCATGAGCGGCATTGATCAGGCGCTATGGGACATTAAGGGAAAGGAAGTGGGTAAGCCTGTTTGTGAGCTGCTTGGCGGCCCGGTTCGCGATACCTTGCGCTTCTACGACCATCTTGGCGGAGGCAGCCTCGAGGGAATGTACAAGACCATCGAACCGGCACAGTTTGCTGATCGCTTGCAGGAAAGCCTTGCCAAGGGCTTCACGGCAGTGAAAGCGATGCCCATTCCAGTGGCCGAGCCGATCGAAAACGTCAAGGTGCTCAAGCACGCTGCGCAGTGCGTAGAGGCCATGCGCAAAGTTGCTGGAGACGACGTTGAGATCATGCTCGACCTGCATGCCCGCACCAGTCCCGCTGCTGCCATCCAGTTCGGCCGGCTGCTCGTTGATTACAACCTGTATTGGTACGAAGAACCTTGTTGGCCAGAGCATGTCGATGGACTTGTGGAGGTGGCGCGAGCCCTTCCGATGCCTATTGCCACAGGTGAAAGACTGGTTCTGCGACCGCAGTTTCGAGAAATCTTCGAGAAGCGCGCCTGTGCTGTAATTCAGCCCGACGTTTCTCACTGTGGCGGCATCAGCGAGGCTCGGCGCATTGCCGCAATGGCGGAAACGTATATGATCTCTGTGGCTTGCCACAACCCGCAAGGACCCGTCAGCACGGCCGCTTCTCTTCATGTTGGATTTGCGACTCCCAACTATCTCATTCAGGAAGTCGTTCGAAAAGATGTTCCCTGGCGGGAGGAGGTTGTGACCGAGCCCATCAATATGGAAGGTGGTGTCTCTCGAGCACCCACCGCTCCTGGTCTTGGAATCGACGTTGACGAAAAGGAAGCGGCGAAACATCCTTTTCAGCCGGAAGTCACAATGGCTTACTTCCACAAAGACGGCTCCGTGGCAGACTGGTAATCCATGATCGTTTCAAGACCCGCCGCCAAGGTCGCTCTCAGCCCGCAACAAACTCTCATCGCTCTCCTGCTGTTTCTGATGATTGTGTTGAATTACCTGGACCGCCAGATCCTCTCGGTGCTGGCCCCGGTCATGCGGAAAGAGATCGGCCTGACCCAGACCGATTATGCTTTCGCCGGAAATGCTTTCTTGCTTGCCTACGCACTCATGTACGCGGGATCAGGATTGATCCTGGACCGTGTCGGCAGCCGCAAGGGCTTGGCTATTTTTGTAGCCCTCTGGTCAGTAGCCAGTGGTCTGCATGCTGCCATCCGGGGGTTTGTAGGGTTAGGTAGTGATCTTTCGGTTCCTTCTTGGGCTTGCTGAACCGGGTGGTTGGACAGGAGCTGCAAAGACAGTCTCCGAACGCTTCAACCCGGCACAACAAGGACGAGCACGAAGAGGAGGCGGATTCGCTCCAGGCTGAAAGCAGAGCCCTCGGACGGTGTCCTGCCCTAAGACCGGTCTGTTTTTTCGGTTGACATTCATCCAGGGAGTTTTGCAAAATGAAGTTATCGATAATGATAACGGTATTCACGCTAGTCTCTCTTCCATGCGAAAAGCTTTCGAGCCTCTCAAGAATGGTTTGATTCGTGACCGTGTCTTCGAAACGCTTCGCTCGGCGATCTTTGCTGGAGATCTCCGTCCTGGCGATCCCCTCCGAGAGATGCATCTGGCCAAAGAGCTTCAAGTCAGCCAGGCGCCGGTTCGGGAGGCCCTGCTCCAGTTGGAACAGTGCGGACTCGTGGTGCGGGAAGCCAACGTCGGCACGCGCGTGACCAAGCTCAGCAATGAAGAACTGCAGGAGCGGCTGAGAGTCCGCATTGTGCTTGAAGGCCTCGCCGCCGTGGAAGCCTCTTCCCTGATGACGAAGGACGACTATCGCGAGCTGAACGATCGTCTGGAGAAGATTTCCGAAGCCGTTGCAGCTAATGCTTATTTTGAAACTGCGCGGGCAGATCTCGAGTTTCATCGCTACGTCTGGCGATGCTCCCGCAACAAGACGTTGTACCGCACGCTTGACCAGTTGACGGCACCGCTGTTTGCATTCGTTATGCTCATGCGCAGTAGTGGTCTGGAAGACTTAAGAACGGTGGTTCGCTCTCACGAGCCGATCGTTGCCGCCTTGCGGAGGAAAAACCCGGAAGTTATCTGCAAAGCGATCAGAGCACATGTGGAGTCCTCGTATGGCCAGTTCCTTACCTCGGGGGTTCAGGACATTCATGCATTGGCGGAAGCGCTGAGGTAGGAACGTTTTCTAGTCTTTCCGTGTTAACAAGGGAGGTATCTCGTGAACACTCATTCTCGGTGGTTGCCCGGGTGCCTGTTACTGGCTCTGACAATGAGCAGCAGCTCAGCAACAATGCTGGCGCAAATCGCCAGCGGCTCAATAGTGGGCAGCATCTTCGACAGCTCGGGAGCGGTCGTGATCGGCGTCAAAGTCACGGTCACCAATCTGAGCACGAACCACAAAGATCACACCGTGAGCAACGACCAGGGGTACTACGAGTTTCCGTTGTTGCCTGCAGGACGTTATATCCTGGAAGGAGAGATGCAAGGATTCAAGCGCGGCAAGAGCGCGGAGTTCACACTCAACTCCGGAACGAAGCCGCGCATCGATCTCAACCTGTCGGTGGGCGAGGTGACCGAAACGGTCGAAGTGGTCTCCGCGGCTCCCCTGGTGAATTCAACGAGTGCGGAACTCGGCGTTGTGATTGAGCAGCGCAAGATCGAAGCCTTGCCGCTCAATGGGCGCAACTTCCAGCAACTGGTCGGATTGCAGCCTGGCGTCGTCAATTCACCCAGCAGTGCATTGGGACCCCGGGGCGGCATTGAGTTCAACGGCGCGCCGGCGCTGGGCAACAACATTCTGATGGATGGTGTGGATGCATCGTTCATCGAAAGCCATGGTTCTGCGGGTGCAGCCTCTGCAGGCGCGGGTGGCATTCGAATCAACACCGTCAGCATCGAAGCGTTGCAGGAGTTCAAGACCAGCAGCAATGCGTTCTCGGCGGAGTACGGCCGGGCCACGGGCGGAGTCATCAACCTGACCACCAAATCAGGTGCCAGAGATTTCCACGGAACCGCTTTCGACTTCCTGCGCAATGATGTGCTGGATGCCAACACCTGGAATAGCAACCGCCGCGGATTTGCCAAACCGGCTTTCCGGTTCAATCAGTTTGGGGGAAACATCGGGGGGCCGATCCTGTTCCCGGGATTTAATCAGAGTCGTGACAAGTTGTTTTTCTTCTTTAATTACGAGGGCGTTCGAACCACGACACCCGCGGCGCTGGGCGGCAATGTCCCAACCCAGTTGCTGCTTGACGCCGTAAAGAACCCCAACAC
>JAKEER010000205.1 GCA_022616615.1 Acidobacteriota bacterium
CACGGTCGGGCTACTGACAGCGCCGGTGCCAGTCAGTAGCCCGCGCGTCAGCAAGGGCTCCGGCCCGCTGCGGGCTGCCCGCCACTTTTAATTGCACCCCTGCGCAGCTCCCGCCTTGCGAAATCCCGTTTGAACCAGTACACTTTCTCCCGTTTATGAAAGTCCTTTGGCCTGCCACCAAGATCTACAGTGTCCTTTTCACGCTCGCCCTGGTCTGGATTTTCTTCCAGAAGCGGCTTTCCTGGGCGCCGCTTTTTGATGTCAGCGTGGAAGCGATTCCCCGCCTGATGCTTGGCGCGCTGGGTGCGGCGGCATTTCTGGTGGCGTTGTCACTTTACTGCAGCCGCAATTTTCTTTGGGCACAGCAACTGGAGGAGGAGTTCTCTAAAATCCTGGTTCCTATGCCGCTGCGGGAGATCACGGCCATCTGCCTCCTAAGCGGTGTGGCGGAAGAAACCTTTTTCCGCGGCGCCATGCAACCCGCTGTGGGGTTGATTCCCACAAGCCTCGCCTTCGGCCTGGCGCATTTCGTTCCGCGGCATCCATTTTGGAATTGGTCGTTCTATGCCGCCTTTGCCGGGTTTCTTTTGGGCTGCCTCTTTGCGCTAACCAATCATCTGCTGCCAGTCATCGCCGCCCATTTTCTGACAAACTTTGTGCTAATTGTCATCTTGAACCGGCGCCATGCAATGGAGACAGCGCGTTAGGGCTAGTGCCCGTTGGTGGCGGCGAAGTTCACAGTTCGGTCAAGTTCAGAAGAGTGGCACCGGCATCCTGCCGCTGCCAGCAAGCGGCTGGAAGCCGCTTCCACTCTAGCTGCCCTGCACCGATTGGCCGCCCTTGAAGTAGCTCGCTACCGCGAGTCTAGAAAACGTGGCTTTTGAAACGCGGCGACCAGAGCAGCTATTGTTCGCCTCGCGCCCTGTCTCAGCGCCGCGTGAATTGCCTGTCCGAAAAACAACCTCGGCAGCAGGACAGAAACCACCGCATTCCACAGCAGCGGCCAAAAGAGCCTACAACGAAGGACGCTCCTGAGATTTGCGAAATCGATTCCTCATTCTCACCGTTACATTAACCGCGTTGGCAGCGCTTCCGCTCCTTGTCTGGCTGCCAGCTCGCTTTGAAGAGGAGCAGACGGAGGAGCTGATCCGGCGCGGGCGCCTGGCCGCCGAGCTCCTGGACAAGTCGGCCATCGGTGCTTTGACCGTCTACGATCGCGGCGCGCTTGACCAGATCGCCAAGGGTTTCATCCGCTCGAGCGATTTTCTTTACGTTCTGATTCTCGACAAGGACCGCCAGCTGCTGGCAGACAGTGGTGTTGAGAAAGAGGATGTCATCCAGGCAGAGCAGCTTTTCCCGGAACTGCTGCGGTCCGATAACGATGCCGAGATCCGTGCGAAGTGGCCCCGCACGAATGAAACGGCCATTCATATCAGCCGCCCGGTATTTTACGAGCAACTTCGCATTGGAACCATTGTGCTGGGAATCTCCGGGCGCAGGGTCGCTTTGCAGGCGGGCCTGCTGCGGATGCAGATGATTCTGGCGTGCGGCGGCGTTTTGGCTTTGGGGCTGGCGCTATCTTTCTTTCTGCACCGCTCACTTTCGCAACCACTCCGAAGAATCGCTCAGGGCTTGGATGTGCTGCCCGACGCCCAGCTCGAAAGCCTGGCTGGCAAGGTGAAGGAGTATAACCTGCTCGTCGAAGGGCTGGCGAAGCAACGGAACCTGTTCAGAAGCTCGCTTAGCGAACTCGAGACCCAGAAGCTGCAATTGGAGGCCGAGCTGGGGCAGAGCCGCGAAGAGGCCAGCAGCTTGACCTCAAAGCTTGGCGCCATGGGCAAGCAGATTGAGGCCCTCCAGGAAAAGATTCGCGCGATCGAGGAACAGTCGCACCATCTCACAAAGGTTTTGCCCGTAGTGCAGTTTGCGACGGGCATTGCCCCGGAGATCGACGCCTCGATGCAACAGATCAGTCAGAGTGCAGGGCGCTTGAGTGAGGACCTGGGACGGCTGCGCAATCTGATAAATCTCTATGAAAAGGCGTTGCCGCAAAGTCAGGAAGATCTCGAGGTTATTCGCCAGTATAAAGCTTTCATCAGTTATGAACAGATTCAAGAATCCATGGATGAGCTGGTGACCACCATTCGCGGGGGCGCAAGCTGGGCTGAACAACTGGCCGATATCCTCAAACAGCTTTCCACCGCGCCCATGCCCCAGGCGAAATGAGCCGTTTCTACAAACCCCGACCAGCCGGAACTGAGGGCAGATAGAGGAATGTTAATCACGAGGGTTGCGGGGCCACCTCCTTGCGTCGGTGACTACAGGAGTTTTCGTCCGTGGCTACAGGAGTTTTCGTCAAACCCTAGGTGGAGTCCAACCAACATACTCGCCGGAACAGATCGATCTGGCTGGCCCCTTTAGTTGCAGCCGCTTGTCCTCTTTCCACTCGACCTCAAGACTCCCTCCAAGCGTTTGAATCTTCACTCTTCGGTCGGTATGGCCGTTGAGTATGGAAGCCACGGTCGCTGCGCAAGAGCCCGTTCCAGAGGAAAAAGTTTTGCCGACGCCTCTCTCCCAAAATCGCACTTCGATCTCGCTGCGGTTGCGCACGCGGATAAACTCGACATTCGTCCTGCGCGGAAAGAACGGATGGCGCTCAATCTGGCTACCCAGCCCTTCCCAGTCCAGATCGCTGAACTGATTCACGAAGAGTGAACAGTGTGGATTCCCCATCGAAGAAATGGTTGCGAGGTACGCTTTTGCTCCAACAGAAAGTTCAAAGCTGATGAGCGACGCTGGCTCTGTGCTGGGTGTGAACGCGATTCGCGACCGCTCCAGAATCGGTTCACCCATGTCGACTTCGAACCAGTATTCTGGCGGAATAGAGTCCGTCAGCCGCAGCAGCTTCACTCCGGCCAGCGTTGCAATCCTCACGGTTGGACTCTCGGCCAGACGCTCGGCAAAAAGAAACGCGGCCAGGCATCGCAACCCGTTCCCTGACAATTCCGCCTCACCGCCATCTGCATTGAAGATGCGCATCCGGAAGTCGGAACCGCTGGAAGGGTTTTCCTTCGAGTACACGAGCAGCCCATCCGCGCCTACGCCATAGTGCCGGTCACAGATCTTCTGTGCCAGCTCCGAGGCGCGTCCATGGTCAACAGATTCGGCGTTGGCGACAAGAAAATCGTTGCCGAGCCCCTCAAGCTTGGAAAAGTGCATGGAGTTCCCAACGCCGCCTCAGCGGCAAGATGATTGATGAACCGAGGCCACGCTCGCTGTGTGAAAGTACGTAGAGTCAAAGCGATTGGTCCACCTCGAAGTGGGTCAGTTCCTTGAATTGGCGGTAGCGTTCGTGAATTTCAGAATGTTTCAGGCGGATCATGCGATTCAAGCTGAAGTCTTCCACGTTGAAGGAGGCCATTACCGATCCGTAGATCACCGCCTTGCGCAAGGTTTCGTCGTCCAACCGGCCGATTTTGGCGAGATAGCCCACAAAGCCTCCGGCAAACGTGTCGCCTGCGCCAGTGGGATCGAACACCTCCTCCAGTGGGAAGGCCGGAGCCCCAAAGATCGAACCGCCTGTGTACATGGCAACGCCATACTCGCCTTTCTTCACCACCAGAATCTTGGGCCCCCAGGAACAGATCGTCCGGGCTGCCTTCGTCACGTTCGGCTGCCCGGTCATCATGCGCGCTTCTCCATCGTTGATGATCAGAATGTCTACCTGGGCCAGAGTTCTCTTCAGCTCTTCCGGCTTTGAGCTGATCCAGTAATTCATCGTATCGCAAGCCACAAACTTCGGTTTGCTGACCTGCGCGAGAACCTGGCGTTGCAGCACCGGATCAATGTTTCCAAGGAAAACATATTGGCAGTTGCGGTATCCCGCAGGAATCTCCGGCTTAAACGACTCGAAGACGTTCAGTTGGGTGTCGAGGGTCTTTGCCTCATTCAGGGCAAACCCATATTCTCCCGCCCAGCGAAACGTCTTGCCTGCCACTTTTTGCAGGCCGCGGGTATCCACCGAGAACTTCTGAAAGAGATCCAGATGCTCTTGAGGAAAATCCTTGCCCACCACCGCAACCAGGCTAACCGGACCGAAGAAGCTGGCCGAGATGGAAAAATAGGAAGCAGATCCGCCCAAGATCTCTTTGGCCTCTCCAAAGGGCGTCTTGACGGAATCAAAAGCGACGGAACCGACAACAAGAATAGACATTGTGTGGGGAGGCTCCTGTGAAAATCCCACTTATAAAAGGGGGGAAAGAAGGCGAAGCGACAGCGGTCGCGCAGCCTTCAGGGGGTTGTCTTGGCGGGTTCGGGAAAGCCGGACAGACAACCCCCTGGCGCTTCGCGACCGCTGTCGCTTCGCGACGCCCCCTTTGTTAAGGGGGATTTTCCTGTTCAGGAAATATACTTCCCGATTAACAGTTTTAGTTTTTCCTTTACCTCAGCCGGGACCCGGGCAGTATCGGTCAAGATGGCAGATTTCAAAGCCGAGCCGCACTTGCAGGGCCGCTGCTGGTCCAAGAGCCCGACCGCTGCGCGAATCAGTTTCTGCGCGTTATCGCTGTTTTGGTTGAGCACCGCAAGCACTTGATCGACCGTCACAGCGTCATGCTCGGGATGCCAGCAGTCATAGTCGGTTACCAGCGCCACCGTGGCGTAGCAGATCTCAGCTTCGCGGGCCAGCTTCGCTTCCTGCAGATTCGTCATCCCGATAATGTCCATGCCCCAACTGCGGTAGACATTCGACTCGGCAACGGTCGAAAAGGCGGGCCCTTCCATGCAAAGGTAAGTTCCGCCACGCTTCACTGGCACTCCCGACTGCGCACTTGCAACCATCAGTTTATCGCCCAGGTGAGCGCACACTGGATGAGCGAAACTGACGTGCACCACGAGTCCCTCCCCAAAGAAAGTGGAGATGCGCCCTCGCGTGCGGTCGAAGAACTGATCGGGAAGAACAATCTCCAGCGGCCGGTGATCCTCCCGCAACGAACCCACGGCACTGGCGGAAATAATCTTCTCCACGCCGAGCTTCTTCATGGCATAGATGTTGGCCCTGAAGTTCAGTTCCGAAGGAAGGATGCGGTGTCCCCGTCCATGGCGAGCCAGAAAAGCCACCCGTTTGCCTTCGAGCGTTCCCACAATCAGGCTATCCGATGGCTTGCCGAAGGGCGTATCGACGGCCAGTTCCTCCACTTCTGTCAGACCGGCCATCTGATAAAGACCGCTGCCGCCAATGATGCCGATAGAGACTTTTTCCAATATTCCTCCAGAAAAGTAAGCACAACGTGATCCGTGAAACGTGATAATCACTCAATTCAAACGTCATCACGTTTCACGCATCACGCTTCAAGTTCAGATTCCACCAGTTCAATCAGCACCCCGTGCGTCGATTTCGGATGCAGAAAGGCAATCCTGCGGCCTTCCAGCCCCGTGTCAGAAGGCATCGAAACAAGCTGCAACGAAGCAGACTGCAGTTCCTTCACCTTGCTCTGGATGTCTTTGACCTGAAAACAAAGATGGTGGACACCTTCTCCACGCTTCTCCAGAAACTTCTGAATCGGCGAGCTGGGCGCCGTAGGTTCCAGCAACTCAATGCGGCTATCTCCGGCAGGCAAGATCGCCACGCGCACTTTCTGTTCATCAATCGCAACGATCTCTACCAGCGAAAATCCCAGGCGATGCTGATACGTGCCAAGTGCGTCTTCGATTGAGTGAACAGCAATTCCTATGTGGTCGAGCTTCATCAACCCTCTCGCACCTGGGAGCGCGGAGGTCTGCTCCGCAGCCTTGGTCGCGAATGCGCCCTTGCAGACGAGGCGTCCGGGCCCCGAGGCTACAGCAGGTCTCTCACAATCTCCTCTACCGCCGTGTACGGATCGACACGGCGCTCTCTCACTGCCTTCGAGGCGGCCTGGATTTTATCGCAAACGCCATTTTCCCGAATAGCTTTTTCAAGCAGCGTTTCCTTCAAGATCTCCATCAGCTCTCGCTCCACGCTGGCTTTGCGTCGGTCAACCAACTCGCGCGCCGTCTGACGGTACCGGTCGAATTCCTCGATGTGGCCGATCAGGTCCTCAATCCCCTGCGGCTGAGTGGCGATGGTTCTCACCGTCAGCGGCGACCAGCCATCAGAGCGCACCGCCAGTGACAAGGCCGATTGAAGCTCTTTCTCCGCTCGTTCCACCTGCGGGTGGTCGGCCTTGTTGAGAACGAAAATATCCCCGATTTCCATGATGCCTGCCTTGAAGGCTTGAACATCATCTCCCATCCCGGGCACCAGAACGACCAACGACACATCTGCAACCTTGACGATTTCCACTTCATCCTGACCGACGCCGACGGTTTCCAAAAGAATGATCTCCTTGCCTGCCGCATCCAGGACCGAAAGGATCTGAGCCGCCGTCCTGGACAGCCCCCCGAGATGCCCGCGCGTCGCCATGCTGCGGATGAAGACACCTTCGTCGTTGTACAGAGCGCTCATGCGGACCCGGTCCGCCAGGATGGCGCCGCCGCTGAACGGGCTGGTAGGATCAACGGCAATAATCCCAACCGTCTTGCTCTGGCGGCGAAATTCCTGCGCCAGCTTATCCACCAGAGTGCTTTTGCCGGTGCCCGCCGCCCCGGTGACGCCAATCACCAGGGCCCGGCCTGTCTTGGGGAACAGGGCTTTCAAAATATCCCGTGCCTGCGGATCCTGGTTTTCAATCAAGCTCATCGCCCGGGCCATGGCACGGGGATCCGCTTGCAGGATTTTGTCGATCAAGTCCATGAAGAGCAGCCACTCATGCCGTCATGCAGCACCAACGGCGGATTTGGTTCCCCTCGGCTGAGGAG
The DNA here is from genome assembly GCA_022616615.1 of Acidobacteriota bacterium. Lineage (GTDB taxonomy): Bacteria > Acidobacteriota > Terriglobia > Versatilivoradales > Versatilivoraceae > VFZK01. The sequence continues at coordinate 6,838 of JAKEER010000205.1, forward strand.
GGGCGGCCGATGGCACAGGGACGGCGGTCCCGGAGCCAGCGTCGGGGTGGTGCGACCGGCCCTTGCGGAAACTCAATCCTAAATCTGAGATCGTAGGAGCTGCCGCGCGATCACGAGCCGTTGAATCTCGCTGGTGCCCTCGCCAATGGTGCAGATTTTAGAATCGCGATAAAACTTTTCCACCGGATACTCTTTGACGTAGCCATAGCCGCCGTGAATCTGGATGGCCTCGTTTGCCACTCTCACGCTCACTTCACTGGCATACAGCTTGGCCATAGAAGATTCTTTTGTAGAGCGCTTCTTCTGGTTCTTTAGCACTCCTGCGCGATACGTCAAAAGGCGGGCTGCTTCAATCTCGGTAGCCATATCCGCCAGCTTCCATTGAATCGCCTGGAACTCGGCAATCGGCTGGCCGAACTGCCTGCGCTGCTTGGCATACTTCAAGGCAGCCTCGAAAGCACCCTGAGCCATCCCAACAGCCAGGGCGGCAATCGAAATCCGGCCGCCATCGAGAACCTCCAGGCAGTTGATGAATCCCTCTCCCTCAGCGCCTAGCAGATTAGCGGCTGGAATGCGGCAGTGGTCCAAAATCACTTCGGAAGTGTCGCTGGCGCGGCAGCCAAGCTTGTTTTCCTTCTTGCCGCCGCGCAGACCCGGCGTCCCCTTCTCGACAATAAATGCAGAAATGCCCCGGTTGTCCTTGGCACGGTCAGTGACAGCCATAAGGACAAAAACGTCGCCGTAAGTTCCATGCGTGGTGAATGTCTTGGAACCGTTCAACACGTAGCTGTCACCATCGCGCACGGCCGTTGTCTGCGTCCCGCTGGCATCGCTGCCGGCTTCCGGCTCGGTCAATCCCCAGGCGCCAAGCCATTCCCCGGTTGCCAGCCTCGGAAGATACTTTCCCTTCTGCTCCGCGGTTCCAAAAATAAAAATGTGATTGGAGCAAAGTGAATTGTGAGCGGCGACACTCAAACCGATGGCGCCGTCCACGCGGGAGATTTCCTCGATGATCGAAACATATTCTACATAACCAAGGCCAGCTCCGTGATACTCGGTAGGAATCAAGACTCCCAGGAACCCCAGGCCGGCCAGCTTCTTAAACACATCCATCGGAAACATCTGCGTCTCATCCCATTCCAGAACGTGCGGTGCGATCTCCGATTCGGCAAATTCTCTGGCCAGCCGTTTGATTTCCGACTGCTCCTCGGTGAAGTCGAAGTTCAAGAGATCCTCCTTTGGAATAACTGCTAGGTGGTCTTGATCTGAGCATTCTAAACTAACTCTTGAGGGATTGGATGCTTTAGGCTTGCCGATGTGTGGCTGGAGTGGCTGGACTTGGCTGCAACAAATCCGTTGCCAGCCTCAAACGACTTCCCTAGAATGTGTCCCCTGCGCTCCAAGCCACTGTCTTCGACAATGCTTTGTCGGCACTGCATTTATCCAATCCCATAAACTGCCCGGAGGCCAGCATGGCATTTAATCCGAAGCACAAGAGTCACGTGATTTTGGAAGGCAGAGATCGGGCCCCCGCACGGTCGTACTTGAAAGGCATCGGGTTTTCCGAAGCCGATCTGGCTCGGCCCATTGTCGGCATCGCCAACACCTGGATTGAAACGATGCCCTGCAATTTCCACTTGCGGGAGCTGGCAGTGAAAGTGAAGGAAGGCGTCCGCGCGGCAGGCGGCACGCCCATGGAATTCAATACCGTAGCCATCAGTGATGGCATCACGATGGGAACCGAAGGCATGAAGGCTTCGCTGGTCAGCCGTGAGATGGTGGCCGACTCCATCGAACTGGTGGCCCGCGGATACATGTTCGACGCCGTGGTCGCCTTGGTCGGCTGCGACAAGACCATTCCCGGCGCCGCGATGGGACTGATCCGTCTCGATGTGCCGTCCCTTGTTCTCTATGGTGGCTCCATTGCTCCGGGACGCTATAAAGGCAAGGATGTGACGATCCAGGATGTGTTTGAAGCCGTGGGCGCCAACGCGGCGGGACGCATTACCGATGCCGAATTGTTGGAGATTGAGAACGTGGCCTGCCCCGGTGCGGGTGCCTGTGGCGGCCAATACACGGCCAATACCATGGCAACCGTGCTGGAGTTCATCGGTTTGTCGCCGTTCGGCTCATCTAGCGTTCCAGCCACCGATCCCAGGAAGGACAAGGTAAGCTTTGAATGCGGCAAACTCATCATGGACATTTTGCGCCGGGGCGTCCGACCCAGCGATGTCTTGACCCTCAAAGCCTTCGAAAACGCCATTGCCAGTGTCGCAGCCACCGGCGGCTCGACCAACGCCGTGCTGCACCTGCTGGCGATGGCTCGCGAAGCAGGCATCACCCTCAAGATCGATGACTTCGATCGGATCAGCTCTCGGACGCCGCTGCTGGCCGACTTGAAGCCGGGCGGGAAATACGTGGCTGTGGATGTGGACAAGGCTGGCGGCGTGCCGCTCATCGCTAAGTTTCTGGTTGATGGAGGGCATGTCGATCCGGCGCAGAAGAACGTCGATGGCAAGACTCTGGGCGAGGCAGCGAAGCCCGCCGTCGAAACGCCCGGCCAGGACGTGATTCATCCGCTGTCGAATCCGGTCAAGGCGACCGGAGGCCTGGTGATCCTTAGAGGCAATCTGGCCCCGGAAGGCTGCGTCGTCAAAGTGGCCGGGCACGAACGGCTGTCTCATCGCGGCCCCGCGCGGGTTTTCGACCGCGAAGAAGACGCCATGAACGCGGTGACGGAGCGGCGTATCCAAGCTGGTGACGTCGTTGTCATTCGTTACGAAGGTCCGCGCGGCGGTCCGGGAATGCGCGAGATGCTCGGCGTGACCGCGGCTGTGGTGGGTGCAGGTCTAGGTGACTCCGTGGCGTTGCTGACCGATGGACGCTTCAGCGGCGCGACGCGAGGACTCATGGCCGGGCACGTCGCTCCGGAAGCGGCACGCCGGGGGCCCATCGCCGCGGTGCAGGAAGGCGACATGATCGTCTTCGATATCAAGAACCGGCGCCTGGACGTGGAGCTCTCAAATGAGGTTATCGAACAACGGTTGGCAAACTGGAAGGAGCCTCAGCCACGCTACACTTCTGGCGTCTTTGCCAAATACGCGGCACTGGTGTCCTCCGCCTCTGAAGGCGCTATTACGCAGCCGGTGTTGTGAGCGGATGAGGTGCGCGGCTAAAGGTTGAGAAGGGTAGAAAGAACAATTGTCATTGGTCATTTTTCATTTCTCATCGAGATGACCAATGACAAATGACCGCTGACCAATGAAAAATGTCTTGTGTCAAGAGCGAAGGATCTCCTCTTCATCTCTTGATCCTTTCACCCTTTCATCTTTTCAGCCCATCACCTCTTCACGAGCTTCATGCTTCGCCCTGCTGATCGGTGTGTTTTTCATTCTCGCAAGTTGCAACCCATCGAAACCTGGTAATCCCAAGGTGCCATCCGGAGCCAAGAGTTCGGGTGGCTCTCATGCCGTCCTGGAGACAGAAAAAGGAACGATTGAGATAGAGCTTTTCGAAAAGGACGCCCCGAAGGCCGTCGAAAACTTTCGCCTTCTGGCCGAACATGGCTTCTACGATGGGCTCACCTTCCACCGCATCGTCAGAGGCTTCATGATTCAGGGAGGCGACCCAAGTGGCAATGGAACCGGCGGCGAAAGCGCCTGGGGAGGAACGTTCGCGGATGAGATTCAACGCGATTCAGCTCTCTATCGACGAGGCTACCGTCGCGGCATTCTCGCCATGGCTAATTCAGGGCCCAATACCAATGGCAGCCAGTTTTTCATCATGCATCAGGACTATCAACTGCCTCCCAACTACGTAATATTTGGGAACGTCGTTCGAGGGATCGAGGTTGTCGATGAACTGGCGGGTACCCCAACCAGGATGGGTGGTGACGGTGCGATGAGCAAGCCTATCTCGCCGCTGAGGATTCGAAAGGTCAGCGTTCGGCCGTAATCAGCGATACTGGCAGGTGCTCGCCAGCACTGGGCGCTCGACTCTCACTTAATCTTGAGGACTGGCTGATCCGGATGGGCGGGATTAGGAGACACTCTTCGGTTCGTGCAGTCTACAATAAGGTCCATCTGCTCCAGTGTCACCTGTCCAACCAGGACCTCGTCCCCCAGCACCAACACGCCGTCCGAAGCTTTCCGTCCCTGAATCTCAAAGGTAACGGGCTCGGTCATTTCCACGGCCTCTCGGCGTCCATCGGCGCATTCGACCACCTTCCGGTCAGCCGCCATTAGCCCTAACTGCCGGGCTACGAAGTCAGGAACAATTGAGGTGACTGCACCGGTATCCACCAGGGCGTCCGCTTCGTAGTGACGCACCTGACTTTCTGGGAGCTGTCCCCTGCGGGCCAGTGCCTCGTCCATGGAGCTGGTCAGCCTCACTTTCACTCGGACCTCACCCATATTCGGTACCCCTCCGTTGCATGACTCCCGGATGCTTTTCTTATTTGCCTGATGGACTCGGAAGTCCCGGAGACGTCCCGAAATCAGAGCCCTAACCGGAGCACACACAGGTGCGCCCTTACCGGTGGTCTTGCGATCTTCAGACTCTAATAATGTCCACCAATTCCTTCACCGCCGCCGCCGATTTCTTTAGGGCCGCATCCTCTTCCGGTGTCAGCTTGATCTGGATAATGTCTTCGATGCCATTCTTGCCCAGCTTCACTGGCACGCCCACGTACAGGCCGTGGATACCGTACTCTCCTTCGAGATAGGCGGCGCAGGGCAGAATCTTCTTCTTATCTTTGAAGATGGCCTCCAACATTTCCACGCTGGCGGCCGAGGGCGCGTAGTAAGCGCTACCCGTCTTCAGAAGGCTGACGATCTCGGCCCCGCCATTGGCGGTGCGCTTCACGAGAGCATCGATCTTCTCCTTGGGCAGCAGTTCGGTGATTGGAATGCCGGAAACTGTAGAGTAACGCGGGAGCGGCACCATCGTATCGCCGTGGCCTCCGAGTACAAAGGCATGGATGTTCTCGACCGAAACATTCAATTCCATGGCAATAAAGGTGCAGAACCGGGCGGAGTCGAGAACGCCGGCCATGCCGATGACACGGTTCTTCGGAAATCCGGAAACCTTGAGCGCGGTCTGAACCATCGCATCCAACGGATTGCTCACAACAATAAGAATGCTGTTCGGCGAGTATTGGACGATCTGCTCGGTGACGCTCTTGACGATCTCGTAGTTCTTCATCAACAGGTCGTCGCGGCTCATCCCTGGCTTGCGTGGAAGGCCAGCAGTGATAATCACCGCGTCCGAGTCTGCCGTGTCCTGGTAATCGTTGGCGCCGGTAATGCTGAAGTCATAGCCTTCGACAGGCCCTGACTGGAGCAGGTCTAGCGCTTTTCCTTGCGGCACGCCTTCAATAATGTCGATCAACACAACGTCGGCCAGATCTTTGTCAACGATCCGCTGGGCCGCCGTCGCACCGACATTCCCTGAACCAACAACTGTAACCTTCTTGCGTTTCATTCATGCTCCTTTCGTGGAACGAACAATCTAAACCGGAAACGGCGGAATCAAAAGTCTCCGTCATTCCCGCGAACGCGGGAATCCAGACGGCTCGTCGGGAGTCACTGGATTCCCGCTTCCCATGCTGGTTCTATCTCTAATTCAGCCGCCAGAACCAAACTGGCTTGCACAGCGCAACTCTCTTTCACCTCATATTCTCGATAATCGCATCCGCAAACTCGCTGGTCTTTAACTTGGTGGCGCCAGTCATCAGGCGTTCCAGATCGTACGTCACTCTCTTCTGTTGAATGGCAGTCGCAAACGCCTCTTCGATGCTCTTGCGGGCCTCCATCCAGCCCAGATGTTCGAACATCATCACACCCGAAAGAATCAGAGAGCCCGGATTGATGACATCCTGGTCAGCATACTTCGGCGCCGTGCCGTGCGTCGCCTCAAAGACGCCATACTCGTCGCCAATGTTGGCGCCGGGCGCGATGCCCAGCCCGCCAACCTGCGCCGCGCACGCGTCCGAAAGGTAGTCGCCGTTCAAGTTGGGCGTGGCCACCACCTCGTACTCGTTCGCGCGCGTGAGCACCTGCTGGAACATTGAGTCGGCAATGCGGTCGTTGATCAGGATCTTCCCTGCCGGCGTCTTCCCCCCATGGTTCTTTGTCACTTCGTCTTCGCTGATCGTCTGGCCGCCAAATTCTTCGCGAGCCAGCTGATATCCCCAATCGCGGAAGGCGCCTTCAGTAAATTTCATGATGTTGCCTTTGTGAACCAGCGTCACGACTTTCCGCTGCTTGTCAATGGCATGGCGGATGGCACTGCGCACCAAGTTCTTCGTGCCCGTGATAGAAATGGGTTTGATACCGATGCCTGAATCCGCCCGCACTTTCTTCCCCATTTCCTTGCCCAGGAAATCAATTACCTTCCGCGCCTCTGGTGTTCCTTGCTGCCACTCAATCCCGGCATAAACGTCTTCCGTGTTTTCCCGGAAGATCACAACATTCATCTTCTCTGGATTCTTAACCGGAGAAGGCACTCCCTCGTAATACTTCACTGGCCGCACGCAGGCATACAGATTGAGAACCTGGCGCAGCGTGACATTCAAACTCCGGATGCCGCCGCCGACCGGAGTTGTCAGCGGCCCCTTGATGGCAACGCGGAAGGCCTTAATGGCTGCCAGCGTGTCATCGGGCAGCCATTCGCCAAATTTCTTGTACGCCTTCTCTCCGGCGAAAACTTCATACCAGTGGATGCTTCGCTTGCCGCCATAGGCTTTCTTCACCGCCGATTCGAAGACGCGAACCGACGCTTTCCAAATGTCGCGCCCGGTGCCGTCTCCCTCGATGAAAGGAATGATAGGGTTGTCGGGGACCACTAGCTTCCCGTGGAAATAGGTGATCTTGGCGCCCTCTTTAGGAACGCTAATTCCGTTGTAAGACATGTCTTTTCCTTCCCACTGATTCTGGCGAGTGCCTCAAGCCGGGATTTGTCGTGATGCTGTCAAGAGAGTTGAAAATCTGAAGGCAAGTGTCAATAGACTTCCCGCGAAAGGAATGACGCTTGGCATTGCTTGGCATTAATGACAGAGGCCGTTTCTACCACTACTGCAATTCGCTGTCAAGACCGGCGCCCGCCGTGAGAAGCCAGCAGGGACGGGCATTCCTGCCGATTAGAGTCCTAACGCAAGGTCGACGTTGTGAATCGCATCGAACCGGCATGCAACCGAGGTTCAGATGAGTCATTCCCGCGAAAGCGCCGCAGAAGTAACTGCTGCGGAGTTTGGCCCGTGCCGTTAGCCCCATAGGTGGCGTTGTAATAGGTTGCCGCCGGGCCGGTGATGCGCTCCTCGATCTGGCGGGCGCCGGAGCGCGCCTGAATTTTGTGTGCGATCGCCTCAAACAGGTCTGCCAACTCTGGGTAAGGCTGATCGTAGTTGGCACTAGCCCGATTTCGGTTCACGCTGAACAGGGCCTGAAGCTGGTTCCGTTTCGCGTTTTCCGCCAGAACCGAAGGTTCGGGAGTTTCCAGCAAGGTGAGAAATGCCTGGTTCAACCGCCGTCGAGTAGGGGGATTCCAGAGCCACCAGTTCCATGCGGCCCGGGAGGCCCAGGCTCGGACGGCGCTGGAGAAAAATGCTTGCCATTCCCACCCGGGGTCGCTATCTTAGCGGGGCGTTTCCGCAAACGCATCACAGCAAGCATTCTGTTGTCCTGAGCACTCAACCCCATAATCCTGCAATATCCAAGGCTTCAGCAGCCTTTCGAGGGTTTCAGGGGTCGCGCCCTCACCCCGATCATCGCCGAGTTGCTGGATGCAAGAGAGAGGGAGTTCCACAGGACCCAAGATGAGCCGAAGCCGCAGAATCCTTTGGACGGAGGGGATGTTTCTTACCCCTCACCACTTCCAGCAGTGGGACAACTATTACGAAAACACGCTCGATTTTCGCCTGAAGGCGTTGACTGCGTTTGCCTGGGGATTGACTGAGCTCGAAATTCGGAGAGAAGGAATCTCTAATGGCCAAGTGACGCTGACGCGCTGCAGCGGTTTGCTTCCCGGAGGAACGGCTTTCAGCATTCCGGAGTCTGATGAAGCGCCCCCAACTCGCTCGGTGGAGGGGCACTTCACCGCGGCGGCCAAGTCATTGGACGTGTACTTGGGCGTCGGCCTCAAGCGAAGCAGCGCATCGAATGTCGCTTTCGACGCAAAGGAAGGCGCGCGTCCAGCGCGGTTTCGCAGCGACCTGATCAAGGTCATCGACGAAGCCAGTGGCGAGAACGAGCGCGAGCTGCCCGTCGTGCAGCATAATCTCAGAATCCTCTTCGCCGATGAAGCGCTCACCGACTACGAAACCATCAAGATTGCAGAGCTAAAGCGAACGGGCCAGGGAGTCATCGCCCTGGATGAAAATTACATCCCGCCCTGCCTGTGCATCGCCGCTTCTCGCTACCTGCAAGACATGACGCTTCGCCTGCTGGAGATTTTGCACGCCAAGGGCAGTTCACTCGGCGAAGGCCGCGGTCAGAGGACACGAGGCCTGGCAGAGTTTAGCACCGGCGACGTGGCCAATTTCTGGCTGCTGCACACAGTGAATTCCTTTATCCCGATCCTCGACCACTACCATCGTGCCAGCCGGTCTCATCCAGAGCAGCTTTTCCTCATGCTGGCCCAGTTGGCAGGAGAGTTGATGACCTTTTCGCCTTCAGGCCAGCCCAGAGACTTGCCCAAATACAACCATGTAAACCTGGGATTGACCTTTGTCCCGCTGGACGAAACAATTCAGGAGCTGTTGAAAACAGTCATCCCAACTGGAGCGGTTCAGATCCCGCTCAAGCGGGAGAGTGAGTCGAAGTTCACCGGGCAGATTGTGGACGACCAGCTCGTAATCGGCGCGCAGGTCTTCCTGGCTGCCAGCGCCGAGATCTCTGAGGGACAATTGATCACCGAACTGCCGCAGCAGGCCAAGATCAGTTCCATGGACCGCATTGAGTCCTTGCTCGGGTTGGCGCTGCCGGGGGTCGCCCTGGCCCACAGACCCGTGCCGCCGTCACCGCTGCGCGTCAAGCTCGATTACCAGTATTTCCGCCTTGAAAATCAAGGGACGCCGGAAATTCAACAGCACTGGGACGCTATTTGCAGGTCGCGGAACATTGCCATACGCATCCCCAATCCAAAGCGGTTCGCAGGACTGAAGTTGGAGCTTTGGTCGATCAAGGAATAGCGGAGCGGCGGTATTAAGTGAAGAAGCGGAGGGACACGGCGAGAGGCTGAGGAGCGGCGCTAATCCCTTCTCCTCGCGGTGCGAAAGAACTCGTGGGTCAGCGGCGAATTTCGTCCGTCTCAGATCGTCCCGCCTTTTCCAAGTCGCGGACGCGCAGCAGCGCGCATTGATGTCAACTTAAGGCTGGACCGGGCCCAAGATTGACGCGCTTTCTGCGTCAATCGTGGACGAAACCGCCTTAAGTTGACATCAATGAGCAGCGCGTCCCAACCATTTAATCTTTCACAGTTTCAGGACACAGCGGGCATGAAAGAAGCATCGATCGTTGCGAAGAGCCTTTCTGATCTCTGCACCGAGATCTTCCTGGCCATTTTGCAGGTTCAGCGAACCCGCGACATCGGGAGTTTTGACTCGTTCCACCCCAATGTGCAGAAGCTTTTCGAGAGTTTCGAGCACAAGTGCAAGGCGCTCGGAGTAGAGGCCGGCGACGTCGGGGCGGCCAAGTATGCGCTGGCTGCTTTCGCAGATGAAACTGTTCTAAACTCTCAGTGGCACTCCAAGGATCGCTGGGCGGATAACCCGCTCCAACTGGACTATTTCGGAACCTACCTGGCTGGCGAGATTTTCTTCGACAAGTTGGAAGAAGCTCGCGCCCGGGCCGATACCAAGCCGGATTTATTACAGATTTACTACTTCTGTTTGTTGCTGGGGTTCAAGGGTAAGTACGGAGTCGGCGGAGAGGAGAAGCTACGCAGCCTGGTGGAGACTGTCGGCGCCGAACTTAGCCGGGTGAAACCGGCTGCGATCAAGGAACTCGCGCCTCACTGGAAGATTCCGGACGCCCCCCAGGCGCCAGCCACCGACAAGCTTCCTCGCTGGCTGGTGCTCACTTGTTGGGCGATTGTGGCGTTCGCTCTGGTTTTGTACCTGGGATTGTTTTTCAAAGTGCGGCACGATGCCCAAACACTCAAGGAAAACATTCAAACGCAGACGGCAGGGTGAGCGGATGACCTAAAAATGCCAAGGCACAGAGCGCCGCGGCCCTTCAGCCGGTCATTCTCGCGAAAGCGGGAATGACCGGCCCTGGAGTTTCTACATTCCGAGCCGGCCGAAACTCTTTTGTCTCCCCTGGCAAGGGGGACGCCGCGTTTTTTGCGGCAGGGGTCCCGAGAAGCTCAAGCCCCCGATGGTCCCCCTTCGTAAGGGGGACAAAGATGGAAGCCGGCCCTTTCGTTCGTCCGGATTAGGATCGCAACTTCTTTGCCGCTGTCCAACTTCTCATGTCGCTCCTAAAAAACTTCGTCGTCTGGACTGGTCTGGTTCTGCTGGTTCTGCTGGCCTTGATCTGGTTCGTCAGCCCGTTACTTGGGTTGACACGAGTCGACCTGCGGCTTTTTGCCGCCCTGGTGTTGCTCGTGCTTTGGGCCGTTCTGGTCTTTCTCAAGAGGAACCAACCCGCCCTCGACGCGGCGCCCCAGCTCAAGATCCCATCTCCCACTGTTCCCGCGGCAATGGCGACGGGTGCTCCGTCCAACGATCGTGTCACTGAGTTTAGATCGCAACTGGACCGCGCCATCCAGTGGCTGCGAGGGTCCAAGCTTGGCAAAACCGGTCAGGATGTCGTCTACCGTCTGCCGTGGTACCTAGTGCTCGGGCCACAAGGCTCCGGCAAGAGCACCTTGATTTCGAAGTCCCGTTTGAGCTTTCCCTATAGCGACCCCGACCGTTCCCTGTCCAGCCGGGGTCTCGAGCCCACACGCAACTGCGACCTGTGGATTGCCAACGAAGCCATTTTCATCGATGCCGCCGGTCGGTATAGCCTTGACGACCAGGATAAGGACACATGGTCGGGGCTGCTGGAACAACTCAAGCGGCTGCGGCGCGACAAACCCCTGGACGGCATTCTGCTCACCGTTGATATCGCCCGCGTGATTCGCGCCAGCGATGACGAGCTCAAGGATCTGGCCAAGAAGCTGCGCGCGCGGCTCGACGAGATGACGCAGAAGCTGGGAATGGTCATCCCGGTTTACCTGGTCTTCAGCAAGTGCGACCAGCTGGAAGGGTTCTCCGAGTTTTTCCAGGACCTCAGCCCTGAAGACCTGGGCCAGGTATGGGGTTGCACTTTCAAGAAAGAGCAGTATCAGAATCTGCAGTCGCACCAGGAGTTTCAGAAGGAACTCGGCCTCTTGCACGATGCGCTGATTGCAAAGCGGCTTGACCGGTTGACGTCACGGTCCTCGGCTGCCCGGGACAAGGTTTACGCCTTTCCTCTACAACTAGGTCTGGCCCGGCGCCTGCTGCTCGATTTCGTCACCGAGCTGTTCCAAGCGAATAACTTTCGCGAGCGCCCTCTTTTTCGCGGTTTCTATCTGACCAGC
>JAKEER010000206.1 GCA_022616615.1 Acidobacteriota bacterium
GGTTCAGCAACCGACAAGCCGCGCGAAAGGTCGGGAAAACGTCCAAACTCCAGAAACGCGCGCGGGAGCGCGCGTTCCACCATTCTGTACTCCCCTTTCAATTGCACATCTTTGAGGGAAGTGCTGAGCTGCTCGTTCTATTTCTAATACTCGCTTGTGGCCTGCTCTGGCCTCAGAATACAAGCGGACAGGAGAATCGGTCTCCCGCTTCTCCAACCAACCAGGAGCTTCCGCCGGCCGAACAGCAGGGGCCCGATCCCATGGTAGACATTAAAGCAGTCGAACAAAAGCGCATCGGCAAACACGACTTTCGCGCCACCGGCGAGGTGGAGTTGCGTTACCAGGACATGCTACTGAAAGCAGATGAAGTTTGGGGAAACGACCAGACCCACGATGTTGAGGGGCAAGGAAACGTTTACTTCGAGCAGGGGCAGCAAAAGATCTGGGGTGAGCGCTTCAAATTCAACCTGCGAACGAAGACCGGAAGCTTTTATCAGGTGAAAGGACGCGCGGATCCGGGCTTCATTTTTGAAGCCGCGGAGGTGGAGAAGATTGGGGAAGACAAGTACCGGGTGAAGGACGGCTTTGTCACAGCGTGCGAAGACAAGGTCCCGAAATGGAGCTTCAGCGTGAGGGACGCTGTTTTTCGGATTGACCGGCAGGTGAATCTCAAACACACGGTCTTCCGCATCAAAAAAATCCCGTTGTTCTACAGCCCATATCTCTACGCTCCGACCAACGAGAGGAAGCGCCAAACAGGCTTTCTCATTCCCTCCACTGGAAGTTCTACCACCCGGGGGCGTTCGGTCAGCAAGGGTTTCTTCCTGACCCTTGGCCGAAGCGCCGATTTGCTCGCCACGACCGAGTACTATTCCTTGCGTGGAATCGCCGGCGGCCTGGAATTCAATGCCCGACCCAGCGAACGCAGCCGGGTGTTTGCTCAGGGGTTTTTTGCCAAAGACCGCCTTGGCCAAGGGGGTCAAAGCGCCCAGATCTTCTCAGACACGCAATTCGAGAACGGATTTCGAGCGGTGGCCGACGTCTACGCCGTCAGTTCTCCCGTCTTCCGGCAAGTTTATGGCGACTCGTTTTACAACATCGTCCGGCCCGATGAGATTTCTTCAGCTTTCTTGACGCGGAATTTTTCCACTTACAGCGTCAACGCGTTCGGCGAGCGCCGCTTGACAGAATTTCCAGAAGGGGCAGTCACCAGCCGCACGTTTCCCAGCTTCAATCTCTCAGGTCACAGTCGCCGGGTGAAAGACTGGCCTCTCTATTTGTCTTTCGACGCCTCAGTTGAAGGCCTGAGCCGCTCTGACGTGCATCGGTCGACGCCGCCTGTGGTGCAGCGCTTTGATATCAACCCGCACGTCACGGCGCCATTAAGAAAATTCCGAGCCTTCAGCTTTACGCCGTCCTTTGGTCTTCGCCAGACGTTTTACTCGGACCAGGCTTCGCCCGAGTCACTCACTGGCGTCTCTCCGAGAAATCTGGCGCGCACCGCGTTCGACTTCAAGGGCTACTTCAGCGGGCCAAGCCTTGAGAAGGTCTTTGAGGCGGGCGGCCAGCGCTACAAGCACGTCGTTGAACCGGAGATGACCTATCGCTACATCAACGGTGTGAGCGAATTCGACCGAATCATCCAGTTTGACGAACATGACATTTTGAGCGACAGCAATGAAGTGGAGTATTCCGTCGCCAACCGCTTCTTCTCGCGCCGCCGTACGTCGGACGGCGGCTTCACGACCAGCGAATTCTTATCGGTCCGCATCGGACAGAAGTATTTCTTCGATCCCACTTTTGGCGGCGCCCTGATTCCTGGCCAAAGAAATGTGTTCTTCCCGCTGAACAGTCTGACGGCCTTTGCTTTTGAAGATGCCTATCGCCGGTTTTCACCCATCATCACGCGGATGCGCTTCACACCTGCCAGCCGCTATGAAGCCGACTTTCGCATGGATTACGACCAGCAGGCGCACAAAATCCGGGCGGCCAGCATCTCAGGCAGTGTTTACACAGGATTCGGTTTTGCCGCGCTCACCTATTACAACACCCGCAATCTTCCGCCAACACAGTTTCCTTCTAACCAAATTCGCGCCACGCTAGCCTATGGGAATTCTTTGCGCCGGGGAGTGAATGCGGCCTTCAGTTCCAACTACGACTTCAACACGCGCCAGCTTCAGTACACCACATCACAATTAGCCTACAATTGGGACTGCTGCGGTGTGGCCCTCGAATTCCGCCAGTTCGATTTCGGTGTCCGCAACGAAAGCCAGTTCCGGTTTAGCTTCTCCCTCAAAAACATTGGCTCTTTCGGCAACCTGAGAAAGCAGGAACGGTTGTTCTGACATGAAACTCGGAATACACGTCCCGCGTCATCTCGCCCGGGAGCGCGGAGTCCGCCCTACGGTCGCAGGCCGAGGAGCTCCGGTTGCCTGCGGCAGCCGACGGCGGACGAGACATCCGCGCTCCCGGGAGCCAGTGGCCCTCAAACTCCCGATTTGACATCACCCGGAGCGAGGGCGAAAATGGTCGTCGGTTGCGCTTGCCTGAAACGCTAGTCGTCTCAAACGGAGCTGAAAGCCAGTGTCTACATCGAAAATGAAATTATTCCGCCTTCTTGGCATCACGTTCCAAATTGATCTGGCCTGGATTCTCATCTTCGCCTTAATGGCTTTTTCACTGGCTGGACAGTTTTCTAAGGAGCATCCAAACTGGAGTTCTGCCCACTACTGGGCAGTGGGAATACTGACCTGCCTGCTGTTCTTCGTTTCCATCATCCTTCACGAACTGGCTCATTGTCTGGTGGCCAGAGCAGCCGGGCTGCCTGTTCAGTCCATCACCCTTTTCATTCTTGGAGGTGTGTCCCAGATTGGAAAGGAAGCCCAGCGCCCAGGCATTGAGTTTCTCGTTTCTGTTGCAGGTCCGGCAGCTAGTGTAGTGATCTCGGCGGCATTCACGGTTCTTTGGATGGTGAGCCGCGCACACCTGGAAACCGTGGGCGCCCTTGCCGAATGGCTGGCTGAGATCAATCTGGTGCTCGCACTTTTCAACTTGATTCCCGCGTTTCCTTTGGATGGCGGAAGAATGCTGCGCTCCGCACTTTGGGGAATTTGGGGTGACTTTTCCAAGGCCACCCGTGCCGCCTCTGCCGTTGGCCGAACCACGGCCGTTCTGTTCTTCTTCGGAGGCGCCCTCTTTGTTTTTGCCGGACAGTTTGCCTATGGCCTGTGGACAGGCTTGATTGGATGGTTCTTGTGGGCGGCGTCCCAACAGAACCAGCGCCAGGCCAATCTGAGAGATTCCCTGGCAGGTCTGACAGCCTCCGATTTGATGATTTCCGATTGCCCCCGGATTCAAACCGGAACCAGCCTGGCAGCACTGGAAGAGCGTGTTTCGGCGGGCTCTCACCCGCGATGGTTTGTGGTGCTGAATGGGGGGAGTCTTGAAGGGATTCTGGCGTGGGATCAGGTAACCGCGGTTGCGAGAGAACTTTGGGATCAAACCCGGATTGAGGGCCTCATGACTCCGCTACAGGCGCTTCGCTGGGTGCACCCCCAGCAGGGCGTTGTTCATATTCTGGAAGCCATGGACAGGGAAGGAATCCGACAGGTGCCGGTTGTGGACAATGGGCGACTGCTGGGCGTGTTGGGCCGCGCTGAGGTCTATCATTTCCTCCACAATCGTTTCCACGCGACTGCTTGAGAGGCGTGCGCGGTTCAAACGAGTTGCTGGCCCGCGTATCACCGACCCTGGCGCAGGCTCGCAACGGCAGGGTGCCAACTCAACGTATTTCCAAGACCTTCGTTTTTGCCGCTACTCACTACGACAATTGTGTTCTCGTTTCCGGAATCGTCGTCATCCTCGTCTTCGTCCTCGGCTTTTGGACTTCGAGGGCGAGAACGAGGACGATTGATCTGGGTATCGAGAACGCCAGCCCAAGGTTAGTTCGCAGGTTTGCTCAGGACCTTCTCAAGGAACGATTGAATGGTTTCCCAGTAAAGCTTTCCGCCGGTGTAGGCGAGATCATTATGGTCTGCGTGTGGAACCGGCAGCCACTCCTTCGGGGCTGGCGCTAGATCAAACAGTCTGCGGCCCAGCCGAAATGGGACTACCGAGTCCCTCTCGCCGTGAATGATCAGGACAGGGCTGGTAACCTTGGTGATCTTCCGGTCGTTTTCATAGCGGTCCTTCAGCAGCAGGCTCACCGGTAGGTACGGATAGGCTCGTCTACCCACCTCCACGGCTGACGTAAAGGGCGCATGAAGAATCAGCGCAGCGGGTGGCTGGAGAACGGCGAGTTCGACGGCTGGTCCGCTGCCGAGGGACTCTCCGAGATAGATCACTCGTCCTGGCTTCTGCTGCAGCCAGCCGAGCGCGGCCTGCGCGTCGAGATAGAGACCCTGTTCGGTGGGGGATCCATCACTGCCTCCATATCCGCGATAGTCCAGCAGCAAGACTCCGTATCCCAGCTGGTTAAATCCCCGGGCCCAGTCCAGCCTGCCACCCCGGTGCCCAGCATTTCCGTGGAGCATCAGAATGTTCTCGGGCCGCTTTCCAGGCCAGTGCCAGGCGCTGATCCGTACCCCGTCTGTGGTTTGCAGATTCAGTTCCTCCAGCGTTTTGAGCTCTTCTCCCAGCGGCCGCGTTACGGGTGAAGGGTCTGGGAAATACTGCAGCCGGCGCTGGACCAGATAAATCAGGAGGACGAAGCCGAGATACACCAACAACAAGCCGCGAAAGAACCGCCAGTAAACCGGGTCGATCCCGAGCACAGTCTGGTCTCCTTGCGCTGCAGGTTTGTAGCGAAGCACGCGAGTGCTTCAGCGCCACTGGCGTGGCGCACTACCAAAAGAACGTCCAATCTCCAAGGCCAGACCCTTGGTCTGGCTAAGCGCTCTTTCGGGCGGCTACTCTTTCGCAGTTTCCGCTGATGACGTTTGTGTCGACGTGGCGCGGGAATACACGACTCGGTGCGGAAACGGCATCTCGATGCCTTCTTGGTCGAAGACGGCTTTGATTCTCTTTCTCAGTTCGCGGGCCGTTTCCCACTGTTTCAACGGCCGCGTTTTCGTCACAATGCGCAGCGTGATCTGGGAATCGCCAAAGTTCTCCACGCCCAGAACTTGCGGCGGCTCAAGAATGCCCGGTCCGAAAACCGGATCCCGGCTGAGTTCCTGCCCCACCCGGTTCAAAACAGAAACGACCCGGTCCAGGTCTTCTTTGTAAGCCACGCCCACATTCACTACAGCGCGAGACCACTCCTTCGCCAGGTTGCTGACGACCTTGATCTCTCCGTTAGGAATAAAGTGCGCCACGCCCTCCAAATCGCGAAGCACGGTGATTCGCAAGTTCATGTCCTCGACTTGGCCTGAAACACCGGCCGCCCGAATCACGTCGCCTACCCTGTACTGGTTTTCCAGCAGGATGAAGAACCCGCTGATGAAATCGCGGATCAGATTCTGGGCGCCAAAGCTGATGGCCAAGCCAGCAACTCCGGCGCCTGCGATCAGCGGCGCCGTGTTGATACCGATGGTGCCAAGGATAGTGAGACCGGCCACGAGAACGATGACAATTTTAGAGACGCTCTTGAAGATGCCTGCCAGCGTGACGGCGCGCTGCTCCCTCTGGTTGGTCGTCAGCGGGTCGTCGTCCTGCACGAACTTTAGCAGCCGGTCGGCGATGCTGCGCACGACGCGAATGAGCAGCGCGCTGCCAACCAGGATGACCGCAATCTGCAAGGCCTCATCCGCCTTGTCCTTAATGATGAAGAGAAAGTCCTGATAGTTCACGAGCTCCACCCTTAGCTTACCAACGCCCCTCTAACAGAGTCGGCATTATAGGCTGTCAACGGGCGTGCGACAACGGGCAGCAATGGCTTCAAGAGCGGGCACGGCTTTCAGCCTCGACTGAAGCCTCCGGTTTTGCATCTGGGCGCAGAGTATTCCTGGCGGATGGACAGGGATCTCGCACAGCGTCTGCCCTGGGTGCAATTAAAAGCCACCAACTCCTTGGGGAGTTCTTTCTAAAAGAAACTTTCCTATCGCGGTATTTCTCGCTATGGTTTGAGCAGTTCAGACAGCTAA
>JAKEER010000207.1 GCA_022616615.1 Acidobacteriota bacterium
CCATCCGCCTTCAGCACCTTCACTTCATCCACGGACATGGTTTCGTTGGCGGAGTTGTAGCCCAGGGCAAGCTGGCCCAGCGCCTGCACGCCGGCCTCGCTCTGCACGCGGATGCGCGCGGTCAAGCGGCGCTGGCCGGTGCCGTCGTTGTTGAACTTGGCAACCGTGCGCAGCGATTCGAAAATGAATGGCTCGCGCGAGTAATCCGGCGGTTTCTCGACGGTTTTTTCCTGGGCGGTCGCGGGCGAGTGGATGGCAGGCGATGCTTGCGCCTGCTGGCCACGCGCAGCGACTGCTCCCGCGCACAGAATCGACACAATCAATAACAGGCCTGGTGGCCGGCGGCCTTGCATGGCGGTCTCCTGAAGTTTGTTGCGGCCACTAGTGTAGGGCAAGGTGAGAAACAATGTAAGGCCTTCGCGCAAACCATGGCCCCGGGGCGTCACGGGGCGGCTGTGGTTAGAATCTGTGCCCACATCGATGCGCTCTTGATTTATGGCAGTATCCGCGAAAACCGAGAAGGGAATGGCAAGCCAGTAGATACTATTCGATTTCTGTTCTACTTGACATATTGTCAAAAGAATGCAGACTCCATCGGCAAGGAGGTCCTATGCGAAAGAAGCTTCTGCTCGTCCTTCTCTCTGCGTGGAGTTTGGTTGCCGGGATCGTGACCGGTTATCTGGTCTTGGCGCCGGACGCTCTCGCTCAGAAAAAGTGTTTTCAGGCGGGTACCGTGGTGGCGAGTGTGATTTGCAGTTGCCCCGTCGTTACAGGCAATTGCATTTGCGCGATCGACTGCCCACAACCACCTCCACCTCCCCAAGAGTGAACACCAATCCCCGCCGGGTCGCGATGTCGTCCGTGCCCATCGCGGCCCGGCAGGCTCACTCAGCGTGAGGTTTACGTTGGTTTCCAGATTTTCACGAGTGTTGCAGTTTTGCGTCGTCTTAGGGCTGGTCCAATCGCAACACGCGGGAGTCGATCTCAAGCTGCAAAAGACGACGGCCCTGCGCAAGCGATCAGGAGGCGTGCAGCAAGTCGTGCCTCTGGCCAACGGTGGATTTGCAGTGCGGGACGCGGATTTTCGCAGCCAGGACCGACAAGCCCTTGAACTTTTTGGCAGGGATGGGAACTTGGTGGCAAGTCTGGGCGGGTTTGGCCGGATCCCTGGTAAATACGTCTTCCTAAAGCAAATTGCGGTAGATCGGTCTGGGCTCATATGGGCCGCCGACATTGTTGGCCGACTGACCAGATATAGTTCCGATGGGACTGTGCAACAGACCATGCTGGTTCAGAATCCCGGATACCGAGTGCATTCGGTCGTGCTTGACGAACCGCGTGGATTTTTTTATCTCACGGGTTGCGTTCCTCAACGCACCTACCTGGATCTTGGTTGTAAACTCATTCATCAGTACAAACTTCGAGACAGTAAATACCAGCAGTCGTTTTTGGAGACGGACCCGGATGCAATTGCGAAGCACCTGCTCCCGATAGAGGATTACCTGGTGGACATCGATAGCCGGGGAGTTTTGTATGCTGTTGATGCTCCGATTTTCAAGTTATTCCGGATAGACGCGAGAAACGGTCGGCAAAGCACATTTCCGATCAGAAGCGGGGTTGCAAAGCCGGTTGGCATACTGCCTGTCGCAAAGCCGCCGGCTTTCTACAACGAGCTGTACGAGCAGTCGTTCCTGATCGATCGGGTCCTTGCGGTGAATGCTTACGTTGTGGTGTCAATTCGGAAGCCACATTCCGGAGGTTTTCTCCTGCAAGTGTTTTCCGAAGACGGTCGACAGTTGGCGACCGATATCGATTCTCCGGGGCGACTGGTCGGAAAGACAAGTGCGAATACCCTGCTCTTTACCCAGCGGAGCTCTCAGCAATTCGAATTGCGCGAGTACGAACTACTCGTCAAGGCGCGAGACTGAAGGACGGGCGAGGTTCGAGGCCGGAGGGTGAGGACCATGACGCGGAAGATCCTGATGGGCATTTGCGTGGTGGCACTGTTGCTCTCGAACGCCGCCCTTCTCTGGAAGACGGCCCAAATGCGTAAAACCGCCGCGGACACCAGCGCCGCCCCGACTTATGCCGCCTTTGAGAAGCTGATGTTTCACTCCTTCCCCGTTTCGCCGCAAGAATCAATAGTACTTGATCGTGCCCATGCTCGTTATGTGGTCCTCTTTTTTTTCTCTCCGGCCGATTGCGCCGCTTGCCTTCCAGAACTTTCAGACTTGAACCGGCTCGTCGAGAGCGAGAACAGCCTGCAAGTCTATGCAATCATGAGTTATGCGACTTTCGACGAAGCGGAGCAGACAAAGAGGAATTTTGGCCTGAGGTTCTCCATTCTGCAGGACCCGGACGGCAAGGAGGTCGAGCGCCTTGGTTTGGCGAAAACGCCGTGGAAAATGGTTATCAGCCTGCGGGAGAGGCGGATTCTATACCAGGACCCGCCGACAATCACGCAGGAGGAGCGAGAACTTTTCTTGAGGCGAGTGCTTGCCTTGACCGCGTTGTGAGTAGGTGATACTGAACGAGGATCAGAGGAGCATTGGTTGGGGATGAAGGGACTAACAGGCTGGCAGGCCGATATCCGGCGGGGGCTTCGCAGGGTTGTCCGTTTTCCGCAGTTCTCTTCATGGGTTGTGCTGCTGATTGGCATTGGCGTGGGCGGCACCACGGCGGTGTTCGCGATTGTGCATTCGCTACTGGTCCGGCCTCTGCCTTATGCTGACTCCGAGCGACTCGTACTCTTGGGGGAAAGCTTTCCTCGCCGGGGCAGCGTCGGGCGCGCAGTTTTCCCGTCGAATTTCGAGCAAATCCAGGAGAGAAACCGAGCCTTCGAGGAGGTAGCAGCATTTGTCCCGGATGTGCAGTTCGACCTGGTGGGCGGGGGCGACCCCGAAGAAGTTCATGGCGCAGTCGTAGCAGGAAACTTCTTTCCTCTTTTGGGCGCAACCGCCTTTCTGGGAAGGACGCTGCTTCCGCAAGACGATGTCAGCAGGGATGACGTCGTGGTGCTGGCAAACCACTTGTGGCGTCAGCGGTTCGGCGCGGACCGGAACGTTTTGGGATCCCAAGTTCTGCTGAATGGCATCTCCTACACGGTGATCGGGGTTATGTCCCCAGGATTTGATTTTCCGACGGGCACCCAACTGTGGATTTCCCGACCGTGGGAGGCGCATCGCGCGACGAATGCCGGGTTTATGATTTTTTCGTACTTTCGTGTGCTTGCGAAGGTCAAACCCGGATTCTCCTCGAAGCAGTTGCAAGGCGATCTAGAAGCGCTGGCGCGATGGCTTCGTGAGGCAAACCCGCAGAAGAACGAAGGCCTGCTACTGATAGCGGTTCCTCTCCGTGAAAAACTGTACGGAGAGTTACGGCCCGCGCTTTCTATGTTGATGGGGGCCGTTTGTCTTGTGCTTGTGCTGGCCTGCGCGAACATATGCGCGTTGCTCTTAGCCCGTGGTTATGCGCGGCGCAAGGAAATAGCCACTTGCCTTGCTTTGGGCGCCACTCGGTTTCAAGTCGTCCGGCAACTCTTGGCAGAGGGGATTGTCCTTGCTCTGGCCGGGGGTGCGGTGGGTCTTGTGCTTTCGACTTGGATACAAGAGGCAGTCTTATCGGTTGGCCCGTTCGAGGTTCTTCCCGCCTCTCGGGTCGAGCGTGGCGTGGCGGTGTGGGGATTTGCGTTTGGGGCGACTCTCGTTTCCTCGTTGTTATTCAGCTTGGTGCCAGCAATTCTTGTGACAAAGGGAAATCTGTCTGAAGCGCTCAAGGATGCGCAGACGCTTTCTGCGCCGCGCGGCTCGCGCAGATTCCTCCGGAACCTCACCGTGCTTGAGGCCACCCTCACGCTTGTTCTCGTCGCAGTCTCCGGCGGTTTGCTCAAGCATTTCGTGAATTTGCTGAGAACGCCTCTAGGATTTGTTCCGGAGCAGGTTCTGGCATTGCAGCTCAGCCTCCGGGCCGATAAGTATCCAGAGTCCACCCAGCGGAACAGGTTTCTTGACGCTGTTCTGGAGCGGATCAGGAGCATCAAAGGGGTCAGAGACGCAGCAGTTGTCGACTGGTTGCCCTTGAGTGGAGGGCGCTTTCAAATCCTGGTGACCTACGAGTCATCGCTAGGTATCAAATCAACGGACACGCCTGACTTGAATCTAACCACGGTAAGCGCCTCCTATTTCTCGACCATGGGGATTGCTGTTCGGACGGGACGTTCCTTTCGAGAGCACGATCTTGACCGGACTTCTCCGGTCGCCATCGTTGACGAAGTTGCCGCACGCAAACTGTGGGGAGACGAAGTTCCCGTGGGGAAACGCATCAGCGTTCAAGGTGTCTGGTGCCAAGTCGTAGGATTGGTTGGCCCAGTACGACAGGATGGGTATGGTCACCCGAGCCAAGGTCAAATTTACGTGCCACACCAGCAATCCAGTTTTCCCTGGCCATCCATGTACATCGTTGTTCGCGCAGAACGAGAGGTAAGTCAGTTGGCAAAGTCTATCCAACAGCAGGTCTGGGCGGTTGATCCCAACCAACCCATCGCTGCGGCACAGACTTTGGAGAGCATGGCGTCCAGAACAGTTGGCCGGCAACGATTCGCGGCTGTAATGCTCGGTCCGTTCGCCGTCTTTAGTTTGCTTCTTGCCGGATTCGGGAGTTTTGCGCTGACCTCCTTCGCAGTGTCTGAACGAACTCGTGAAATGATGATTCGCATCGCCTTGGGAGCCACATTGCGCAACGTGCAGTGGACGATCTTCCGGGAGGCGCTGGGGGCAACCGGCCTGGGATTGAGTCTGGGATTGCTGGTTCTTCTCGTTCTCGGGCGTTTCCTGCCTGCCTCGTATTTGGAGGACACGGATGCGGATGCCGTCGTTTTGCTAAGTTCCGGGCTGATGCTCGCGATCGTGAGTTTCGTGGCGGCCTATTACGCGTCACACAAGGCGCTTTCCTTCAATCCTAACGCTGTGCTGCGCGAACCCTAGTGTAGGGCAAGGGGGCAAACAATGTGAGGGCCTTCGCGCGAACTATGCCCCGAGGCATCGAACGTCGCTGCCTGGCGCGTCCCAATCGTGTGTCCAAAGCGATACGCCTCTGGTTAGGTTTCATAAACGTAGCCAGAGGGTAGGGAGGTGTGATACAAATCCGCCCGGTGGTGACAGCCGGTCGCCTTCTTCGCGGCTACCCATCCGGCAGCGGAGAGAGCGCACGGCGGGGTTGGACGCTCGCAAACCCGAGTCCTCAGGGTGGTGCTCATGGTGCCCGTCCCTCACGGCCCTGCTCCAGTCGTGCGGTTGTTTCTGATTTGTAAATTCCCCATGTATCGTGCCGTCCTGCGTCAATGGCTGGCCGGAGAGAGCCGCATTGAAGTGGTTGGCGAAGCCGATCCCAGCGACCAAGCCGCAGACCTCCCACCTAACGCCGCCGACGTCTTCCTGGTCGAGCAAGTCGGCGGCAGCCGTGGACAATGCGGTTGCGTGGCAGATCTCCTGTCGTGCCAGCCGGAGGCGTGTGCCGTTCTGCTGACCGATGTCCACGA
>JAKEER010000208.1 GCA_022616615.1 Acidobacteriota bacterium
GACACGAAGCGCTCGATTGGAGGTTTCCGCAAAGACCGGTCGCACCACCCCGGCGCAGGCTGCGCCAGCGCCCGCCCCTCCTCAGCCGAGGAGGGGAGCCAGAATGTCCAATCTCAAGAAAGTGGATGAACCTCGCTCGCGACTCTTCGTCCAGACTCGGGGCAATGTCCCCGATTGGCGGCCAACCTCCCAGGGCACGTCAACGAGCGCAGTCTGAGGTCGCCCATGAGTATCCGCGCCCAGCCACAAGGCGCGCCTACCTCACGGGTGCAGAAAACTGCTGTTCAGATAGGCTGAAGCCGCGGTAACAGATCCCTGCAACCGCTGATCCGAGCCGAGTGAACACAGTTCACAAGCATCTCACTAAGTATGAATTTGATGGCTCTATCAAGCACGGAGCAAGATAGAATCGTCAGGTCTCGCTTAAGAAGAAAGAAGGCGTACTGCTGACTCGGAGCCGTTTTTGTAATGCCTCAGTTACGGGGGATCTTTGGTAGCCACGACAAACACGCCGGTTGCGTTTGTCGTGGACAGGTGTGGCCGGCGAAGGAAAACCCACGATGAATGCAGAAAGCGCATTCGTCGTGGCTACCAATGAATGCCATACGGGTCCGGGCGTAACTGAGGCATTTACCCCGTTTTTGCATTTTTTCCTTTGTAATGCGTTAGTTATGGGGCCAACCAGGTGTAAGCCAGTGGCCAGGGCGTCCAACAAGTTCATCTTGCCCTTGCGCCAAGCTGCCCGCGCCGCTCTCGCGGCGCGGGCAGCTTGGCGCAAGGAGAGGTGGCGGAGTGAGCAGCAGCCACTGGCTCACGCCAGTGGCTGGCGGGTGCCCCCATAACTAACGCATTACTTTTCCTTTGCGTTTTTTCCTTGACAATCTGGGGCCCACGGAGTACAAGGCAAAGCATCTTGTTCATTAATCTCTTTTGAAACTGACTAAAATTCATTGACTCTCCGGCTTGTCGGGCGAAGCTGGAGGTCGTGCAAATGGAGGCGAGCGATGAAGACCAATGCAGCGTTGTGCGTCGTGATGGCTTTGTGCCTGGTGCAGCCGGCGCTGGGCCAAGGAAGCCTGGGCGGAATCGGCGGAGTGGTGAGGGATGCCTCTGGCCTGCCGATTCCGGGCGTAAACGTAACGGCCACCGGCTTGGAAACCAATGTCGTGTTTTCAACCACGACCAACAACGTGGGCCTCTACCAGATGGCCGCTCTTCCCGTAGGGCAATATCGTTTGTCCGTCACCGCTAGGGGGTTCAAGACGTTCGTCCGCGAGCCACTCACCGTCGCGACCGCATCAACCCTAACGATTGACGCGAACCTGGAGATTGGCCAGGAGGCGCAAACCGTCGAGGTCCGCGGGGACGTGGTCTCGCTCGATACGACAACGGCCGAGGTGGGGACAGCGATGGAAAGGAAGGTGCTTCTTGATCTCCCGATCTCGCTGGGCGGGGATGCTAGCATAGGCGCTTCGGGAAGGCGGCAGCCGGAGAACTTTATCTTTCTGACGCCAGGAGTCACCGGCAACCAGTGGAACAAGTCCATCAACGGCGCTCCCCGGTTCACAGCGGAAGTTGTCTACGACGGCGCCAGTCTCACCACGCCTCAGGCCCCCGGTTTCGCAGGTCGTCTCAGCCCTGCGTACGAAGCTGTGGAAGAATTCAAAGTGCAGAACACCCTCTACCCGGTCGAATACGGCCGGGGCTTCGGAGTCCTAAACTTCACGATGAAATCCGGCACGAACGATCTGCACGGGAGCCTGTTTGAATACGTTCGCAACGACAAGTTTGATTCCAGGGGCTTCTTCAATCTCGTCAAACCCATCGTCCGGCAAAACGAGTTTGGGTTTACGCTAGGCGGGCCGCTCGTTCTGCCGAAACTCTACAACGGCCGGGACCGCACTTTCTTCTTCGGGAGCTTTGCAGGGTTCGAACTGAGGGGAGGCGCGGGGAGCCGCTCACGGTTCACCATGCCAACCACAAGAATGAGGAGTGGGGACTTCAGCGAGTGGCCTTTTCCGATTTTTGACCCGGCCACGACACGGATCGACGAGAGGGGCGTTGCCACCAGGGATCCCTTCCCAGGGAACATAATCCCACAAGCCCGCTTCAGTCCCATCACCTCAAAGTTGTTGCCGGACCTTCCGCCACCGGATCTTGCTGGCGTCTTCAACAACTATGTTAGCCGTCTGCGCGAGCCGGTTTCCGAGAAAATTTGGAGCATCAAGATCGACCATCGTCTCAATGTTGCAAACCAACTCGCGGTTTCATTTTGGCGCTCCGGCTCTTCGAAAGACCGCATTCGATTGATCGACGGGCCCCTGGATCACGGCTGGAGCGAGGTTTCCAGGGGGGGCGGGCTGCGTGTGAACTGGCATTACACCCCCTCGGCAACATTGCAAAACCATTTTACCTTCGGGTACACGCCGGACGTGCCCTCCGAACGCGAACCACTCATCAAGGATCGGCGTGGGAACACCATCCTGGGAATCCCCAACATCTCACCGGAGGTTCCCGGCCTTCCAACCTTTGTGTTCGGCCAGGCCGATGCGCCCATGATCGGAGATTCCCAGTTTATGCCAACGGACATCACTACTTACAACATGAACTTCGTAGAAGGTGTTACGTGGCTCAAGGGCGCTCACCAATTCAAGTTCGGGTTTGAATATCTTCGCCTGAGGGCCACGTGGTTCCAGGGTTCCAACCAATTCGGGACCTTCAACTTCAGCCGGCTGACCACGTCTCAGCCGAGTTCGCCCAGTTTCAATGTTTGGGGAAACAGCTTTGCCAGCTTCCTGCTAGGTGAGGTGTCTTCCGCGGAGCGGCTGGTGAATCCCCTGCGCAACGTGTGGACTGAGGGAGAGTACGCCCTCTACGCCCAGGACAAGATCCAGATTACGCCCCGGTTGACCGTGACGATGGGCTTGCGCTGGGATCTGCCGCGTTACCTGGAGGAATCGGAGCATCGTGTGTCGACCTTTGATCCGGCGTTGCCGAATCCGGCTGCGGGCGGGCGGCTTGGCGCTCTGACGTTATTCGGCGAGGGGGCGGGCCTCAACGGGAACACCGGCAGCATTCTCGGCGACGACTACTACCGGGCGTTCTCACCACGGTTCGCATTGGCCTACCGGCTGACTGACAAGACCGTACTCCGTACCGGTTACGGCCTGTTCCATTTCTTTCCTAACGCTGGCCGGATCGTCTCCGGGATGTTCTTCCAGCAGGGTTTTACAGCGCGGCTGTTCGCCACATCAACCAACAATGACATAACGTCGGCCTTCAACATCGCGCAGGGCTTTCCAATTCCCGAGAGCAGCGTGGTCACGCCCAACACTAATCCTTCCCAATCCAACGGTGGCACGATTGACTTCATGAACCAGGACAGCAACCTCACCGGAATCAACCAAAGCTGGACGTTCAACATCCAGCGCGAGCTGCCCGCCAGCACGCTGCTCGACCTCGCTTATGTCGGGTCAAAATCCAATCGCACCTGGTCGGGTCTGGAGGATATCAACCAAGTCCATCCCCAGTTCCTGAGTTTAGGCAGCGTGCTGCAGACAAACATTAACTCTCCCCAGGCGGCTGCCGCGGGAATCAGGCCGCCATTTGCCGGGTTCACCGGGTCGGTCGCCCAGGCTCTGCGCCCTTATCCGCAGTACACCGTTATCAACGACTTATTCCAACCAACCGGGTACAGCAGTTACCATGCCCTGCAGTTACGTTTGCAGAAACGGTATGCGAGCGGGGTCGCCTTCCTGGTGGGCTACACTCTCTCTAAGACACTCGGCGCTGGAAGCGAGGATAGTTTTGGCGATAACGCTGCCGGCGCCTCGGCTGGATTCCGGGCGCTTGACACGTACAACCGCCACCTCGAGAAAACGCTACTGGCTTTCGATCAGACTCACGTCCTGACGACGTCAGTGGTCTGGTCGCTGCCCTTCGGCAGAGGAAAGGCTTTGGGTTCGAACTGGTCGCCAGTGGTCGACAAGTTCCTGGGCGGGTGGCAAGTCAACGCGGTCCTGCGGTACCAATCGGCTCCGGCCGTCGCCGTCTCGGGCGGGCCGGCCATTCTTCTGTTCGGAGGCGGCAATCGTCCGAATTGGGTATCATCCGATGTTCGCACTTCAGTGAGCATGGAAGCGTTTGATCCCGCAGTTGACCGTTTTATTAATGCCAGCGCTTTTGGTCAACCCGCGCCGTTCACCATAGGCAACGCTCCGCGGCGGATCTCTAACCTCCGTGGGCCAGCGTTCTACAAGGAAGACTTCTCTGTTTTCAAGGAGGTCACGTTCGCCGAATCGATCCGGCTGCAGTTCCGTGGCGAATTCTTCAATCTGTTCAACCGTGTGAATTTTGGCGCTCCCGTATCCAACCTGAACAACCCGAATACCTTCGGGCAGATCACGAGCCAGGTCGGCGATCCCCGATTGATACAGTTCGGGCTGAGGCTATCGTTTTGAGCCTTTTGCGCAGACCTCGGAAACAAAATCGATCAGGCAAACGTCATTTCTTTGGCGTGTGCATGCTGATTCTAGCTGTCGCGGTAGTGCAGCAGTTTTCGCGGGCGCGGCCGTTTGCTCCGGTTGCCCCCCAAGTTTCTGGGCCACGCCTTCAGGCGGTGACCCTGATCTTTGGCAGCAGAGACCCAGGACCCGAAGACTGGAGCGGCTCTGCCCAGCTTTCGAATGGGACGATCGAGAAGATCGCCGGATATCACTTTACCGAGGAGTCGAAGATTCTCAACGCCAACGCATGGAGCTGCGCCTCCCATCCATGGCCGGCAATTTCGTTTGACCTCGCAGCGGAAGACAAGGCAACACCCTATCCAACCCGAGTTCAACCCATTGGTGTGACGATTCATTTCCGTGCGCCCGCAGAGGCGGTACTCACGGTGACGGTGCCACGAGGCAGCTTTTCGTTCCGCCCGGCTGAAATCAATGAGCCGGCAGGAATCTTCCCGTTGGGAAACCGTGTGGAGGTCCACCGGACGCCGGTCGTTGAACAGCTTACCGACGAGCAGTATGAGGATGATTACCCGTCTCTCGCGTCGGACGGTGACGTACTGTGGACCGCTTGGCAGGGCTATCAGAATGACACCGACGGCGTGTTCCTGCGCCGCTACAAAAATGGAACATGGGGCGAGCGGCTAACGGTGTCAGAGAAACCCGGGGACTTTTTTATGACGGGCGTCGCGGCCAGCCGTGGCCAGGTGATGGTAGTCTGGTCGGAGAACCAGAGCAACAACTGGCGGCTGAACGCCCGCCGCTATGACGGCTCCCGCTTCAGTGCGACCGAGACGGTAACTCCTTCCGGCGGAAACAGCCTCTTTCACCGTGTAGTTGCCGGCGCTCAGGGCGCCTTTCACGTCGCCTACCAAAGTTGGCGTTCCGGGCGCAGTGACATTTACGTTCGCACTCATTCAGGAGGCATCTGGGGGGCGGAAGTCAATCTCGGCGATCCGAACCGCAGCAGCCGAGCCAACGACTGGAACCCCGCTATAGTCATCGACCGTGAGGGGTCTGTGTGGGTGGCTTGGGATAGTTATGCGGACGGCAGTTACAACATTTTTCTCCGGCCCATCCGTGACGGCAAGCCCGGCGAATTGATGCAGGTCACCCAGTCGCGGCGATATCACGCGAACCCAAGCCTGGCAGTGGATGCCCTGAATCGTGTCTGGATTGCCTGGGACGAAGGACCGGAGAACTGGGGTAAGGACTACGGCTTTCTTGTGGCAAAGGGAAGTCCGCTTTACGAATCCCGCACCGTTAAGGTGGCTGTGTGGTCGGGCGGCCGATGGCTAACTACCCTCCAGCAGCCGGGCGCTTTGGCGCCGCAGTCGAGTTACTACCACATGCAGAGATATTTTCACACCCCGCGCCTGGTGGCAGACTCGGCGGGCCGGGTATGGCTCTTTCTTCGCCCGCTCAGCGCCGCCAACTGGCGCAAGTCCATCGCCATGCACGGTGGTAAGTGGGAGGTATTTGCCACCTATTACAGCGAGGATCGGTGGTCCGATCTCTTCCTTATCCCGGACTCAGTGGGGCGCAATGGGGGTGCGGTCGAGGTCGCGGCTGACAGTCAGCAGAACGTTTATGTCGCGATGGTCTCCGACCATCGCCCGTGGGGAGGCGCGAACACGGGCCGGCCGCCGCGAAACAACGACGTGATGTTCACGGCCCTGAAGGGCCAAGGGGCGGTGCCCGTGGAACTGGCTCCACTCACGCCAGAAGCGCCCACGAAACTTCCCTCGGAACCGAAGGAAGCGGAACAGATCGCGGCCCTCCGGCGGCACGTCATCCAGGTTGGCGGCAAGACGTACCGAATCTATCGAGGTGACTTGCACCGGCACACCGAGATCTCGTCTGACGGCCCATCCGACGGGACGCTCTGGGACGCATACCGCTATGCGATGGATGCCGCTGGTCTGGACTTTCTGGCGGTGACGGATCATCAGTCCGGGGGACAGCGGTACACGTGGTGGCGGATCGACAAATCGGCGGACATGTTTCATGTCCCAAACTTCTTCACTGCGATCTACGGCACTGAACGGAGCCTGCCGTATCCGAATGGTCACCGCAACCTCTTCTTCACAAAGCGTGGCGTCGAAATCCTGCCGTCCAGCCCCGACGAAAGAACCGGGAAGCAGAACAGCGGATCGGTGGTCTATCCCTTCCTGCGCAGCCACGGCGGGCTCGCATCCTCTCACACTTCCAATACCAACATGGGGACCGACTGGAGGGATAACGACCAGGATTTGGAACCTTTGGTGGAGATCTATCAGGGGATTCGGACTTCCGCCGAGCACGAAGGTGCGCCGCTGGCGATGTCGCGA
The DNA here is from genome assembly GCA_022616615.1 of Acidobacteriota bacterium. Classification (GTDB taxonomy): domain Bacteria; phylum Acidobacteriota; class Terriglobia; order Versatilivoradales; family Versatilivoraceae; genus VFZK01. The sequence continues at coordinate 6,833 of JAKEER010000208.1, forward strand.
GAGCGTCCCGAGTTGTGGGCGGGAGGCTACCGGCCGGAGGGATTCGTTTGGAACGCCTGGGCCAAGGGGCTCAAACTGGGAGTTCAGGCCAGTTCAGACCACAATTCGACGCACCGTTCCTATGCATGTTTGATCGCCGAAGGGTTCTCGCGCGAGGCGCTGTTCGACGCGATGAGAAAGCGGCACAGCTACGCCGCCACCGCCAACATCCTCCTCGATTACCGGATGGAGGCGGATGGCCAGACGTACATCCAAGGGGACATTCTGCGCTCTCGCTCCCTTCCGACGCTCCGGGTTCGGGTAATAGGCTCCACCATCTTGAAGAGAATCCACGTCATTCGAGACAACACATACATTTATTCCGTGACGCCTCAAGCCGAGACGGAGGACTTTCTCTATAAGGAGATCAAGCTCTCGCCGGGCGAGCACTACTACTACGTACGAGTTGAGCAGGAAGATGGAAACCTGGCGTGGTCATCTCCAATCTGGCTAACCTACGTGGAACGCGCCGCAGCCGGAGGATAGTAAGGACTCCCCCAGTGGTCAGGACACATTTACGGCAGCGATTTTCCGCTAACCGGCGAACGTTTCTCAGGCAGCTCAGTGCTTCGGCTCTCGCACTTGGGGGCACGACAAGCGCAAGCGCGACGGCCCATGAATCATCGGGCAGTCGCATGAACGTGCTTTTTGTGATCTCCGATCAGCATCAAGCGGCGTGCATGGGCAACGAAGGCCACCCGCAGGCGCTCACACCGCACATCGATTCTCTTGCCGCCGAGGGCGTCCGCTTCACGCGGGCTTACACGCAAAACCCGATCTGCACCCCCAGCCGGGTGAGCATCTTCAGCGGCCAGTACTGCCACAATCATGGCTACTACGGCCTTAGCGGCCCGCTTCCCGCGACGCCTATTCCGAGCTTTCTTCTTCACTTCCGGCGGCACGGTTA
>JAKEER010000209.1 GCA_022616615.1 Acidobacteriota bacterium
GACACGAAGCGCTCGATTGGAGGTTTCCGCAAAGACCGGTCGCACCACCCCGGCGCAGGCTGCGCCAGCGCCCGCCCCTCCTCAGCCGAGGAGGGGAGCCAAAAGGTCCAATCTCCAATCTCCGGTTTCGGAGGATCTTGTAGCGCAGACCTGCCGCTTTTTGGGCAGGTTTGCCGCGGCTAGTCGAATCCCCGGAGAAAAGCCCCAGACCGCCTACAGCGCGGTCTGCGCTACATTCGCACGCGCAGGGTCGCCTCCCAAGAAAGATATGAGAATCCCTCTAAAGTACAACATTGGCAGCCTGTGGGTGCGCCGGGTGGGGACGCTGATGACCGCGCTGGGCATCGGCCTGACGGTGGCCATCTACATCACGATGCAGGCGCTGGTGAGCGGCCTGGATGCCACCTTCGTCGAAACCGGACAGCCCAATCACCTCATTGTCATCCGCGAGGGTTCGCTCAATGAGGTTAATAGCTATTTCAACCGCGATCTCCTCGGCACGATCAAGCTGCTGCCTGGAATCCGCCAGGATGAAAGCGGCGAGCCGCGCGCTGCGGGAGAACTTCTGGTGGTCATCAACCACCCTCGCGTCACCGGAGAATCTTCCAACGTGATCGTGCGCGGCACAACAGCCATGGGCTTGAAACTCCGGCCGGAAATGAAACTGGTAGCCGGGCAATGGTTTCGGCGTGGCCTGCGCGAAGTGGCTGTCAGCCAGTCGCTTTCGCGCCGCTTCCAGAGTATGCGGCTTGGGGATAGTTTTCACATGTCCCGCAGCGACTGGAAGGTCGTGGGCGTCTTTGACGCAGGCGGGACAGCTTACGATTCGGAGATCCTGACTGACGCCGAGGACGTCGCGCAGGATTGGGACCGTCCGATTTACACCTCCATGCTTCTGGAGGCCCAGGATGCGCCGGCGGCCAAGGAGATCATCCGGCGAGTAAGCGAGGACCGCCGCATCCATCTGCAGGCCATCTCCCAGAAAGAGTATTTCCGGGCTCAGGCGGTGTCGTCCGTCGGAATCAAAGCGCTCGGCGGCTTCATCGCGATTGTCATGGGCGTTGGCTCCTGCTTTGCTGCCATGAACATGATGTACGCGGCGGTGCTGTCGAGGACAAAGGAAGTAGGCACTCTGCGGGCGCTGGGATTCTCCCGCTGGAGCATTCTGTCATCCTTCATGGTTGAGTCGACCCTGCTGGCTCTTCTCGGCGGCCTCGTCGGATGTCTTCTGGCCCTGCCGCTGCACGGCATCTCAACCGGGACAGCCAACTTCACGACTTTCAGCGAGGTGCTCTTCAACTTTCGCATCACGCCGAAAATCTTGGTGCATGGCATGGTTTTCGCTAGCGTCGTAGGCATTCTGGGCGGGGCGCTGCCAGCACGCCGGGCAGCGCGAGTGACACTGATGGAGGCGTTGCGAATGTGACTAAGATGAAGTTTCGAGTGACGCAGCGACCACTGATGTCAACTTAAGGCAGATTCGTCCACGATAGACGCAGAAAGCGCGTCTATCGTGGCTACCAAAACGACTGACCCGGGCAGAGGTTAGCCACGATTGGCGCGCTGGCAGGGTTTGCCACCGGGGCTGTTGCCGACTACAAGGACGATGTGGACGGCTCAGATCCCGGAAGCAACAACGGGAAAATCGGAGGTGCTCTGGTCGGAGCTGGAATAGGGGCCTCCGCGGGCTCTCTCTTTCCTGGCCAGTGGGTCATCTACCGGGCAAAAGCATTAACTCACTAGGCTGTCGCAGAGGAGTTTTTCATGGCGCCCGGCGGCGCCACGTTCGATGAAAAGTCTAGGATTTGTCCCCCTTGATAAGTCTTGATAAGGGGGACGCCGCGTCTTTTGCGGCAGGGGGTGGACCCAGGGTGGACCCCCGGTCGACCCTCCCTTCACCCCCTCACCCCTTCACTTCTTACCCTCTTCAACTCGCCAAGGCAGGTTGCAAGACTGACCGCTTGCTCACTTCGCCAAGCAGGGCCTCCATGAAGATTCGGAACTTGTGCAGCGCGAAACGCAGCGCCTCGCGGGTTTTCGAGACTTCAATCTCTTCCATAAACTTCTCGAATTCTTCCCAGTCTTTGAACATCAAGTACTTCAGACTGCTTTGCCGGAAATCTTCAAAGCTTCGCAGCAGCGGCTGTAGTATCTCGTGGTCTGCAATGTCTTCGAATTGCCGCACACTTTCCAGCATCGAGGCAATCTCCTGAAGCAAACGGCGCGACTGCTCCAAACGGGTCATGTACGTCGAGAAGAGCTGCTTTCCATTAAAGCCGGGATCAAAGGCTTGGGAAATTTGCACGATGGACTGCTGCAACGAGTTCTTCAACAAGCCATGGCTGTTTTCCACTTTGGCAAAAATGGGCGGAGCGTGACGCAAGTAAACCAGCCCGACCAGCTCGTGGCTGAAGACCTTCTTGATTTCCTGGCTCATCGCAAAAATCGTGGCATCCAGCGTGTCGATGCATTCCTGGGTGACCTCCGGGTGGCGGCAAATCCGGGTTTCAATGAAGTCGAACAACTGCCGCAATTCGGAATTCACCAACGAGAAGACCAGTAAGGAATGTTTCAGCGGGCGGTCCCGGCTCAGGTCTCGTTCAATGAACTCCAGGTAGCGGAGCAGGCGGAACAATTCCAGAAAGACTTTAGCCAGATCCTGACGAAGCCCTTCGTGAGCGACGCGCTTGACCAGAGCGGCGATGGCGGGATTCTCCACCCGGTCGTAGTGCACTTTGAACTTGTAAGCCACCAGCATCTCAATGTAGCGGCACTGCTTGATTTCCCGGTTAATGAGCTTTCCCATGGACGTGAACGTCTTGAAGGCCACCTCAGGCATCTTCACCAAGTCGTCCATGATGGAGCGCAAATCGGCCAGCGCCTCCAATAGCAGCGCCAGCGAGTCGTCGGGAGTGGGCTGCGCTAGCAGGCGGTTAAGAAAATTGTCCATCACGTAGTCGCGCTTGAGACTGTTGCTGATATACCTGTCGAACTGCAGCAGGTTCGATCGCTCCTCGCTCATAATCTCACCGGCCAGGAAGCTCATCCGCAGCGTGACGTCCCGCACAATAGCCAACTCCTGGCGGAAATCTTTCAACAGGAATGTCTTGGCTTCACCATCTTCTGAGGGCTGGTTTTTCGTGCGGAAAAAACGGTCGAAACACTTGATCCACATCTCCAGCTCGAAGACGCAGTCGGTCTTTTTCTTGCGGCTCACCTCTTCGAGCCAGCGATTGAGTTTGGTTTGTTCAGACTTGGGGACGAGACTGTCCATGACGAGTTCCGAGCTTTCTCACAAAGGCACCAACCAAATTAGCCTTATCGGAAAAGCGTCAGCTGAGGTTGAGGAGAAACTTCCAAATGAGAGGGTCAAGGGTCATGGGTCGAGGCCAAGCTAGGGGTTCTTGACCCTTGACCCTTTCGCCTTGACCCTGTCATCTTCGTCTTGATCCTTGACCCTCTTGGCTTGCCCCTTGCCCATCCAGTGCGCATCTCCTCGCTTCCGCAGGTCATCCAGCGTCCACTGCATTTCCGCAATCTTGTCTTGCAGTTCGCCTTCATTGGCGTCTCTGGGAACGTAAATGGGCGGGGCTTTCAGGATCAGCGCTTTGGAAAAAGGAAGGGGAATTTGCATCTGATCCCAAGTGTTCAGTTGAATTTTGCTTTGCAGCGAAATATCGAAGCAAAGCACCGCATCTCCGGTGCGTTTGGCGAGAAGGACGGGGCCCGGCTTTACTTCGTAACGCGGGCCGCGCGGGCCATCCACCGTAAAGCCGGCATCTTTGCCGCTGCGCAGGCAACGGGCCATCTCGGCCAGGGCCTTGAGCCCGCCCCGTGAGCTCGAGCCTCGCGCAACTCCATACCCAAGCTTCCTAAGACCGTGGGCTAGGCACTCCCCATCAAAATTCTGGCTCGACATCACCACGATACCCCGGTGCCTCCAGTAGTAGGTGCTTGGAAAAATGCGGCCATGCCAGCAAACCATGATTGCCCGCTTACCATCCTTGTAAATCCGTTCCAGATGTTCGTCGCCCTGGCTTTGCCAACGCAGCGTTTTGCCAATCAGGTTAAGAAGGCAGGTAGCTGTTCGGGAAAAAAAGGTTATCTGCAACTTCTGCCAGAAGGAAAACCGGCGGGGTGCGCTATGGTAGGCAAGGCCGCGAGGAAGAGTCTGGGGTTCGGAATCTGGGACCTGGGGAGCGGAATTGGAAGTTTGGGATTCAACGTTTGCCATACTTGGTTTCACGAAGAGTGCTGGTTACCACGAATCATTGCAGCCTGACGCGCCTTCCAGCAAGCCTCTTCCAGGCCCCAGACTCCAGATTCCCACGCGCTGCTGCAAATTTTCGCGCGGCCTTCACCTTCTAATTTCCTTCGCAAGCTCGGTGAGAACCGGCACGATCTTGAACACGTCGCCAACGATCCCATAATCCGCGATGCTGAAAATGGGCGCGTTGGGATCCTTGTTAATGGCAACAATGCAGCCAGCATTTGACATGCCCACCAGATGCTGGATCGCACCGGAGATGCCGCATGCAATATAGAGTTTTGGCGCCACGGTTTGGCCCGAGCTTCCAATCTGATGTTCTTTCGGCAGCCAGCCGCCATCGGTCACCGGACGGGAAGCGCCGACACCAGCGCCCAGGGCTTGGGCCAGATCGAGAATGATCTGAAATTTCTCTTTGTTGGCAAGACCCCGGCCGCCGGCCACGATGATGTCTGCCTGGCTTAAATCCACCCTGCCCTGAGCCGCCTGAATCACTTCCAAAATTTTGCGCTTCAAAACCTGTTCCGACAAGGACACATCCAGCCGAACTTGTTTCGGATTCGACTGTGCCTGGACTTCATATCCGTTAAACGCCCCCTGCTGCAGCGAAACCAGATACGGCGCGGCTCCTTTGAAGCCTACCTGCACGTTGAGTTTGCCATTGAACACTTGACGGATGAAGGTCAGTTGGCTGCCGTCCCAGTTATAGTCCACGCAGTTAGGAATGAACCCGCGTCCCAGCATCGTGGCCAGCTTCGGGGCGAAATCAATCGCCTGGTAAGTATGGCCCATCAAAAGAAGGAACGGAGACTGCTGTTCCATAATCTGCGAAAGCACCACGCAGTAAGCTTCGGGCGTGTAGTCTGCGCAGTGTTCGTGCGAAGCCACGAGGACTGGTTGTCCGCACCTTTGTGCGATCTCTTCTGCGAGCGGCTCAACCTTGTGGCCGGCGAGGACGACGATCATCTCCCGGCTGAGTTGGCTCGCCAGCTGCTGGCCGAATCCAATGGCTTCCCATGAGATGCCCTTCACCTTGCCGGAGCGATGCTCTGCCAAGACCAGAATTTTCTCGGGCATTGAGCCTCCTGAAAATCTCCCTTAGAAAAGAGGGAAAGAAGGCGAAGCGACGGCGGTCGCGAAGCCCTTCAGGGGTTATCTTGATAGGTTGGGAATGGCAAATAGACAACCCCCTGGGCGCTTCGCGGCGCCCCTTCGTTAAGTTTGCTAAGGGAGAATATTTTCAATCGAATGTGGCGCCGCAACGCGACGCAACGCGGCATAAAAAACTCCCTTGAAGATTGGACTGAAGAAGTGGGCGATCCTCAGTCTTCAATCCTCAATTCACAACACCCTCGCTTCCTTTCTGAGCTTCTCCATCAGTTTCTTTGCTGCCTCTTCCGGCTCTCCTTCGATAAGCACCGTTCTTTTCTTCTTCTCGGGAAAGAACAACCTCTGATGGTCCACCTTCGAACCAGCCGGCCCGGTGTCGCCAGGCTGCATGCCCAGATCTTTCGGGGAAAGCGTCTTAATCTCTTTCTTCTTGGCTTGCATGATTCCCTTCAGCGTGGCGTACCGGGGTTGGTTGATACCCGACTGGATCGCCAGGACAGCAGGCAGAGGAATCTCCACCCGTTCGAAGAGGTTGCTCTCAAGTTCACGTTTCACCTGAGCCGTCTGTCCATCGGGATTAACGGTTACTTCCATGACAATCGTCGCGTGAGCCCATCCGAGTAGCTCCGCCAGAATCGTTCCTGTTTGGCCGAAAGCCATGTCGTCAGACTGAACTCCCGTAAAGATGACATCAAACGGCTGGCCTGCAATGGCCTGGCAAATCGCCTTAGCAATCACGTGCGCGTCACTGCCGTGAAACTCCGGCCCGGTCAAGTGCAGGGCGCGGTCGGCACCCATCGCCAGTCCGTTCTTGATGGACTTGAGAACGCGCTCATCACCCAACGACAGAAGGACGACCTCACCGCCAAATTTTTCTTTGAGGCGAAGGGCTTCTTCCAGGGCATAGTGATCGCTCTCGTTAGTCTCAAAAACCAAATCTTCTTCCAGAATGGCATTCCCCGCGGCGGCGATCTTGTAGCGTGAATCCTTGTCGGGAACCTGCTTCAGGCAAACCAGAATCTGCATCATGGCCTCCAGGAACTGCCGCTTGAAGACAGCCGGAAACTTAGCCCATCCCCGAAGCCAATGTCAAACCCAACGCGCCTCTCAGGGTCGGCGGCTTTCGGTCTTGCAGGTGATAGAGCAGTCTGGCAAAGAGGGTTGACTTTGATTGAATGCGGCCGGGGGTCGTGAATCTTGCGGATCGGAATGTCGCGCCAGGGTTGTTGCGCGCAGGTAAGGATCAAGGGCCGCGCCGATCAAGACGAGGCCGCTCGCGGTTGTGACGGGGCCGCCAAGATTGATGGGTGGGTCCACCGGGGGTCCACCGGGGGTCGACCGAGGGTGAGGGGTGGGTGAGGGGATCGCCGTCAGTGACAGATCCACGCCGTCGCCCATCGGATGCGCTTCTTGAGTTGTTTCCGAGAATCGCCGCCGCGTGCACCCCCTCACCCCCAGCCCCTCTGCGGCGTTGGGGAGAGGGGAGCCGAAATCTCGCGAGGGCGGCAACCAGTTAGGCTTTTCGAGTTTCGCGACAGAAACTAGCTGCGGAAGACTTCAGCGACTGGCACGAGAAATGGGCGCGACAGACACCCCTATGATGCGAGCTGCGAGTTCGGGTGCAATTAAAAGTGGCGGGCAAGCTCTGCAGCCCTCCCTCACGGTCGGGCTACTGACAGCGCCGGTGCCAGTCAGTAGCCCGCGCGTCAGCAAGGGC
>JAKEER010000210.1 GCA_022616615.1 Acidobacteriota bacterium
AAGTCGATCCCGCGGCGCTTAAGATAGTTTTGCGGGCCAGTACGTAACACGCCCACGGTACCAGGATTAAAACTCACGAAGCTAGGCTAACGAGCAGCCCCCCGACCGGCCGCATCCACGGTGTTCGTGGGGTCGGCGCCCTGCCATGTTATGTCGGCCGTTGGGCCATAAGTTGACGGTACACGCTTGTCCAGCAGTCGCAAATAGACGGTGAGTTGCGTTCGGTGATGTGCGGTGTGCAGCACACGACGCCAGAAAATCCAGATGCGCTCACGAGTGACGTCGAAAAACGGTACGGGCTCGATCCACCAGTCCACTTGCTTCTGAGCCAAGCACTGAAGACGCGGCATCGCAAGGTCCAGCATTCGCTGCGTGAATCCTCCGATGGTTTTGTCGCGTGGGAGAACCTCAGCGGGAGGCAACTCCAGCAGGCCAAGGAATTCTGAGAAGAAGCGGCGCTCGGACAGCAACTGGTGCTCGAGGATCTGCAGAACGCTGCTCGAACGCGCGTGCGGGCGAAAGGTCAGATCCGCATCAGAAAACACCAGCCACACGGAAATGACTTTGTTAGTCTCACTGGCATACGTGTTGAGGAGATGCTGGAGAAGAGCGCTGCTTGCGATCGGAACCTTCGAATCGGGAATCGACGAAAATGAGTAACGCATGGCCATGGCACCAGCTTACGCTCAAGACCAAACAACCAACTTGAACGACGGCAATTTCCCACCCAAGACCCTTGGGCTCCCCGTTAATCAAGTGTCAGCCCGGCACGGGCGGCGACTGCATTCACTAGCCTCACTTAATGTCGCTTGATGAATTCCACGGTCTGCAACAGGATCTCTCGGCTGCGATCATCGTCATCGTAGATTTCAAACCCGTGTCTCCCATTGGCGTGGTTGACGAGCGTGATTGAGAGATTGCGCTCCAGAGCTCGGCTCACGAAGGCATCGACAGAGGCGTTAAACGTTGGCCGATCCTTGCCAGCCCGCGCAATCAGGATTGGAGGGTGTGCAGGACTCGCCGCCATGCATGAGACCGGCGAAAAACGTTCCACCGTTTCATCGGATATGCGCTCCCCGCTCTCGCGAAACGGCTTCAAGTCGAGAATGCCGAAATAATTCACGAGTGAAGTGATTGACTGTCGGGGTGAGCAGATCGCACTGGTGAGCAGGGGGCCACCGCCGGAAAAGGCCCAAAGGGTCAGGTGCTTGGGATCAATGTTGAAGCGCGCCGCGTTCTTTTGCAGAAACGCAAGCAAGGCTTCCAAGTCGTCCTGCGACCGCTGCAGGGAGTCCCAGCTCTCGAAGAAACGGTGGTTGAACGCGATGCCAACCAATCCATTTGCTGCGACTAACTCTCCCAGCGATTGGTAATCTCCCCAATCTTTGGGCGTCGTTGCGAGGTTCGCTGGCAGGCACCCGCCGTGGATGAAGATGACCGCGTGCAGCCGATCGCTGCTCCGCACGCTCTTGCGCCTGTACACGTCCATCAGTAGCGAGGTTCCTTCGACGGCACGATAGGCCACGTTTCTTGTAACGCGCGCCTCTTTCATGCCCGGGACCGTCAAGACGATCCGACGCCTTGCTACATCGTCGAGCCATGGCGGGTTCGCGCGCTGTTGCGCAAACAGTTGCGCTGATAGGACCGCGACCAAGCAGGTAGTCATTACGGATTTCATCGTGCAGGCTCTCCGTTTCTTCCCAAGAGGTCAGACGGCGTGTATATCTGTCCCCGGAGTAAATTTTGATGAAGTCGGCGCCTGCTTTGTGCTGCCTGTCAATTTCTGCGCACACGTCATTGGAATTCGTAACGCGACCAAACTCAGGTCCGGGGGCAGTGGTGTTCAAGATCTGGCCCGCCGTGTAAGCAACTATCCTGTCATCGACGATAAGAATGTCCCTACGAGTTCGCTGCCATCCACCAGATGCTGGATCAATAATCGTGCCATCGCTTAAGACGACTTCCTTCGAAGCAAGAGTCAACGGTGGCGACACGATAGTAAGAAGAAGAACGATCGTTCGAAGCGGCATAATGGGTGACGGAAGGGAATGCATCCCTAGTGGGTAATCGCAGTAGCTCCTGGCCTTACAGGTCCTGCCGGGCAGGGCATCGCTTGTGGGGCCGGAGTCACCCACGCAGCTCGAGACGCTCTATCCCGCGCCGAATCGAATGAGTAGTGTTTTCCCATTGCTGCCGGTTTCAGTTGCTTGCCGAAGTCTCCTGCGAATCTCCGCGCAAGTCTCGGAGATCAAGTTACCGGGTCATCGAAGCAAAGGCTATGCTCACCGTGATGATGCCAACCGCCACCGCCACGGCAACTCCTTTGCTTCTCACAAACGCCTGAGGTCGGACTCATGCCTGCTTGCCATCGAGCAGCCTGCGCAGTCTCTGGGCAAGGACCCGAGAGGTATATGGCTTCTGTAGCGTGCGGTCTTCCGGCGGCGAGTCCGGCAGGGCGCTTTCGGCTGTATAGCCCGTGGTAAAAATCACCGGAATTGTGGGCCTGATCTCGCGAATGCGCTTGTAGACTTCACTGCCGAAAAGTTTCGGCATGAACACGTCCATTAAGATCAGATCGATCTGCTCATGATTCTCTGTAAACCTGCGTTCAGCTTCTTCGCCGTCACAGGCCGCGATGACGCGATAACCCAGCCGGCTCAGAACCTCGGTGGCCATTTCACGAACACCTTGATGGTCCTCAGCAACGAGAATCGTTTCGGCTCCGCCACGCAACGGCTCCTCTGCCACCTTTTCTATCTCTGTTGCCTTTCCTTGAACTGCGGGAAAATACAGGCGGAATGTCGTCCCTTGCCCAACCTCGCTGTAGGCGTTGATGAAGCCCCCGTGCTGCTTAACGATCCCGTAGACCGTGGCGAGCCCAAGACCGGTGCCATGTCCGATTTGCTTGGTAGTGAAAAAGGGCTCAAAGACTCGCTCAAGAATGGCGGCATCCATCCCACTGCCGGTGTCGGACACAGACAGCAGCACAAAGCGTCCCAGCTTGGCGTAGGTATAGAGCTGACAATACTGCTCGTCGATTTCTGTGATCTCGGTCTTCAGCAACAACTGCCCACCGCCCGGCATTGCGTCACGCGCGTTGACACAGAGGTTCATCAGCGCCTGCTCAATTTGACCAACGTCCGCGTGGAGGACCGGCAGCCTAGGCCCTAAGATCGCTTTCAACTCGACTTGCTCTCCAACAAGCTTTTCCATTAGGGCCCGGGCGTCAGCAATGACGTCATTTAGATTGACGTTGCGTCTCTCCAGGGCCTGCCGACGGGCATATGCGAGCAACTGCCGGGTTAAGTTGGCCGCACGTGTTGCTTGCTTATAGATTTGCACGTAGTAGCGGTGAGACTGACTACCGGGAGGAACTTCGGCTAGGCCGAGCTCTGACCAGCCCATGATCGCGCCCACGAGATTATTGAAGTCGTGGGCGATGCCCATGGCTAGCCTTCCAATTGTTTCAAACTTCTCGAGCTGCCAAGTGTGCTCGGGCGTCTCTACAGTCGACATTGAGCAAGCTCCTGAAGCGGTAACCGCGCGGCTACTTGCTTAGTCTTTGCCAGACCTTTGAGACGCATCAACAATCCTCACAAGACTGGGTGGCGGGCGTCTTCGATGTCCTGCGGGTACCTAACGCCCTGTAATTGCTAGCCAAAGCCCATTCGCGCTCGTGACGAAAACGATAGGCGCGATGCAAGGCGACGGAAGTGTGAGCACTTCTTCGATGTGTGCATCGCCCGCTGGTGTGGCCGGAAAATCATTCGTCTGGATATTGGCAACGGTGGGTGCGCCCGTGCTGTCAGAGCTTTGGCAACTCACGATGGCGCGAAACACCGGTAGCGGGTTCTGTCCGGTGAGCGGTCCCGCGCCGAGAACCAAACCACGCACGGTGACTCGTAACTGGCCGTCTGAGCGCAGTTCGCCCTTAGCGTCCTCAATCGTCCAGGGTCCCGGAGGACCCACCACGCCTCGGATCGGATTCGTCGTGCCGGTGTAAGGCGCGACGACACCAACCATGTTGCGAAAGTCGAGCACATCCTCCTGAGGCGAGATTGCCCACACTGCCCCAATACTTGCGAGAGTTGCAATAAGTACGACCGATTTCTTCATTTCGTCCTCCCCGCATGATTTTTTCTTTGGAAAGTCCCATGGCAATGCCCCGGAACGTAGTGAGCCCCTACTGGATGTCTAACACACAGAGTCCACGAAAAGTTCCCGAAATGGGAAACACAATCGCTGGAAGCGGCTCGTGTTGTGTCGCGCCCCAAGGAAGTCGTCCCCGTGGACCCCAAGCTACAGCACACCGGACGCTCTTACCGCCCATCAGCTACTTTTCCAGTGCCGGCCAGTTAGCATCCGCCTTGGCCTTCAGTGCCTTCGGATCCTTCAGCCAAAGCGCACGCGCATCCAGCTTGGCATCGCGGTAGAAGAGAAAGAGCTGGCCATCGCGGATCTCAAAGCTCTCTGGATCCACGTCCACGCGCTTACCAAGCTCGCCGACGGCCCACGCGCACCACCCGCCGTAGGCAGGAAGATACTTCGACGGGTTCGCCTTGAAATTGTCGAGGTTCTGCTGACGAACAAAACGATACGTTATCCCGTCGTGCTGGTAGCTGATGTTAATCAAGCCCTTTTGCGGCTTGCCACCTCCCTCAGGGAAGTAGGACACTGGGTCGTATCCCACGAGTCCCACCGACTCCCCCATCACGTTGTAGTGCTTGGCCATCATCTTGTCTTTGGCCATCATCTTGTCCTTGTCCGGCATCTGATCCTGCGCGCCAACGCCCGCTGCTGCCAAGATCAAAGCCACCAGCACTGCACTCCATGTCTTGTACCTCATCGCATCCACTCTCCTTTCCTCTGTTTGTTCGCAGCTAATCCCGGGACCCGCACACTTCTCGGACCGTGTCCTGGCGTAGCTGCTCACTCTATTGCGGTATAACCTGCAACAGAGATTTCTGCGGTTAGATACTTATTCCGGTGCGGAAGATTCAAGATGGGGCAAGCGCGAAACGCTCAGGGCTGCACAAATCCGCGCCCGTTTAGTGCGATTTGATTACGGTTCAGCGAAGAAAGTTTCTAAATCTGACTTATTTGAGCGTGAGAATTTTTGCGATTTAAAATGATTATAGTTCACAGATTAGAATCTGGATTTTTTTCTGATTTCGCGTAGGGCCTTGCCATCGATCATGTAGCCCATTGCACAGAGGCGTGCGACTTAATCCTTCACGCAGTGCGCACTTAGCGTGTGCGAATCTTTCGGACGAGTGTTCGGATTCTGGCTTGCAACAAAAACTCCTTGTCGGGCGCATCTGTCGTGGACTGGCTCAACCTCCGGATGAGACCAAGCCAGCCGATGACACAAATCAACGCGACCGACAAGGAGACAAGGTGAGTATACCGCTTAGGTCGTTTCAAAACGTAGTTGCTTTCCTTTCCCTCCTGCTTGTGCTGACGATTGTCCTCGCCAGTCCGACGTCGGCACAGGTAGTGAAAGGGTCATTGTCTGGATCGGTGGCGGATGCCTCCGGCGCAGTGGTGCCCGGAGCTAAGGTCGTAGCGACCCACAAGGAAACGGGACAGACGTTTGAAACCAACGTGGATTCAAGCGGCCTGTTCCGCCTTTCCTTGCTGCCGGTCGGCACCTATCGTGTTGAGGTTGAACAGCCGGGCTTCAGGAAGCTGGTTCTCAGTGACGTGGCGGTTTCTTCGGGCAGCGACCGTGGTTTGGGCGCGCTGAGCCTGGAGGTCGGCGAGCTATCGACGATGGTGGAGGTAAGTTCGGTGGCGCCATTGCTTCAATCCACCGAGGCTCAGATTTCCACCTCAATTCGAAATGAAAACCTCACTCAGTATCCGGGCATTCTGGAGAATCAGGGCTTGGACAACCTGGCGTTATTCATCCCTGGTGTCTCCAGTGCCCGCGACTTGAGCTTCTCGAATTCGAACCAATCTGGTGCTTTCAATTTTTCTGTTAACGGCCTGCGTGGCCGCAACAACGACCAGCAACTCGACGGCCAGAATAACAATGACAACTCTGTGGGGGGGGCCATCCATCGCTCTTTCCAATCCGGAATTCGTGGAAGAGTATAAGATTACGACAAACAATTTTGGAGCCGAGTTTGGGCGTAACTCGGGCTCGGTGGTCAATATCATTACGAAGTCCGGAACCAACGAGTGGCACGGATCCATATTCGGCACGGTAAACAATTCGGCGTTGAACACGCTGAATAATATTCAGCGCAGCTTCCAGGGCCTCGAAAAACTGCCACGCGTGCAGGACACCTTTGTTGGTGGCACGGCAGGAGGGCCAGTCGCCAAGGACCGTGTGTTCCTCTTCACCGGCTTCGACACAAACATCGTCAACTCATTGGGTATTTTTTCGGCTTCCCAAACCCCCACGCCGGCCGGGCTTGCGACTCTGGCCTCCTGCTTCCCTAGCAGCGACGCCATCACGGCGCTCCGGAGTTTCGGGCCGTTCGGTGTACAGGGTGGTAGTCCTAGCATCAGCGGCACGCCGACCACGGTGACCGTCACGGGTCCGAGCTCGGGCACCGTTTGTCCAGGGGTTGAACTAGCAGGCGTGCAGCGTACCCTGGATACCATCTCTCGTTCCTACAATTGGCCGCTGAAGCTGGATGTCAATCTGGGTCGGGACCAGGTTTCGGCTCGCTACATCTACCAGCGGGCCACCTTCTTCAACACCAATGCGTTTGGCACTGCTGCGGCCGGTTACCCAAGCGACGTTCCCTCGCGTAGCCACGCCTTAGCTACCAGTTGGACCCGTACGATCAGCAACCGCATGGTGAACGAGTTTCGGTTCAACTGGGGCCGCTTGGACGTTCAGTTCGGGGGTAATGGAATCGGGAATACCATT
>JAKEER010000019.1 GCA_022616615.1 Acidobacteriota bacterium
CCCCCGACCCCCACTCTTCACCGTGCCTGCACCATCGCGTGGTCAAAGGCCTAACTCTTATTGATCACCATTATGGCGTAAACCACCGGCAGATAAACCACGGTTGCATGCAATAGCATCTTGGCGTGAAACTTCGACCTCTCCCGTGAAACCTGCCAGGCAAAACAAAAGAAGCCCAATCCCAGAACAGCGACAGACCAAAGATAAATGCTTCCTGTCATTCCGAGAAGCGACGGAAGCAGGCTTACCGGGATAAGCGCTGCCGAATATCCCAGAATTTGACGAAACGCCGCATCGCCGCGCGGATCGCGCGCCGGTAGCATCAACATACCCGCCCGTGCGTAATCCTCGCGGTACATCCAGGCTATGGCTAGGAAGTGTGGAAACTGCCACACAAAAAGCAGAGCGTACAGCGCCCACGCCTCAATGCTCAAACTGCCACGCACGGCAGCCCATCCCATCAGCACCGGCGCGGCCCCGGGGAAAGCTCCGATAGACGTAGCCCAGGCTGTCTTACGTTTAAGCGGCGTGTAAATCAGCAGATAACTGAGCAGAGTGGCCAGCCCCAGCAAGCTGGTCAGCCAGTTAACCTGGAGCGCCAGGTAGAGAATGCCGGCCACCGAGAGCGCAGCGCCAAATGCAAGAACCTCCCGAGGTTTCAGCCGGCCTGAAGGCAACGGGCGGTTTGCCGTCCGCCGCATTTTCCCATCGTGTTCCCGCTCCCAGTAATGGTTCAGCGCTGCCGTTCCTCCGGCAACCAGAGCGGTACCAAAAACAGCGTGGCATAGAAGAACAAGTTCCAGCGACTCTGTCGCCATGAACCCACCCAGTGCCGTGGCAATCAGCACCAGGAACGTCACCTCTGGTTTGGTAAGGCTCACATAGTCGCTCAACTTCGACGGCCGTGCCTGGAGCGCCTCTTGCAAAGACTCAGCAGGATTCGGAGCGTGCTGGGGCTTACGCGCGGTGGCCGCAACTGTTCCTGTAGCCACTCCTCCTCTTACCAAAGAGGCGGAATCGACCTGCGCTATTTCAGCTGGGACCCTCATGAAGTGGCTTCCTGGGCAACCGAATTGACCTGCATTTTCTGCTTTGCTGGAATCAACAACCGATGACACTGAAGGGTCAAAAGAAGAGCAGCAACCAACACCAGAGCGCCTGTGGCAACGTGCGCCGTGGTCACTGCCACCATCAGGGCGCCCGGTTGAACATCCTCGCGGCTGGCTAAGCGAACGAGGTAGGAACCAACGCCCAGGGAAAGTTGCGCGGCCAGTAAAATACCAAGAATCATCGCCGGGCGAAAGAGTTGCGCGACCTCTGCATAATACTTGTACACGCGCGCAACAGTCCAAGCCATGAGGAACGTCACCGCAAATGCGCCCAGAACATGCCAAAGCAGACCTGACTTCGAATGGCGCAGCGCAGCGCCGAGAATGAGCTGTCCGTAAACGGAGACAGTCGTCCAAAGGCAGAGCTGGTACATCGAGACGCCTTTGATCTCACTCGCAACGCCCGTCGCTCCTTGCTTCCAGCCCGTCGAAGTCAACAGCGCCAGACTCGAGACAATGCAGAAGAACGCCTGAGCCAGACAGGCATGCATGACGGAGATAGGAGCTGGCAGGAAGAAAAGAACGGTGATGCCTCCCAGAATGCCTTGCGTCACGACCACTGCCAGGGCGATCCATCCAAGCGTGCGCACGAACGGGCGCTCGTCTCTCTTCCATAACCAGATCGCGAGGATGATCGTGAGAAATCCCACAAAGCTAGCCACCATGCGGTGACCGTGCTCGTAGAAGATACCCCCCACCATAGGAGGGGTTAACGAGCCGTAGGACAGCGGCCAATCGGGAACTGCCAAGCCGGCATCATTTCCGGTTACCAGTGCTCCGGCGATGATGAGAAAAAAAGTGCAGCAAGCCGTGAAGATTGCAAACCCGTGGAGGGCACGGTTTTGACCTAGAGAGAGATGTTCTTTAGGTTGCATTGAATGGAAGAGAAAACAAGGGAAGGACGCGGTGTTCAACCGCGCCGTATCCCGGAACCCGGCGGTGGGCTGGGGGTAGCCCGCCCTACCTCAAACACCACTTATGACACCTTATGGCTATGACGTCTTATGTGGTCCCCTTCAGCGTGAAGTCCACTACCTTCGAATCCTTCGCAATCAATGCTACCTTCTGCGTTGTCGCGCCCAGCTTTTCGTGCCAAGCCTCGATGGTGTATTCGCCCGGAGGGAGTCCCTTGATCTCAAACGTTCCATCCCTGCCGGTAACCGCAAAGAAGGGATGCTTCAAGACGCCGATGTAGCTTTTCATCCAGGGATGGACGTTGCATTTCACCGGAATCATGACCTCTTCCCGCGCAAAGGTCCGCTCAAGCGGCGAGCCGCCTGGCGACATCGACGTATTCCATTCCCGATTGTTAGCTGGAACAGGGTGAATGTTGTGCGTCGTGGGATCGCTGTTCAGGATCTTCACAGTCTGCCCGGCTTGAACGCCAATCATGTGAGGCGTATAAAGGCAGCCCTTCTGGTCCAGCACAACCGGCTCGGTTGGCTTGACGAAAGTCTTGTCTCCCAAACCCTCTTTGACATAGACGAAGACATACTGAAGCGTCTTGTTATCGTTCACCACGACCTCTTCGCCATAAACCGGTGCCTTATGAAGAGAAGCGCAAGAGGCTTCAGCGTCCATCCGAATCTGCCGCGGCTTTGGTTTCTCACCTTCGAAGGAAACTTTCCCGGTAATGGTTGCAGCCGTGGCGGGATCGACCATCGTCACCGGTCCGGCTGTTTCTGCCGGCTTCGATTCGGCTGTCTCGGTGGGTTTCTCCCCGCCGCCACATGCAATTAGAAGTAAGGTGAAAGAAGAAGCTGTCAACCAGAGCCCAAGTCGTCTTTTCATATTTCGTGACCTTTCTTAAGTGTTAATGAACTAATTCTGCATGGGGAAAAAGAGACATTCGCTAGGAGTCCGGTTCAAATCCCTAACTGTCTTCTGACAAGTTCGCAAAGGCTCTCTTTGATTTCTGGGTGCCGTGGCACCGGTGCTTGCTTGCCACTCCTTGGATTCGAGTAGATATCGTGTTTCTTTCCGTGCCTTTTCAGATAGCAACCTGCTTTCACGAGTTCTCGGACAAAATTCCGTCGCTTCACGAAATCTGAACCATCACATCCTTGGTCTTCGAGCCAGGATGTTCGAAAGCAAGTTCTTCATCAAGAGTCACTCTATAAGCATCCTGGATATTCTGCTCTAGTTCTTCCAGTGTTTCGCCCTGGCTAAAGACACCAGGCACTTCTCTCAGTTTGCCTACATACCATCCGTCATCCATCCAATACTCGAGTGTGAAATATCGTTCCATCTTCCGCCTCGGGTCCCCAAAGGGCTTGGGGCCAACTTCTCTCGGTTTTTGGTAGTTTGGTATTTCAGCGTCTGACAAATACTCACCTCTTCGCAACCTTTGCTGGCGCCGCCGGCGTCCGCCCGGCGAGGCGGCGCTGCTCTTCCGGAGTGAACTGGAACATGTAACGAACCAGTAGTTCCGCATGATCCTTTTCATAGCCTCCAAACGTCGCTGGCACCGGACCAGCGAAGACCCAACGTCCGCCCTCCCGCCGAAACAGCCCGGATGGCATTGAAGTGCCGGGAGCAATCATCGCCGGGTCCACCATCCAGCGCGCCGTCCAACCAGGCTTCAACCGCTCTTTAGCCAGCAGGAAATTGGGCGCCGTGGCGTTGCGGTCGTGGTTCGCATCTCCAGTTGCGTGGCACTTCAGGCAAGGGGCCGCAGTCGAAGTGAACAATCCTCGCGCCATGTCTCGTTCCTTCTCGGTCAGTGGCTCAAGCTTGGTGGGCATGTAAGGCTGCGCCTGGGCTGAAAGGGCTTCGAAGAACCGAACTATCTTGCGGATTTCACCGTCAGAGAAGCTGAACGTTGGCATCCGTACCTTCAAATAGGCGCGGACGCCGTTGCGATTGACTTCACCGGCGCTCATAGCCGGGTTCTCTAGAAAGCGTGCCAGCCAGTTGGGGTCAACCCGAGCGCCTTCTCCAATCAGCGTTGGCGGCAACTGCTCCTTCCAGTCGGGGTCCTGGTAGCGCGCCAACCCTGAAAGCACCGACTTTTGCCCAATCCTAACTTGGTGGCAACCCATGCAGTTGTACTTGTTGACCAGCCACCAACCCTCCCGGATGTCCTTGCGTTGATCTTTGGGATTATAGAAGTAGTGAGGAGGCAAAGTGGAATCCACGCTGCCCAGCAGGAACGTGGTGACTGCGGTGACTTCTTCTTGCTTGAGCCGAAAATTCGGCATCCGAAGCTTTTCAAGCGGCGTCTTGACCTTTCCCTTGTCGTAGATCGCCGGATCTTCAAGCTTATGCTTGAAAAAACCCTCGTGAGTATACCACCCTTCATGCTTCGCATCATGGGTTAAAAGGGCGAAATCAAGCCGCTCAATCGGCTGACTGCCTTCCTTGGTCAGCTCCGTCCCAATGCGGCCTTCTTCTTCCAACCCGGTGATTTCGTGGCAGCCCGCGCAGCCGAAGTGCTTCACAAATGCCAGGCCTTTCTGCTTCTGTTGCGGATCGTCGAGATAGTTAGCCGCAGGATAAGAGGCGTCGGGCTTTTTCAGCGTGATGAGGTAACTGGCAATGTCTTGGGCTTCTGGCACCGTCAAGCGCAGGTTGGGCATCACGGTCATCTGCTGAACTTGAAGTTCGTGGCCGTCGTTGGGGCAAGCGGTATGTTCCAGGTCGAAAACAAACGGCAGGCCCTTCTTTGCGTAATCTTCGGGGCCGAGGTCGCGCTTTTCGTGCGGACAGAAGGGCCGCGTGCGCTCCCGCGGGTTGCGGATCCAGCGCACGAGATAGTCATAGTGATCTTTCTCGCCCACCCGCGAGAGGTTGGCGGCGAACGCTCCTCCCAGAGTGTTGCTCCCTTCTCCGACAGAATGGCAGCCGAGGCACCCGCGTGTTTCGAACAGCTCTTTGCCTTGGGCCGCGTCACCAGGCTTCTGAACAGGTAGTTGACCCTGAACTCCCGACTGCCAGATGTAGGCAGCGATCGATTCGCGCTGTTCCTTGTCAAGACGGAAGGCTGGCATCTTGGTGGTGGGGCGATAAGCGTGCGGATTTTCGAGCCAGACCGGAATCCATTCCTTCCTCATCTTGACACGAACTTCTTTCAAACTGGGTCCGACCTTCTTTTGCTCGCGCAGCAGGCTTTTGGACTGAATATCAAGCTGTTCCATCTGGTGGTCAATATTGCTGATGGTCTGCCTGAAAGCATCCGCCTGAGCATACAGACGCTGGGCTTCCTTGTTATCTGCGGCAGCATCGGCATCTTTGCCACTCTGCTCGATGTTCTTTTCGAGCTCTTTGCGGTCACCTTCCAGCTTGCGAATCGTCTGGCGATTGGTGGTCAAAGCTTCGGCCTCTGCATCGAAACCTTCGAAGCGATGGCAGCCGATGCAGCCTTTGCCACGGAAGATCTCCTTGCCGGTATTCAGCACGGCGGCGTGGTCCAGAACCAAGTCTGCGGCGTGGCATTGATGGCATCCAGCCTGCATGTTTTCCTTGCCATACAGCGGCCACAGCCAGTGCTTGTAGCGTCCGTGCGCCTTGGTTACGCTGGTGGTTGCCGTGCCGTTGCCGTTATGGCATGGCGTGCAACCGAAGAGCTCAGGGTCGTGGAGCTGCAGCAACGTTTTGCTCGGGTGGCTGGTGAACGCGCCTTCGCCCCCCATATCTGCCTTGGTGAGCGTCAACGGCTCGCGAATGCCCAGGTGGCAGGACTCGCACCGATCGACCAGATCAACCGACTTCACGTGGATCTGCTTGATGTCCACGATGAAGCTGCGCATCTTGTTCAGCAGCCCGTCAACCTGTGTCTCCGTCAGGCCTGTCATTCTTTCGTTCATGACGGCCTCCAGCTTTGTCCGCAAAGCGCCCACCGGACGCACCAGTTCCGCTCGGCGCGTTGCCAGTTCTGCTTTGCGCTGCTGCAGACGGTTAAACTCCTCTTCGAGCTGGGGAAAATTCAAGCTGACCTTTTCAGTTTTCCCGTCACCCGAGGCAGATGGCAGGGGAACAGTGACTGGCCGGGCCTTTAGCTTTTCGATCTCCCGGTTTAGCGAATCTTTGGCGCTCTGCGAAGACGCCACTTCCACACGATAGATCACGGCTGCAATCTCAGTGCGGGCCAATGCAAACGGGTCTGTCAATGCCATGAGACGCGGCGCAATAACCTCGCTGACTTCGCGGTCGATCTCTTTCAATTCCGGCGCGAGGGCCTTCTCCTGATCAAAAATCTCTTGCTCCAGCTTCCGATATTCTTCAGACTGGCGGACACTCTTCTCCGCGGCAGCCTGCTTGGGCTTCGCCTTTTTCAGGAACTCTGTGTATCGCTGGACAAAGCGCTTCTGAATGCCCTTCCAAGGCCGCTGCCCATAAATCTCATCGTAAACGGCCCAAACCAGGGACAGCACGAGCAGCAACGAAGAGATGAGTAGAAGAGCACTCAGGGACTGGGTGACAACCGGATCTTTGTCTTCAACGGGAGGGGTGTTCTCTGGCACCTTCAGGCCTCCTTAAGAGTGCAGCGGATACTGTAGGCTTTCCGGGCATCAGTCGGGGTGGAGCCGTAAGCGAATGAAACGGCGAACCGGAGAGACGGCGAACGGCAAGTATCGGAGTGTCGGAGTGTCGGAGAACCGGGGTTTCGGCCAAGAACCGACTCCGGTTCACCGACACTCCGCGGAGTTCTCCGTTCCGCTGTTTCTCCGATTCGCCGTTTCATTCGCCCGAATCATACAAATCGTCAAATGTTAAACCAGGGCGTAACCCACACGTACTTAATCCGAAATGCCAGCTTGGCGATCATTTTCACCGGCAGAGACATCATCGTCACCAGGAAAAACTGGAGGGTCACGTACTGGATGAGGCTCATGCGTTTATAGATCTTCCGGTTGAAATCATTCCACGTCAGAACCTTGTGAAACGCAACGGCTGTCACAACGGCGTAGAGGCCGGTGACAATTCCCCCGAAGATCCCTTTGCCCACGGCGCTGGTGATACCGAAGATGTCCGGCAAATCGCGGTTCGCTTCAAACACCAGCCGGTTATGGTCCCAGGTTTGGCCCGGCCAGAACCAGATCCAGCCCGGACCGCGGATAAATGTTCCAATGACAACCATCGACAGCCACAAGACCAGGAACCCGAAGCAGAAGGCCAGAATCGCAAACTTTCTTTGCTTAAACGTGTAATAACCATTGCCGAGCGGATTAGCATCCATGTAAGGGATGGCCATCAAGCCAACGAGGATCAGCGACGGCAGCACCACGCCAGCCATCCAAGGGTCAAAATAGACCAGCATCTCCTGCAACCCGAGGAAATACCAGGGGGCTTTGGATGGGTTCATGGTCAAAGTCGGATTGGCGGGTTCCTCCAGCGGCGCATCCAGCGTGATAGACCAGACCATGAGAACGAACGTGACGATGATGGTCGCTAGGAATTCGATTCTCAGTAGGAAGGGCCAAACATGCACTTCCCGATCCCAGCCAGCCTTCCAGGGCTGCACCTTGCGATGATGCGTCTTGGCCATTTGCGGATTGGCTTCCAACTGGGAAATCAGCCGATCGTTCGCAAACGACTGCCTTAAGCCGTACCAAGCGTAGAACGGCACCAGGACAATCAGACCGACAATCGGAACATTGTCCGGCGCAGAAGCAATTTCCCAAAGCTGAGCCCAGTCCATGGGTCCTCCAGAGTTCGCGCTCAACGTGAGCGAGACGGCGAAACGGAGATGCGGCGAAGCGCGGATTTTAGAGAGCCGGTGTGCCGGGGTATCGGCGAACCGGAGCGTTGAGTTCTCCGACACGCCGGTTCCCCGACACTCCCGCACGCTCAATTCTCCGTTTCGCCGTCTCTCCGTTCCGCCGTCTCATAATTCGACTATAACTTGCGCTCTTCCTTAATCTCTGACGCGAGCATCATCGGCGCCGGGCCGGAGATGCCACCATCTTTGCGCACGCGCCAGAAGTGCACCACCATGAAAATTGAAGCGATCAGCGGAATCGCGATGCAATGCCAGATATAGGCGCGCAATAGCGCATTCGAGTCGACGATCGAGCCTCCGAGCAAGCCAAACCGGACGTCGTTATAGGCTGTCATTCCCAGTTGGGGACCGAAAGGCCCTTCATGGCCGAGCAACGGGGTGGCGCGCGCCATATTTGTACCCACCGTCACTGCCCAGAAACCTAACTGGTCATCAGGCAGGAGGTAGCCTGTGAACGAGAGCAACATGGTCAGCAGCATCAGAATGACACCCACCACCCAGTTAAACTCGCGCGGCTTCTTGTAGGAACCGGTCAGAAACACGCGGAACATGTGCAACCAGACGGTGATGATCATCAAATGGGCGGCCCAGCGATGCATGTTCCGGAGGAGCTTTCCGAAAGGCACATCGTGCTCGAGATAGAGGATGTCGCGAAACGCCTGAACCTTGGTGGGATGGTAGTAAAACATCAGCAGCGTCCCAGTAAACGTCAGGACGACAAAAAGGTAAAACGTAATGCCGCCCATTCCCCAGGTGTAATTATAGGCCACCGCATCGCGGTTGATCTTGGCGGGATGCAGGTGCAGAAAGACGTTTGAGAGCACGCCCAAAGCGCGGCTGCGAGGCTTGTCATCGTGCTTCACTCGGAAAATGGATTTGTAGAGCTGGGTCTTTTCAGGATCCTGCAGCGCCTTGACATCCTCGGCGCCCTTCTCCTTCAGGACTTTAACTTCCCCTTTGACTTCGTCTAAAAGAGCCGTCAGACCCTTCTTGCTACCATTCTGGTCTTTGAGATCTTCCGGCATCGCAGTTCTCCAGTATTCGCTTTCAGTGGTGGTGGCTTGAGGTATGAAACGGGCTCGCTACAGCGGCAGGAAGGCGCCCGGGTCCTTGAACCTGGAGCGGCTTCCTTTAGGCCAGTCGTACAGGACGCTGGTGTCGACGACGATCTGACCTTCGGCGTCCAACTCCACTTTGGCCCGGTCGAGAGGGCGGGGAGCAGGGCCTTCGAAGTTGACGCCTTCGGTGTCGTAGCCGCTTCCGTGGCACGGGCACTTAAATTTGTTTTCGCCAGACTTCCAATCCGGTGTACAGCCCAGATGCGTGCAGCGTGCATAGATGACGAAAATTCCCTCCGCATTGCGGACCACCCAGATCCGATAGTCCTTTTGGAACTTGGTGTCCACGCCGAAACCGAAGTCGGCTGGATAGCCGATGCGGAAGACAGTTTTAGGTTCAAACAAGGTGCGCGGGAAGAAGAAACGCAAGAACATGAAAAAATTGGTGCCCAAGAACCCGAGGGTGCAAGCCGCGACAATGCGGCGCCGGCGAGGCACCGTGCCTACCGGCTCTCCTCTTTTGAACATTCCCGAAAACTTAGACAGAAATCCTGGCAACTTCCCGGTTTTATCAGGCTTCACAGGCGGAACGGGCGCAGGGGGAGATTGATCTACGGCAACATTCGCAAAGCTTTTTTCGCCTTTGCCTTCAGAATTTGGCATCCACCCCTCCACTGGGTTAGAGAGATAACCTCAAAATCCCGGTTAAGTTTGGCACTCCCAACAACTGGCTGCGGAGAATGAAGAGCGTGCGCTGAAGCGATTCAGCAATAGTTTGGCCAGGAAGCAAGCGCATTGTAGTTAAAAACGAAGGATTGTCAATACGGTGCCAGCTAAATTTTTTGAGTTGGGCCACGAGAACCGCAGTGAGTGCCGGTTTGGCCGTTTCCTGGCGGGCGCCGTGGCAGCATCCTCGGTGCTTTCGTCGCTTCTTACTTATGCTAGACTTTCGGCCTAAGTGGTGGAACCCGCTCTTCCGCGGTACCTTTTGGGAGGGGTCAATCTCCCCAAAAGAGCGCTGGCAAAAGTATACCACTCCAGAAGCGTCCACAGGGCTTGCAACCGTTCAGGAGTGCCGGCTTGAACAAGAAGATTCTCCTGATAGAAGACGATCCCGACATCCAGCAGTTGGTCAGTTACAACCTGGGCCAGGAAAACTTTGCCGTGCAGACCGCCAGCGACGGGGCTGCTGGCCTGGAGGCCGCGCGGAAAAGCAGGCCTGATCTCATTCTGCTGGATCTGATGCTGCCGGGAATGGCGGGCAACGAAATCTGCAAGAAACTGAAAGCTGACCGCAGCACCGAAGGTATTCCGGTCATTTTCCTGACTGCCAGATCGAACGAAATCGACAAGATGATCGGTTTTGAACTCGGCGCCGACGACTACATCACCAAGCCATTCAGCCCGCGCGAGCTGGCGGCCCGGATCAAGGCTGTTTTGCGGCGGACGCAAGCACAACCCGATCGAGAAGCGCTGCTCTCATTCGGTGATCTGCGGGTAGATTTCGAAAAACGGCAGGTGACTTTTGACAACGCGCTGCTTTCATTGAGCGCGCGGGAATTTAACATATTTTACCTGCTGGCCTCCGCGCCGAACCGGGTCTTCACTCGCGACGAGGTGCTGGACCGGGTTTGGAAGGGCGAGTCGTTTGTCAGCCAGCGCACCGTCGATGTCCATATCCGCCGGCTGCGCTCCAAGATCGAACAGATTCCTCGGTTTCCCCACTGCATCACCACTCTCCGCGGCGTCGGGTACAAATTCGAATGGCCATCCTGAAAAGCCGGCTGTTTTTCAAGATCATGGTTTCCTACGTCGTGTTGCTGCTGGCCGTCTTGGTGGCCACGCACCTCTACATGGCCTACCGGGTCCACGACAACTATATCCACCTCGAGCGCCAGCGCTTGCTGACAGCGGCCAAGGTCCTTGCCCGAGTCGCGCCGGCAGACCACGCGATGTCTGCGCTTCAGCCCTGGGCCGAGGAATTCGGACGCCAGACCGGATTTCGCATCACGATGATCGCGGCAGACGGCCGGGTGCTGGCTGACAATCAGGGCAACCCGGCCGCGATGGACAACCATTCTGGCAGGCCGGAGGTGCAAGAGGCCCAGAGAATGGGCACGGGCGTTAGTATTCGTTTCAGCCACACGGTAGGAAAGAACGAGCTGTATTTAGCGTACCGGTTGGAGCGGGAAGCCAGCCATGGGCCGGTGTTGCGGCTGGCGCTTCCCCTGCAAGAGATTTCTCAGGGATTCCGCACGGCACAACAAGGGCTATTCCTGATCTCGGTGTTCCTCTTTCTGCTGGCGCTCGCGCTCGGATATCGTTTCACCCGTTCGCTCACCGGCCGCATCCAGAGCATTCAGAAATTTTCAGAGAAGGTTGCCTGCGGTAACCTCGACGCCCGAGTCAAAGAAGTCGCAAGAGACGAACTGGGCAGCCTGGCCGAGTCACTGAACACCACGGCCGACGCGCTGCAAGGAACCATCGATGAACTGCGGGAGGAAAAGAATCGCGTTGCTGCCATTTTGGAAGGGATGAGGGCAGGGGTGCTTGTAACCGACGCAGAGGGCCGAATCACTTTGATGAATCCGGTGCTCGCCAGAATCCTGCAGGCAGATCTGAAGGAAAGTTTGGGGAAGAAAGTGATTGAGGTTGTGCGCAACGCAGAATTGAAAGGAATTCTGGACCGCGTTCTGGCAGAGAAAAAGGAAGCTACCGCGGTCGTCGAGATGGCGCTGGTGACCACCCGCAGTTTTGAAGTCGTGGCCGTTCCGCTCGGCGAGGCCAGCGCCGCGTCGGGAGGAGTGGTGGCCGTGCTGCACGACATCACGCGGCTCAAGGAACTGGAAAGCATCCGCAAAGACTTCGTCGCCAATGTCTCGCATGAATTGCGCACGCCGCTCACCTCTATTCGCGGTTTCGCAGAAACGCTGCTGGAGGGAGCGCTTGAAGACAAGAAGAACAACCGCCGCTTCGTCGAGATTATCAAGGCACACGCTCTCCGTCTTTCCGATCTCACCATGGACTTGCTGACGCTGGCTACGCTGGAATCGGAATCGTTCCAGTTAAAGCCCGAACCTATCGATTTGCCAGCGCTCGTCCACGAGGTGCTTGAAGGCATACGCCCCCTGGGACTCAAGAAGCGGCAGGAACTCGGGGCGCTGCTTGAAGATGGATTGCCCGCAATCGAAGCAGACCGAGGCCGGCTCCGGCAGGTGCTCATCAACCTACTGGATAACGCCGTCAAGTTCACGCCAGAAGAAGGCAAGATTTCCCTGGAGGTTGGCCTGAATGCTGAGCGGAACGGCGTTGCGGTGCATGTCAAAGACCACGGTATCGGCATCCCCTCCTCCGACCTGCCGCGAATTTTTGAGCGCTTTTACCGCGTGGACAAAGCCCGCTCGCGCGAACAAGGCGGAACCGGCTTGGGTCTGGCCATCGTCAAGCACATCGTGGAAGCCCATCACGGCAATGTTTCAGTCAAGAGCACCCTGGGGCAGGGGTCGGATTTTTGTGTTACGCTGCCGCTGTGATCACTTGCTGCGGGGCGAAGTTCGCAGTTCGGCCAAGTTTAGAAGAGTGGCAGCGGCATCCTGCCGCTGAGGTGTCAGCCTCAAAGACTGAGGTACACGTACGTCAGGCTTTCCCTGGAGTTGTTACATTCTTTTGGGCACCAGGAAACCATCAGCAGTGCAGACGGCGCGTCTGGCGGTCTGTGGCTCTGCGTCGATGGATCCTTAGCTTCCGCGGACCTGCCAAAGGACGGCAGGTCTGCACGGTTCTATTTTTAGGAGGGTTTCATGACAACGCAAAAAATTACCCGAAGACAATTTGTCAGCAAGGCCACCGTCGCGGCCGCAGCGACCATCGCCACGTCGCGGACCCGTCCGGTGCTTGGGGCGAACGACCGCGTCGTGATGGGCATCATCGGCTCAGGAGGCATGGGACGAGGCCACATGAACCGGTTGAAGAACGTCGGAGTGGAGTGGGGCGCTGTTTGCGATGTCTACGATGTGAATTTGCAGAAAGGCATGGACATTGCAGGAGCAACGGCCAAGCCCTGCACCGACTATCGGCGTTTGCTGGAGCGAAAGGACATTGATGCAGTTCTAATCGCCTCTCCTGAACATTGGCATCACGATCACCTCATCGAGGCCGTCAAAGCCGGCAAGGACGCCTACTGCGAAAAACCGATGTCCTGGTCCATCCAGCAGGGGGCCAACATGGTGAAAGAGGTGCGCAAAACGGACCGCATCGTGCAGATTGGCATGCAGCGCCGCAGTTCTCCGCTGGTGCACGAGGCCAAGGCCATTATTGATGAAGGCGTGATTGGCGAGATCAACCTGGTGCGGGCTGAGTGGTACTGGAACGTCAATTTGAATCGCGACCCTCAACTGCCCGGAAAGGTCGATTGGGAGGCTTTTCAGGGGCCGGCACCCCGCAAGCCGTTTGATCCGATCCGCTTTCGCAGTTGGCGCTATTTCTGGGATTTTTCCGGCGGCAGCATGACCGACCAGGGAACCCACTTGCTGGACGTTATCCAGTGGTTCAATGGCGTGACCCAGCCTGTTGCGGCTCAAACCTATGGGGCAGTTTACAAACTCCAGCCTGCGGAGACGCCAGATACGTTCTGCGCCATTTTTGAATACCCGAAGTTTACCTGCACCTGGACGCTGGCTTATATGAACACGTTCATGAAGGGTTGGGGCATCGTGTTCCAAGGGCAGAAGGGAACATTGGAGCTTTGCGAGGACGGATACCGTGTCTTTGCCGAACCGTGGAGCGAGAAAGGCTACGATCGTTGGAAGACTCCCACTCCGATTCGCCAAAACATCGCGGGTGGAGCCACGGATACGACGCCCCATCTCAAGAATTTTTTGGAATGTCTCAAGAACCGCAAGCAGCCCAACGCGACCGTGGAAATTGGCCACCAGGCGGTGCGGCCGTTGCATCTGGCCAACGTGGCTCATCACAAACGCTGCCGTGCCGAACTCGGGGCCGACGGCCAGTCGGTGAAGGTTGCGTGAGGGAAAACAGCAGGCGCCAGCCAGGTCAGATTCTTCAGAAACAAGAGTTTGGCAAATCCGGTGGTGGCTGTTACAATGCCGTGATTCAGGCCTCCTTCGTTTGTGTCTTTCTGGCAGCGGCGGGAGAATCGACCTGTAAAACCATAAGGAGGAATCATTCGGTGATGAGATACCCAGAAGAATTCATTGGACCGATGCGTCAGGAGTTAACTCGTTTAGGAGTCAAAGAAACCCGGACACCCGGCGAAGTGGACGCTGCGCTGGGGCCGGACAGTGGCACGGTTATGATCGTGGTCAACTCCATGTGCGGCTGTGCTGCAGGCCGGGCGCGTCCGGGAATCGCGCTTTCACTCAAACATTCCGTCTTGCCCGACAAGGTGGCTACGGTCTTCGCTGGCGGAGACGTTGAAGCGACGGCCAGAGTGCGGGAGTATTTGAAGGATTATCCACCGTCTTCTCCGTCAGTGGCCTTGTTCCGCGATGGCAAGCCCGTTTTCATGCTGCACCGCCACCAAATTGAGAATCGGGACGCCATGGACATTGCCAAGTCGCTCACCCAGGCGTTCGACGAGTTCTGCGTCAAGCAGCCTCGGTAGGAGCTGGGAGGAACCTGCCCCGGCGGCCGATTGACCTTTACCTACAAGTCGCGTGGCTGAACACAGGGGGTGTGGGGTAAGTCCCCGGAGGGGACCTCTGCGCTCCCAGGCTTAGCGTGGATTAATTCGTTGCCCTTCCTCATCTAATCCAATAAACTCTTTTGCCGACGGTGTGAGTATTGGCTTGGGTTTTCGGCCTTTGGAGGTTTTTATGTTCGGTGGCAAGATCGGACTGCCGGAGCTTTTGATTCTCCTGGCGATTGTCTTCTTTCTCTTTGGCGCCAAACGGTTGCCCGAGATCGGAAAGGGCATCGGCGAAGGCATCAAGAATTTCAAGGGCGCCATGAAACGGGGCGAAAAAGATCTGCACGACACCAAGGAGTAACAGGTCCCCGGATCACTCGGTGGCCGCTTTTAACGCCACCGCGGTTTGATCGTCATACCTCCGGGTATCCAGGGTGAACTTTTCGATCTGACTGAAAATTCTTTCCACGAGCTTTTTCACGGCCAGCGTAGAGTTCTTTTCGATCACCTCCTGCAGTCTCTCCATTCCAAATTCTTCTCCCCGCAAATCGCGGGCTTCTGACAGCCCGTCGGTGTAGAACACAACTGAATCGCCTGGCTCCAGCTTCAAGTCCAACTCCTGATATTCGGCCTTGTCAAACATTCCCAGGGGAAATCCCGCGATGGAAAGCACTTCCGTCTTGCCGTTCTTGCAGAGAATCGGAGGTGGGGCCCCGGAGTTGGCGAATCGCAGCAGCCGCGTGCTCGCGTCGTAAACGGCGTAGCACAGGCTCATGAAGCGTCCCTCGATGGTGCGCTGGCGTAGTGACACATTCACCAGGCGCAGCATCTCTGCCGGCGGATACTTCCTGCCAGCTCGCGTGCGGAGAATGCCGCTGGCCAGCGCCGCGTAAAGCGCCGCAGGCGCTCCCTTGCCGGAGACATCGCCTATGGCAATGGCGACCTTGTCTTCATCGTAAGGAAAAAAATCGTAGAGGTCGCCGCCCAGTGTTCGCGCCGGGCGAAACTCCGCCCAAAACATTGTTCCGGGAACTTCCGGGAACTTGTCGGGAATCAGCGACGACTGAATCTCGCGAGCAAACTTCAACTCGCGGTCCAGCCGCGCTTCTGCCGCCACGACGCGCTCGTAAAGTCGCGCGTTTTCAATGGCCACAGCGACGTGGCTGGCCAGGGCCGAGAGGGTCTCCTCGTGCGCCTCCGTGAAATAATTGAGAAATGGGCTCTGAAGGTCGAAGACTCCAATCGCCTTGTCTTTGTAAATGAGTGGAACCACCAGTTCCGAGCGGGTTTCCGGAAGAACCCCGATGTAGCGGGGATCTTTGGAAACGTCGTTGATTCGAAGAGACTTCTTTTTCGTCACCGCTGTGCCCACCAGCCCTTTGCCAAGCGGGATCTTGGTTTTCTCCACCGCGTCGCGATTGAACTTGACTGCCAGGCGGGAGCGCAGCGCCTGCTCCTCCTCATCCACCAGCATGATCGAGAAGACGTGGTAGCGGAACACCCGCTGCAATAGTTCTGCCACCTTCTTGAGAAGCTGCTCCAGATCGAGAATGGACGACAGCTCTCGCCCGATCTCGTTCAATGTTTCGAGCATCTCGCTTTTGGCAACCAGGTTTTCGTAGAGATTGGCGTTGTCGATGGCGACAGCCAGCTGGGCGGCCAGCAGCGTTAGCACCTTTTGGTGTGAGGGCTGAAAATAGCTGGCTTTCGGGCTTTCGATATCGAGCACGCCCACCAACCGGTTGCGTGAGATGAGAGGAATGGCCAACTCAGAGCGCACACCAGTCACCAGGTCGATGTAGCGTGGATCCTTGGTGACGTCGGGCACTAGCACAGGCTCTTTGCGCTGTGCTGCTGTGCCCACAAGGCCTTCGCCAAACTGGATGTGTTTGCCCTGAATTACTTCGGGATAGCCAATCGTGAAGCGCCAATACAAGTCCTGCTTGGAGTCGTCCACCAGGAGAATGGCGAAGATCTGGTAGTCGATGAATTGCCGGCAGAGTTCCGCGATCTTTTCCAGCAGCTCATCCAGCGAGTGAATGCCGTTGATTTCGCGGCTGATTTCCGCCATGAGCGCCAGAAGCTGCTCCTGGCTGTACGTCTCAATCCGGTCCGGTTCGGAGGAATTCGGGTTCATGAGATTCTGTTAGGAGCGCAGCTCAGGCGAGGAGTTCGCCATGCCCCGGAAACGGAGCCATTGAGCATGACGAGATAGGTTGCTGGTCTGGTGCGCCGGTCTCGGTCGTGGAGGCGGTGCGCTCGGGAAACAGCGCACCCTGCGCAATTCATTCACATAAGCGCTCAGTAGTAATCGTTTCCGGTACGTCCTTCTCCAACCGGCACTGGGAGGGTAGATCCGGCCTTCTGGCTTTTCGCCTCCTGAAGGATCCTGACGCTGGCGCTGGCTCCAATGCGCGTGGCCCCCGACTTTACCATTTCTTGCAGCGTCTTCCAGTCGCGAATGCCGCCTGAAGCCTTCACGCCAACGTCCTCACCTACGACACTGCGCATCAAGGCCACATCTTTGGCCGAAGCGCCGCCCGGGCCAAAGCCCGTGGAGGTCTTCACGAAATCCGCGCCACTGGCCTTAGCCAGACTGCAGGCAGAGACCTTCTCTTCGTCGGTCAAGAAGGCGGTCTCAATAATCACCTTGCAGATGGCTTCTCGGGCATGGCTAGCCTGCGCCACTAGCCGAATGTCTCGCCCAACCGTAGCCAGGTCTCTCGACTTCAGTGCTCCGATGTTCAGGACCATGTCAATTTCCTGGGCACCGTTCACAATGCTGGCCTCGGCTTCGAAGGCTTTCACCTCGGCCAGCGTGGCTCCCAGGGGAAAGCCAACGACCGTGCAGACCTTGACTGGCGAACCCGCCAGGAAACTGCTGGCCAGCGTAACCAGTGAGGGGTTGATGCAAACCGAGGCAAATCCGAACCGCTTCGCCTCGTCACAAATCTTTCGGATGTCCTCGTACACGGCATCGGGTTTCAGAAGCGTGTGGTCAATGAGCGAAGCGATGGAGCGGTCGATGGACGCATCCGGCGCCAACGCCGAAACGCGGTTGGCGCCTACTTCAACTAACCGGTTCACTTCCGTGGCGCAATGCCCGCCGCACACCTGGGCGCACCAAGGGCAGGCGCGACCGGCAACGCTGGCAGCAGCCGCGTTGCCCTCGCTGAGCAGGCCGCAGTAGATCTCTTCACTGACGACGCGCACCAAGTTTTCCAGTGACTCTTTGTTCATGACCGGAGCCTACAACGCACAACTACAATCGCCGGCAATGGCGGCAACCGTGTCCTTGAGGAATTGCTGTTCGACCTGCTCAATCTTCGAAACCCGGCGCTGATGACGTCCTCCGGCGAAGGGAGTGTTCAGCCAGGTGCTGACGATCAAAGTGGCTTGGTCGAGCGCGAGCACCTGCCCGCCGAGCGTCAGTACGTTGGCATCGTTGTGTTCACGGCTATTGCGGGCTGTCAGCCGATCATAACAGTGGGCGGCACGGATGCCTGGCACCTTGTTCGCCACCATGCACGAGCCGGTTCCTACTCCATCCACCATGATGCCCCACAACGCCTGACCGGACTTCACCGCGATAGCCACTTTCAAGGCTAAGTCAGGATAGTCCACGGCCTCCTGGCTGTGAGCGCCATAGTCCAGCACTTGATAGCCCGCGTCTTTGAGGAAGGTCTTGAGTTGCTCCTTGAGTACAAATCCGCCATGATCCGCGCCCAAAGCAATCTGCCGGTTTGAGGCTTTGAGGCGCGCCAAGTCTTCTGCACTGCCACACTCGATGATCTCATTCTGGCGCAAGTTGGCCAGTTCCCGCGCCAGAGCCGTGATCAGCGTTCCTCGCAACACATAGCAAGGGCTGCCAGCCTCCAGCTGCTTGACTTCAGCCTCGGTCAGGACAGGCTTACTCATCTTTTTTCATCACGGAAATCGAGGGCAGATTTCGGTATCGCTCGGCAAAGTCCAATCCATAGCCCACGACAAACTCATCGGGAATCTCGAACCCGACGTAGGCTGCGTTGACTTCCTTGATTCGTCGGGAAGGTTTACTGAGCAAAGCACAGATGTTCAGCGAGTGCGGACTCCGCGTGCGCAGGCTGCGGGTCAAATAGTCCAGTGTCAAACCGGTGTCCAGAATGTCTTCAATAATCAGAACGTCGCGTCCCTGAATGATGGAGTCGAGGTCTTTGATAATCTTAACTTCTCCCGAAGTGTGCAAGCTGTTGGCATAGCTTGAGACCGCCATAAAATCGATGCTGATATCCAGCGGGAGGTGCCGGATCAGATCTGCCAGGAAAACACAGGCGCCCTTGAGAATGCAAATCAGATGAAGATTCTTTCCTTGATAGTCGCGGGAAATCTCCTCACCCAGTTCTTTAACGCGCTGTTGAAGCTCGCGGTCGTCGATCAGCACTTTGAGTTGTGCGGCAGGATTGGTGAATAGCATCTTCAATCGTCCTCTCTAGAGACGGTGTAATGTAGCTTAATCGGCGGGAGCGAGGCAAGGCGGCGCGTGGAGCCGACAGCCCGCGCCACTCAAGTGATCGCTTACCTTACGAGCCGTTTCCCGCTGCAGGCTGAGCGCCTGTCGGCGGCCGGTTATGGGGAGCACCGACCCGTGGCAGCGAACACCACACCCGAAGGCCGGGCATTGAACCGCCGCGTCGATCTCGTCGTCCTCAGTGAAGCCGCTGAGAGGCAAGAGCCAAGGTGAAGACCTGATGCGTGAAGCGTGAAACGCGGCGCGGGAACAATCAATTTCACACATCGCCTCACGCTTCACGCACTACGCAACCAATGTTCTTCTTCAAACGAAAAAACGAATCCCCGCCAGACTCACCCGGCGGGTCTGCTCAGAGACGAAAGCACAAACGCATCCTGTATAACTACCCGGTGGACATGATCATTGGCGAAAAGAGAACGCAGCGTTTTGCCCGAACGCTCAGCGTGGGCGCTCTCTACGTGGCTGCTCCCTTCGAACTTCCATTGGATACGCTCATCCATCTAAGAATCGGCACGGAAAACCGCTATCGGTTCATTGATGCCTATGGCAGCGTCGTTTATAGCCAGGCTGGCAAAGGTATGGGAATCAAGTTCATCCGCATCAGCCCTGAAGACCAGAAAAAGATCCAGCTGATCATCGAGAAAAGCTGGTCGCAGGAAGTATAGCGGCCGGAAGCGAACGCCTCTGTCCTGCCTGGCGGGTGACAATCCCCCTGCACTTTCTGCAGAACTGCTTTCCCCCTTTGTTAGGGGTTGTTAGGGAGAGCTGCGAAAAAATCTGAAAATCCTGCAAAGGCGCTGTAGGCCGCGTCTCCTGACCCGGCGGCACTTTTTCAAAACGCCAGGCGACTTCGATCCTGCGTCGTCGTACCTCGGCTGCTGTGTCCGGCCAATGGTTGTGATAACATCCCGCGAAAATTTGAGAAGCGAGGGCCCTCACGATAACGGACAGGAAGGTATGCCGGCGGTTTTTCTTGATGAGCTGCGCAGCCGCTGCTGGGCGTCATCGCCCAGCGGTTCGACGGCAAGCTGCTCTGGGACGGTGAAAAAATGGAGATCACCAACCATTCCGAAGCAAATAAACGGGTCAAGGATCCCTATCGAAAGGGCTGGAAGCTGTAGCGAGAAGCCATACTTGCATCAGCGCGAATTAAACGTCACCTGCCGGTGGCCGGCAAGGAAACCATTATGAAAGCATTGATCCTCGCTGGTGGCGAAGGAACGCGCTTGCGGCCTTTGACTTTGGCAATGCCCAAGCCCGTCGTTCCAGTGGTCAATGTCCCGTTCTTGCGATATCAACTTGAGCTACTCCACAAACACGGCGTTCATGAAGTCATCCTGAGTTTGGGCTATCAACCGCAGAAGATCGAGGCCGTGCTGGGCGACGGTTCTGCCATTGGAGTCAAGATTCATTACGTGGTTGAGCAGAGCCCTCTGGGCACCGGCGGAGCCTACAAGAATGCCGAAGCGCTGCTCGATGGCCCCACGATTGTCTTCAACGGAGACATTCTCTGCGATCTGGACTTGACCGCAGTCGTCCGCCAGCACGAATCGCATCGGGCCGCTGCCACGCTGGTGCTGACACGCGTCGAAAACCCTTCGGCCTACGGGCTGGTGGAAACTACAAACGAGGGACGGATCACACGGTTCCTGGAAAAGCCTTCGGCCGATGAGATTACCTGTAACACGATCAACGCGGGCGCCTACATCCTGGAGCCCGAAGTTCTCAAGATGATTCCCGGCGCGGAGAATTATTCCTTTGAGCGAGGCGTTTTTCCGGAGTTGCTGCGCGCCCAACGGCCCGTTTACGCGTATGTTTCCGAGGGATATTGGATCGATATCGGCACGCCGCAGAAATACATGCAAGTCCACCAGGACATCCTGCACAAGCGGTTTTGCCCGGCCGTTACCCCGGCAGACGCCCCGGCATCCATTGCAGCAACGGCCCACGTCGACAAGAACAGCCAGTTCGCGGCGGGTGTTGTGATTGGAGAAGGGGCAAGAATTCAGTCGTCTTCTCTGGGCGAGGGATGCAGCATCGGGAAGAACGCCGTCGTCGAAAGTTCGGTGCTTTGGCCAGGCGTTTCTATTGGAGACAACGCGCGGCTGATTGACTGCGTTGCCGGCCGAAACTGCTGGATAGGTCGCCACGCGGTAATTTCCAGAGGCGTGGTGCTCGGGGATCACTCGGTGGTTACCGACTACAGCCTCCTTTCAAGCGAAGGAACAGCGCGAAGCTATGTATGAGCCCCGTGCACACCGTGCGCTGTGCGCATGGCCACTGGTGGGTGACTTCGATGCCCAGGCTTGAAAAACCTCAACGGTTTCGAACCACCCCGGGCAGGTGAAGGCTTCTTAATCCTTCACCTCCGAGGAACCTTTTGCGTCGCTTCGCCGTGTCCGACCGGACTTGGGAGACCTGTTCAGTTCACCGAGAGGGGCTTGGCGGCGTGGCGCCTCTCTTGCGCACACTACCAAAACGAGGTTTTCCGTGTCCCACATCAAGTTTGGCACCGACGGATGGCGAGCCGTCATCGCACGCGACTTTACGTTTGCGAATGTGGAGGTCGTGACCCAGGCGATTGCTGATTACATGGAGTCGCAGAAGCCAGCTTGCCGTGAGGTTCTGATCGGTTTCGACTGCCGCTTTATGGCCCGCCAGTTTGCCCACCGGGTGGCTGACGTGCTTGCCGGCAACGCGTTTCAGGCGGAGCTTCTCGACCGGCCTTTTCCAACGCCCTATGTTTCTTACGAGGTGAAGCGCCGCAGCCTGGCGGGAGGCGTCATGGTCACGGCCAGCCATAATCCGCCGGAGTTTTGCGGCATCAAGTTCAAGGCTCCTTTTGGCGGGTCGGCCACGCCGGCAATCGTCAAGGAGATTGAGAACCGGCTCCATCAAACCGCTCCGCGGCGAACAGCAGCCGGTCACGCCGGCGCGATCCAGGAGGTTGCGCCCCGGCAGGAGTATTTCGATCATGTCAAGTCGCTCGTTGATTTTGGCGTCATTCGGAAAGCGAAGCCTCAAGTCGTGGCCGACGCCATGCATGGGGCAGCACAGAATCTCTTGGAGCAAATCCTCGGAGCCTACGGCATCACTTGTTTCACCATCCGCGATCACCCAGACCCGCTCTTTGGCGGCATTTTCCCCGAACCGATGGAAGAAAATCTCGGCGCTCTCCGGACCGCAATCCTCGATAAAAGGGCCAGCATCGGGCTGGCCACCGATGGCGATGCCGACCGGCTTGGCGCGATGGACGGGGAAGGGAACTACGTCAACACGCACCAGATTCTGGCGCTGCTCATCCTGTATCTCGTGCGGCAGCGCGGCTGGAAGGGCAAAGTTGTAAAGACAGTCTCCCAAAGCGTCATGATTGAGCGTATCTGCCAGAAGCTGGGATTGGAGTGCACAATAGTTCCAATCGGGTTCAAGAATATTGCCGACCTCATGCTGCACGAAGACATTCTGATCGGCGGCGAAGAGAGCGGCGGTGTGGGCATCAAGAACCATATCCCCGAACGCGATGGCATCCTCATCAGCTTGCTGATGCTGGAGGCCTTTGCACACGGCGGGCACACGTTGAAGGAAGAGATCGAAAGACTGTGGAAAGAATTTGGTGAGTTCCATTTCAAACGGCGCGATTTGCATGTCCCGCTGGAGTTTGGAATGAGCTTGGTACAGCGCTTGAGAGACGATCCGCCGGCACAGTTTTCCAGCCTCGCTTTGCAGCGCGTGGACTCTCTGGACGGAACGAAGCTGATTTTCACCGACGAAAGCTGGATTCTCTTTCGTCAGTCGGGCACCGAGCCGCTGCTGAGAATCTATTGTGAAGCCGGAACCCTGGAGCAAGTGCGGCGCATGATGAAGAAAGGTGAAGAGCTGGCGCGAGGGAACGCCCACCGCGAGCAAAGGCGAACCATAGCCAGTTCTCAAGAGAGTTGAACTGCGGGATGGCTGTTTCTTCGGCTTCTCCCCCCAAAAGCGTTTCCAGCCGGATTCCAAGCAGTAGTGCGGCCGAGAATTGGCCTTGCGGAAAACAACAGAGACGCCTTATTACTCAGCCGGCCAAGACAAAGACTAACCGGCTTGCCCACAACGAGTTGACGAGCAACGTTTCCTGCCGCGCCACGACCCGCGCCAGGCGCCCACGAAGGGCGCTTCGAGCATTCACCCCGTTTGCCTCGATTTCTTGATTTACCCGGCTTCTGAAGTCCAACTACAATCAAATCTGAATTGATGTCTCGGGGACTGGATACGCCATGACAAGAAGGAAGAGAATTCTCGTGGCAACCGGCGGTGGCGATTGCCCAGGCCTGAACGCTGTACTGCGCGCCATCGTGAAGAAGGCCACTGGCCAGCATAACTGGGAAGTGTTGGGTAGCATTGATGCCTTTAACGGTGTGCTTTCCGAGCCGATGCAGCTGAAGGTGTTGGATCTAGCTGCAGTTTCCGGCATTCATGTTCGCGGCGGAACCATTATTGGCACCACGAATCGCGGGGGTCCGTTTCATTGGCCGGTAAGGCGATCCGACGGAACCTGGGGCACTGAAGATCGGTCGGACGAACTCATTCGCCGCTTGCAGTATCAGGGCATTGAGGCAGTCATCAACATTGGCGGCGATGGCTCACAGCGTATTTCGCAGGCGCTGTTCGAGAAGGGACTCAATATTATCGGCGTTCCCAAGACCATCGACAATGATCTGTCGGCGACAGATTTCACATTCGGCTACCAGACCGCCGTTGAGGTCGCGACGGATGCTGTTGACAAGCTCGTGACCACGGCCGAAAGCCACAACCGCATGATGGTGCTGGAAGTGATGGGACGAGACGCCGGCTGGATTGCCTTGGCTGCGGCGATTGCTGGAGGCGCCGACATCGTCCTGATTCCCGAGATTCCCTACAATATTGAGAGCGTGATGCGGAAAATTGACGACCGCTTTCGTTCCGGCCGAGGTTTCGTGATTGTCGTCGTGGCGGAGGGGGCAAAACCCGCGGGAGGCGACGTGGTAGCCACTGAAAGCGATGAGTTCGGCTATCATAACCGGATGCTGGGCGGTGTTGGCCGATTCTTCGTCGGTCAGGTCAAGCAGCAGATGCCGGAGGTTGAGGCTCGAGTCACGGTGCTTGGCCATCTGCAGCGCGGCGGTTCCCCCTGCGCTTTCGATCGGATCCTAGCCACGCAGTTCGGCGTAGCTGCCGTCGACCTGATCAAGGAGCAGAAATACGGCTTCATGGTTGCCAGCGATTACCCGAGGATCGTGGCATTGCCGCTGAAGGAAGCCATCAAGAGCTATCACTATGTGGAGCACGACCACCCGCTCGTGCATACAGCGCGCGGCCTTGGGATCTGCCTCGGGGATTGAGCCGGGCTGTGCTTCAGATCGTGATCTGCAAATTCGCAAACTCGAGAATGAACGCCAAAAGGCACACAGACACGGAGGTATCGAGAAGTCTTCGCACGCAGATTGCGCAGATGAACGCGGATAGGAACTGCCAAACCGGGTTTTGCCTGGTATAGGAATCCGAAGGATGGGGCCGCAACTGCAGAGCCTTCTGTCCCTACTTTCTCGGTTTCCATTGAATGAATCTGCGTTCATCTGCGCAATCTGCGTCCAATGCTTTCGCAGAATGTGCCAATAGCTGGGTTGTCCTCCTTGCGTTCCCATTGAGATATCCGCCCACACTCAAGCGAGTGCCGGCGCCAGGCAACAGACCCAAGAGCTCGCGTGTTCACTGTGTCTAAAAACCTCGCTCTTCTTGCTCGTGTCTTTTTGGTGATTGCGATTGTGTGGCTGGTTTTGGCCGAGAGCGCTTGGGCCGAGACTCTCGAGTGGCACGGAAAGGTTGTCGATGAAAGTGGCCTGCCCATTGAAGGTATCGTTGTCGAGGTGGTTGATGCGGCGGGCCGGTCTCTTCTGGAAACCCGTTCCGATCTGGGGGGAAAATTCTCCTTTGAATCCAATGCTGCAATAGGAAAACTGCGCGTGAGGCATCCGGATTTTGAACCGGTGGAGCAGGCGGTGGGCTCGTCAGCAGAGGCGCTGATCGTGACGTTGCGCCCAGTCATGGTGCGGGAGACCATGACGATCACGGCCACACGGACGCCGCAGCCGGTCGAGGGCGTTCCGGCCAGTGTGGTTGTAGTCAGCCAGGCTGATCTACAGCGATCGCCTGCCGTAACGCTGGATGATACGCTGCGGCAGCTGCCAGCCTTCAGCCTGTTTCGCCGGTCGAGCAGCTTGGTGGCACACCCCACCACCCAAGGGGTTTCCCTGCGAGGCATCGGTCCTAGCGGCGTTAGTCGCACCTTGGTGCTGTGGGACGGAATTCCACTCAACGATCCTTTCGGTGGCTGGGTCTACTGGCACCAACTCGATAAGAACAGTTTGCAACAGGTTGAAATTGCTTCTGGAGGCGGATCGAGCCTCTACGGGAGTTCGGCTCTTGGGGGTGTCATCCAGGTATTGTCCCGCTCGTTTGAGGCCAATCATTTTGAACTGGATTTACATGGCGGTTCGCAAGCGACGGCCGGTGCGGACTTCCTCGGCTCGGCGGTGCGCGGGCCCTGGAGTGGCAATTTTTCCGGATCTTTCCTGCACACGGATGGCTATTTCATTGTTGACCCCCCTGTTCGCGGCCTGGTGGACGACCGTGCCGGATCGGTGCGCTATGCTCTTCGGGCCGGCGGATTTTACAAGCCGGCCAACGGGCGGTCACTTTTTCTGCAAGCAAACCATTTCGCTGAGGACCGCGACAATGGCACCGCACTTCAGAAGAACGAAACCGACATCACCAGCTTGCGCACGGGTTACCGGCATGACGGCGCCAACGGGAGGGAATGGCAACTGCGTGGATACGGCTTGGTTGAGAAGTTCTTCAGCAACTTCACTGCGGTCTCGGCAAACCGCCGCCAGGAGACTTTGACACTCGACCAGGTCGTGCCCGTGAGGAGCGCAGGGGGGTCGGCTCAATGGACAGGCCTGCTCTTCTCGCGCCACTTGGTGACCTCAGGTATCGATTGGCAGTGGATTCGCGGTAACAGCGAAGAAGTAAGCTTTGCCGCCAGCCAGCCGGCACGCTTTCAGGTGGCTGGCGGAAGCCAGCAGCTCGGCGGGATTTTTATGCAGGATCTGTTTACTCCAACCAGCCGGTGGATGATACAGCTCGCAGCGCGGCTAGATGGCTGGAGCAACTACCGATCGCAGCGCCGCGAAGTGCTACTGGCCAATGGGGTGACAACTGCCACTCCGTTCGTCACGCAGAAGCGTGGCACCGTCAATCCGAAGGCGGGTGTTTCCTATCGCGTGCGAGAACAGTTCACGCTGCGGGGGTCCTATTATCACAGCTTCCGTGCGCCGACGCTGAATGAGCTGTACCGGGGATTCCGCGTCGGCAGTGTGGTGACGAATCCCAACGACCAGTTAGGACCGGAGAAACTGAAAGGCGCTGAAGGCGGGCTCGACTGGCATCTGGGAACCGGTGTTACCGCGCGCTTCACCGGGTTCTGGAGCCAGCTTGAAAATGCCGTTTCCAACGTCACCGTCAGCTCTTTGCCCACTCTTATCACTCGCCGGCGGGAGAATGTCGGCGAGATCCGGGCCCAAGGAATCGAGACTGCCCTGGCAGTCCGCTGGCGCCGGGATTGGGCGTTGCAAGGAGCCTACCTTTGGAGCGACTCGAAGGTCACGCAGTTCCCGCCCAACCCTTCTCTGGTGTCGAAGCTATTGCCTCAAGTCCCCAAACACCGGGTGACTGCTTCGCTCGGCTACTCCAACGCCCGGGTTCTGAATGCGTTCGTATCGGCTCGTTTTGTGGGCGCTCAGTACGACGACGACCTGAATGTTTTCTTGCTCGGAAACTTTGCCGTGTTCGACTTCCACGTTTCCCGCGCCCTTCACCGTTCGCTCCGCCTCTATGTTTCAGCCGAAAATGTTCTCGACCGCCGATTCGCGGTTGCGAAGACGCCTCTTGAGAATATCGGCGCTCCCCGAATGCTTCACGCAGGGTTGAAGTTGACTTTCTGAATTTGCTGGCTCCGGCCGACTTGGGCCGGTGGCAGCAACGCGGGTCCGACCTCCTGCTCAAGCCGTTCTACCGGGCGGCTGGCGTTGGGCCGGCCATCGGAATCGGAATCTGCTCGACGACCCGGATTCCGTAACCCTCCAGGCCA
Source organism: Acidobacteriota bacterium (assembly GCA_022616615.1). Lineage (GTDB taxonomy): Bacteria > Acidobacteriota > Terriglobia > Versatilivoradales > Versatilivoraceae > VFZK01. The sequence continues at coordinate 27,213 of JAKEER010000019.1, forward strand.
GCGATCTTGCGCGGGTGGTTTGTCAGAAGGCGGATGGTCTTTAGGTTTAGGCGGGCGAGGATCTGAGCGCCGGTGCCGTAGCCGCGCTGGGAACGTTTGACGCTATAGCTTTCTCCCTCTACCTCAGACATCCCGTGATAGAGAATCCGGGTGTTTCCATCCGACTTCACCACTTCAAATCCCCGGCCTGTCTGGTGCATGTACAGCAGAACGCCGCTGCCCTCCTGGGCAATCATCTCCATAGACCGTTCTAATTGAGCCTGGCATTCACAGCCCGTAGCGTGGAACACATCCCCTGTCAGGCAATGAGAGTGCACCCGCACGAGTACCGGTTTCTCCGGATTGATCGTCCCGTAAACCAATGCCACATGGGTTTCCTTGTCGATCTCACATTCAAAAGCCAGCATGCGAAACACGCCGTGCCGGGTGGGTAGATCGGCCTCGGCGACCTTGTGAACGAAGCGCTCCGTCCTGAGGCGGAACTTGATCAAGTCGGCCACGGTAATCATCTTCAGGTCGTGAACCTTGGCGAACTCGTGCAATTGGTCAACGCGGGACATGGTGCCATCGTCGTTCATGATTTCGCAGATGACGCCGGAAGGATTCAAGCCGGCGATGCGCGCCAGATCGACCGCTGCCTCGGTTTGTCCGGCGCGCACCAACACGCCACCCTTCCGCGAGCGCAGTGGAAACACGTGGCCGGGCCGTACCAGGTCGTGCGGCTGTGTGCCGGGATGGATGGCTGTCAGGATGGTCTGAGCGCGGTCGGCTGCCGAAATCCCGGTCGAAACCATGCGCTTTGCTTCAACGGACACGCAAAAGGCGGTCCCATACAACGAAGTGTTGTCGCTGACCATGAGCGGAATCTGCAATTCATCCAAACGCTCTCCCGTCAGAGAAAGGCAGATCAAACCACGGCCGTAACGCGCCATAAAGTTGATCGCCTCCGGGGTGGCCTTTTCCGCGGCAATCGTCAAGTCGCCTTCGTTCTCGCGGTCTTCGTCATCCACGACAATCAGCATCTTGCCGGCCTGGATGTCCGCGATGGCTTCTTCAATGGTTGAAAAATGCATCGGTCTGCTTCCTGCTCTTGACCTCGTTTAGTACCCTCGATCCTTCAAATATTCTTCCGTCAGCAGCGGTTTCTCCGGTGTGCGTTCGCGCTGGCTCAAAAGCGACTCCACGTACTTGGCTAGAACGTCACACTCCAGGTTGACGTGGTCGCCGGTTTGTCGCGCCCGGAGATTCGTGTTCTCCAGAGTGCGCGGGATGAGCGCCACTTCGAAGACGTCCTCCCTGAGCGACGCGACGGTGAGGCTGATTCCATCGACGGCGATTGACCCCTTTTCGACGACGTAGCGCCGAACGGAGGCAGGCAGGAGAAATTTCCAGACGGCAAATTCGCCCTCTGCTCTTATGGCCAGCACCTCCCCCACGCCGTCGACGTGACCCTGGACAAAATGCCCGCCCAAGCGGCTGGTGGGAAGCAACGGCCGCTCCAGGTTCACCAGGCTTCCCGCCTTCAGCTCTCCCAGATTCGAGCGGTGCAGCGTTTCCTGGGAAAGCTCCGCTTGAAAGCCTCCCGAAGTCTGGCGGCGCACGGTTAAGCAGACACCATTCACGGCAATGCTGTGGCCAAGTTGCATGCCTTCGAGAGTTTTGGCGGCTCGAATCTCCAACAGAGCTGCCGTCCCGCGGCGGTTGAGCGATTCGACTTTGCCAACCTCTTCAATGATGCCTGTGAACATCGTTTCCGTAACTCCTGATACCTTCGGCTTCCCTCGCCCTGGAGCTTTGAAAGAATTCAATGGTAGGGACGCGCTGCCTAGCACCGCGTCCCTACCGAATTTATGATGCAATCAAATTCTGTTGCCCCTCTCAAGGAGCCGCTGCTGATTCCTGTTTTGCAGCCACATACGCTTCCACCAGCAAGTCATCGCCAAGGCGCTCCACCGACGCGAACCGAAGGCGCAACGCTTGATCCAGCACCACGAACCCCTCTCCGCCAGCCAATGGCAGCGGCGAGTGGCCCCCCAAAATCCTGGGACCAACAAAGCAGAGAAGCTTATCCACGCAGCCCGAGCGGAGCGCCTCGAAGTTCAGCGCGGGGCCAGCCTCGATTAAAACACTGGTCACATCACGACGCCCCAATTCACGCAACACCGCTGGGAGATCGACCTTCCCATCGCGCGCCGCAACAGGAACAACTTCCACGCCGAGCTCCTCTAACTGTCGTTGCCGGGCGGGGCGGCGCTCCTTGCCGCAAAAGGCCAGGATCTCGCCTTCATCGCGGCTGCGAACCAGCCGGGAGTCTGGCGAAAGTCGCAGCGAAACGTCCAGAACAGCCCGCAACAGGCGCCGGCGCCGCGGGAGCCCGGTTCGGTCCGTGAGCAGGGGATCGTCTGCCAAGAGGGTTCCGACGCCCGTCAGAAGGGCGTCGCTTTCAAACCGGAGTTGCTGAACTCGTTGTCTAGAAGCTTCCTCCGTAATCCATTGTGAGCGTCCGTCCGCCTGAGCTATCTTGCCATCCAGCGTCATTCCAGCCTTCAGCGTCACAAACGGCAATCGTGTCTGGATAAACTTGCCATAGGCCTCGTTCAACTTCGAAGCTTCGGCTTCGCAGACGCCGGCCTCGACGGTAATGCCAGCCGCCTGCAAACTTTGAAACCCGCTGCCTGCCACCAATGGATTTGGGTCCAGCATCGCCGCCACAACGCGCGCCACACCGGCTCGGATCAACTGGCCGGTGCAAGGCGGCGTGCGGCCCTGATGGCTGCACGGCTCAAGATTCACAAAGAGAGTGCTGCCCTGAGCGGCCGAGCCAGCGTGCTCCAGAGCCCAGGTCTCGGCATGCTTCTGCTCCTGGTAGCGATGAAATCCTTCGCCGACAATCTGTCCATCGCGCACGAGTACAGCGCCCACCATCGGATTGGGGCTGACAAGCCCGCAGCCACGCCCCGCCAGCTCCAGGGCGTACCGCACGAAGCGCTCATCGTTGTCAGTGGCGCGCGGCATTTACTCAGACTCGAACAACGACTCGATAAATTGCTCGGCTGAAAACTCCACGAGGTCGTCTACCTTTTCGCCGACGCCGACGTAGCAAATAGGAATCTTCAGCTCGCGGGAAATGGGAATGACGATGCCCCCTTTGGCGGTGCCGTCCAGCTTGGTGAGGACAATCCCGGTTACGCCTGCCGTCCGCGTGAACTCGCGGGCCTGGACGAGCCCGTTTTGTCCGGTCGTGGCATCGATAATCAGCAACACCTCGTGCGGCGCCCCCGCGATTTCGCGACCGGCGATGCGTTTCATTTTCTCAAGCTCCGTCATCAGGTTGTTCTTGGTATGAAGGCGGCCGGCAGTGTCCACAATCAAAATGTCTATGGCGCGCGACTTGGCTGCAACGATGGCATCGAATAGCACGGCCGAGGGGTCGGCGCCCGTCTTCTGGCGGACCACGCTTACTCCGGCGCGTTCGCCCCACACTTCCAATTGCTCAATCGCCGCCGCGCGAAACGTGTCGGCAGCGCACACCAGCACCTTCTTGCCTTCCTGGGTATGCAGGCTGGCCAGCTTGCCTATGGTGGTCGTCTTCCCCACGCCGTTCACACCGACAACCATCAGCACCCGAAGTCCATCCGCAAGCGGGGACACCGTGGCCTGGTTTCCAGCGTCAATGATTTGTCGCAATTCCGCTCTGATCAGGGCTCGCAGTTGTTCAGGGTCGTTCACCAGCTTGCGGCTGACCTGGCCGCGAATCTTTTCCAGGATTTCCGAGCTGGTTTGCACGCCGATATCCGCGCCAATCAACACCGCTTCGAGGTCGTCCAGCAGCTCCGCATCGATAACCTTCTTGCCTTTGACAACGTCTTCGATCTTTGCGACGAGCTCGTTCTTGGTCGATGCCACCGCCGCCTTGAGCTTACTGAAAAAGCCTTCCTGTTTTTCAGACTTGCCAAACAATTTCATATGCTGCCTCGATGCATCAATGAAATGCCCGCCAGAACGAGCTCGGCGGTGAGGATGATTCAACCCGCCTGGAGCGCGTATCATACCATTTCCGGCTAGCCTGCCGCATTGCCACCCAGACTCTGCCGCATGGCTTCGTCAGAGTCAGGAGTCAGCCCGAAGTGGCGGGCAGGCGAGGAAGTTCCCCTTAACAAAACTTAGCAAAGGAGCAAAGGCCGCAGGTCGTGGGGGTTGCCCTGGCAGGTTCGTAGACCCGAGGCGCGACAACCCCTGCGCGGTTTCTGCGAAACCGCTGTCGCGCTTTACTAGCTAGTGTAGTGTCCCTTAAATAGCTTTACAGATTACTTTTTCCCTCGCTGCCGGATTATCTTGGGAGCCTTGGCGGGTCAGGACAATGTGTCGATCG
>JAKEER010000211.1 GCA_022616615.1 Acidobacteriota bacterium
AAACCTCACAGTAGCATTGTTAGTACTGCCAAAAAGCTGGACGTAGATCTTATTACCTTGGCGACTCGTGGTCTCCGGGGACTCACCTATCTTGTTTTTGGTTCTACCGCAGAAAAAGTAGTTCGACTGGCCCACTGTCCAGTTCTGACTGTGAAGCATCGTGAGTAGGAGGTAGGGAATGACGAATCGATCCTCAAGCGAAGATTCTTCGGAGCTTAGAGTTAGTTGACGTTTTTCACACGTTTCCCTCTTTCGTACTTCAAGATTCGCCTTCCTCGCCTGCTCAAGGTTCGAGGGTTTTCTGTTTCCTTCGAACAAGATTAAGAAGGCTGCCTTCTGAGAGCATCTCTACTTGGCGGCTGGTCATTGAATGCTCAACCTCGTAGCTTTCCTTCTTAGTTTCATTCATTACTGTCACTTTGCTGCCGCGCTGTATCGCACCTCGAACATCGGAAATCGCTAAGACATTGTCTCGATCGATTTTTTCCCAGTCGTCGCGATTCACAAAGGTCAGAGGTAAAATTCCAAAATTGACCAAATTTTGCCAGTGAATCCGGGCAAAGCTTTTGGCAATCACGCACCTCAGTCCCAGGTATCTCGGGCCGAGAGCTGCGTGCTCGCGGCTTGAACCCTGACCGTAGTTGTCGCCACCGACTACAAAAGAGCCTCGGGTTTGGTATTCCAGGGCACGCTTACAGTAGGTTTCGTCAATCTGGCTGAAAGTAAATTTGCTGATCTCTGGAATATTGCTTCGGTATGGCAGAACTCTCGCCCCTGCAGGCAGGATCTCATCGGTGGATACATCGTCACCTACCTTCAAGAGGACCGGCCCTTCCAGGGAGTCAGGCAAAGAATCAAAGGCCGGCAGGGGTCGGATATTGGGGCCCTTTTCGAGTTCAACAATTTCGTCCTGCTTAGCGGGCGCAACCAGCATGGCGGTATTGATGCGGATACCGTTGGGCTCGGCAAAGCGTGGATACTCCATATCCAGCGTACGCGGATCGGTGATCACGCCCGTTAGCGCCGAGGCCGCGGCAGTTTCAGGGCTACAGAGATAGACTTGATCTTCCTTCGTTCCCGACCGGCCGGGAAAATTTCTGGGCACCGTGCGCAAGCTAATCCGGCCCGTTGCTGGCGCCTGCCCCATGCCAATACAGCCGTTGCATCCCGCCTGGTGCAGGCGCGCCCCGGCATGGATTAGCTTTTCCATGAGGCCCAATGCGACCAGATTTTCGAGAATCTGTCGTGAAGTAGGATTGACGTCGAACGACACGCGCTCTTGCACCTGTTTCCCCTCAACCATGAGAGCTGCGATGGCAAAATCCCGGAGACCCGGATTGGCCGAGGATCCGATGTAGGCTTGATAAATCTCCTTGCCCGCAATGAATTTGCGCGTTAGACGCTCCAGTTCCGGCTGGGACATCTGTATCGGATCGCAGGCAACGCCTCCCTTGGCCCCTCCAAAGGGCACGTCAACCAGCGCTGTCTTCCACGTCATCACTTCAGCCAGTGCCCGGATCTCGTCCGCGTCCACGTCTGGGTGGTAACGGATCCCACCTTTGGCTGGGCCACGGGCTCCACTGTGTTGGATGCGATAGCCCTGGAAAACTCTGAGTGAGCCGTCGTCCATACGCACCGGGACTTCCACCTTCACTTCGCGGAACGGCGTCTTCAATAGCAATTGCTCTTCCTGGCTGAGCCCCAGTCGTTCGGCGGCCAACCGGAAGTTGTAATCAACAATCTCACGTGGGTTCGTCGAAGTTATCGTGTCTAGAGTACTGATGATGATTTGGCTCCTTTTGGGTGCGAACTCGATTCCTTATCTAATGTTCCGGTTGGCTCCTGACTGAGGCCCATGTAGGTCTTGGTTGCCGAAGAGCGGATAATCTCAAACACCGGATCAACCTCCCCTCACAGAGATAAACATCAGATTCGATCAACTGCCTCGCTTCGGGGATAACGCGGACACCATGTGCAAACGCTCTCGAGACTACGAACTGATTTGGGCGAGCCCCTGTCTCACCGAGATCTTCTCCAGAGCTTGGGCAAGCCCTGCCTGAAGCTTGCTCATCGCGCCCTTAGCTCCGAGTGGTGAGCCACAGCTACGAACGCCGGATTGACTGAGCATGTGGACCCGCGTCTGCTTGCCGTCCCCAGACACTGCCACGTGTAAAGGGAGGAACACGGCCGCCGTTCCATCAAGAGCCATTGCTTCCAGCAGAACGAAAGGATTATCCACTGACAGAATGCGGCACGGCGCCAACTCCACGCCTAGGTCACGTTGAATTCTGCCAGATACATCCAGCTCCATCGCGATGCCAATCTCTGCGCTGGTCAGCGCCTGGCGAATCAACTTTAGAGCTTTGTCGAATGGCTCTGGGACTACCAGCGTGGCTGTCGCTTGAGTGGTCATAGCTTTTGCATCCTCCTCTCGCACATGGGAGGCAATTCCAATGCCACTTGGTTTTCCACTGGATCCCTAACTTCAGGCCAGCGGAGAAGACCATATCGCCGCAAAAGAGGCAGTGATGCCTCTTATCGGACAGCCCTCGTTTCAGAACATTGGCCGCGAGCATTGGCGGCTAGGCCGATCCCCTGGAAGTTCAGCGCGCCCGCCGCTTCCTTGTTAGGATTACCCGGGACCGGCGAGTCTGGCTCACGAGTTGCACTTCAGAACCAGTGAAAGGAGATTTAGAGATTCTGCTGGCCTAGCCGGTTATGCGCAAAGAAACGAGAATTTTGTTCTCGTTTCCGCGAGGTCTGAAAGCCCGAAGCGCCAGCGAGGGTCAGTGGCGGTTTACCTCGCTGGTCATCACCCTCGCTGGCGCTTCGGGCTTTCAGTGAGGGATCTACCTGGGATATCAAGGGCGGAGTCCTTGGCTAGTTGGCACTCCGCCTCGCTCCGAGATGGGAGGTTGGCCGCAAGCTTGACCCTCGTTCGTTGGAATGAAGACGGACAGCACGATTCAACAAAACCCTACAAAGCGGCGGCGCCGCTGAATTCTGCCGAATGAATATCACTTCTTGTGTTATGAGATTACGAGGCAACTACGCCATGAACATTGAGAAACAGAAAAACAACATCCTGCAAGCGGGTCTGGAAGAAGAGGAGAATCTTGTACCCACACGGTCGCGAAATCGTCGCATTCTGGGAAGATACGTGAAGATACGGAAAGCGGTGTTGCCCTCACGCCGGCGGAGTCTCTTCAACCTGATGGAGCCAAGACGGAAAGATCCGCCTGCTCAGGAATCGCCGTTGAGTGGGTGAGAATTCGAGAGAAGGCCAGTGCTATGCAGTCACCAGGGATAGGTCTTTCCACTGGCTCAAATGCGTATCCTGCAGGCGCGGGTTAGATTCGATCAGGATTCAACTTCACCGGTTTCCAACTCAGGTTGGCCCGGGGCCTTTCGGATGCCGTGTTTCTCCATTCGATAAATGAGGGTTTTGCGGCTGAGGTCCAGGAATTTGGCAGCGTGGGTCTGATTCCCGTTGAATTTCTTGAGGGCCTGTAGAATCAGCTCTTTTTCAACGGCCTCCAGACTGATGCCCTGCGGCGGCAGTTGTAGATCCAGCATGTCGAGGGCTGGCTGCTGGCGGCGCAGGTATTCGGGCAGGTCGCTGAGCATGATTACGTTTTCCCGTGTCAGTATTACGAGCCGTTCGACGATGTTCTCGAGCTCGCGAACATTGCCGGGCCATCGGTATGCAGAAAAGTGGGGGAGCAGTGGCGACGGCAATATCAGATCCGGCCTGCCATGCTTCTGCTTGCTTCTGACGAAGAAATGTTGAACCAGTTCGGGGATATCTTCCACTCGTTCTCTCAGAGGCGGCAGTTCTAATGGGATGACCGCCAGTCTGTAGTATAGGTCTTCTCGGAAAGTGTTGTCCTCAATCATGGCTTGTAGGTTGCGATGGGTCGCTGCGACAATGCGCACATCCACTTTGCTGGGACTCGGCGCGCCGATCTTTTCGATTTCTCCTTCCTGGATTAACCTGAGCAGTTTCACCTGGAGTTCCAGAGGCATCTCACCAATCTCGTCGAGGAAAACCGTCCCCCCATCCGCAATCTCCATCTTTCCTTTCTTGTGAGCTATGGCGCCAGTAAAGGAACCTTTGACGTGACCGAAGAGCTCGGATTCCAGAAGTTCTTTCGGGATGGCTCCGCAGTTGATCGTCACAAAGGGCTGATTCTTGCGGGGACTGTTAAAATGGATGCCTTTGGCCAACAATTCTTTTCCTGTCCCGGTTTCTCCGCGAATCAGCACCGTTGAATTGGTCTGAGCTGCCCTAGTGGCTTGATCCAAGACATAGAGAAGAGCGTTGGACCTTCCCAGAATATTTTCAAATCCGTATTTTTGGTCGAGGCTGCTGCGCAGTGTATGAACTTCCTCCACAAGGTGAAGGTGCTCCATGGCTCTTAACACACAAAGCCTCAGCTCCTCGGGATGAACCGGCTTGGTAATGTAATCATAAGCGCCGGCCTTCATCGCTTCCACGGCTGTCTCCACAGTTCCGAAAGCCGTAATCATCACCACGATTGTTTCCGGATAGTCTGCCCGGATTTTCTTCAGAAGCTCCACGCCTGACATGGCCGGCATTTTCAGGTCAGTGATCACAAGTTGCTGCGGAGTGTTTTGCAGAATAGACAACGCTTGCATCCCATCCGTGGCCGTGGTGACCTGATAACCGAGTTGCTCGAGCTGTACCTGAGTCACTCGCCGAAGACTCTCATCGTCATCCACAACCAGGATGTGTCCGCTGTTCATAGACCCCTCCCGTGTTGTGCGGGAAGAAGAACCGAGAACGTTGTTCCTTTATCGACGTTGTTTTCCACGCTCAGGACGCCTCCATGTTGACTGACGATCTGGTGTGCCACCGGCAGCCCCAGCCCAGTGCCATTCTCCTTGGTTGTAAAGAACGGGTCGAAAGTCTTATCGAGGTTCGCCGGACTGATACCAGAGCCTTGGTCCCTCACCTGAATCAAAATTTTCTCCGCTTGCTGTTGTGCGGCCAGGACAATCTCTCCACCGTCTGGCATCGCCTGGATCGCATTGATGGTCAAGTTAAGAAGGACCTGTTTGAGTTGCTCGGGATCGCATTCCAGGATCGGCGGGTTCGGTGGCAGGTCCTTGCGCAGGCGGATGGCTTTGCGCCCGATCGCATGAGCCGCCAGGCTGATCACTGAATCAAGAACTTGGCCAACTTCCACCGCCTGGTATTGAGGCAGTCGAGGTTTGGCGAAATCCAGAAAGTTCGTCAACAAGCGATTCAAACGGCGGCATTCCTTCTGGATGATCTCCAAGAACTCGAGACGTCTTTCTTCCGTACCGGGTTCCTTTTGCAGAATGGCGGCAGCACCCTCAATGCTGGCAAGAGGGTTGCGCACTTCGTGGGCCAGACCGGCTGACAATTGGCCAAGTGCGTAAAGGCGCTCAGCGCGTTTCATGCCTTCGAAGTTATCCTGGAACTCACGGTAGACTGCGCTCAATTGCTGGGTTGTCTGTTGCAGTACCTGCTTTTGCCGGCGTTCCCGGTCGGCCAGGATACCTGCAATGATTCCGACAAAAAGGAAACTTATGACCAACGCCAGGTCGCCCATCGAGTGTCCCAGGGTGCCATCCTGAGTCGTAGGAGTAAATGAAAGGCTCGACAGGTGAAACAAACCAGACAAAATCGCCGCGCCAAGACCGCCACGCCACCCCAAAATGGATCGCTGTAACAGCAACCGGCACAAAATATAGAAGCTGAAAAAGGGTGTTCCAGAACATCCAGGAATCGGGAGTGACTTGCTGCAGAAAACGGACACACAGGATGGTGAGAGCAGCAGTGACTAGGCGTATCTGATTTTCGTATTTCCTATCGGCCTTCAAGGCGAAAATTCTCCCGGATCATCCTTCTCCAAATCGTGAACGGCCACACTCGCAGGATCAGAAAGCGCCGCCCTGGGAAACTCCACCGTGGCATTTCACCTGGCGTTATCCACAGATTCTCAAAACCCAGGGCCCAACGTCTGACTGTATGGGTTCAATTAGACAACAAAGCATGCCTTTGTAACAAACGCAGACAACGACAGGAGAACCATGCATGCCGCGTGGCGGCACCACCAAGGATGACGTTCGATGAAAACGGTGTAGCGCAGACCGCTGTTTTGTGGCGGTCTGCGGCTTTTCGTCTCCGAATTTCACCAGAACCGCAGACCTCCCTGAAAAACAGAAGGTCTGCGCTACAAGAACTCTAAACTGATTTTCAGAGGAGTTTTTCATGCCGCCTAGGCGGCGCCACGTTCGATGAAAACAGCGTCCCCCCTTGGACAATCTTGGACAAGGGGGGACTTTAGGGGGGTTTAGGAGTCGGTTGTCCGGCCGCCGTTGCCAAACCGGCCACCACAACCCCCTGAAGGCTTCACGACCGCTGTCGTTTCGCCTTCTTTCCCCCTTTGGTAAGGGGGATTTTCAAGGGAGTTTTTCATGCCGCCTGGCGGCGCCACGTTCGATGAAAAGAGCGTCCCCCCTTGGACAAGGGGGGACTTCAGGGGGGTTTGGGCGTAACTCACAACTTGGCGTGAATTGTCCAATCGGGGAATCCACCCCGGCGCTTCGCGCCACCCCTCCGACGGAGGGGATTTTCAGAGGAGACTGAAAGAGATTGAGTCTCTGTAAGCCCGCTCTGCTCTCCATTGAGTACGACACCGCTCATTTTGCAACGAAGACCTGCGCCGGGCGTAACAGTGTTCCGCCCCACCGATAGCCACGGCGTAGTTCCTCAATCACCGCTCCGGATTCGTGCCGCTCGCTCTCGACCGCGGCTATTGCTTCGTGCGATTCAGGATCGAAGTGCTCCCCTAAACTGTCAAAGGGGGTCACGCTAAGCTTTTCCAGCAGGGTTTTGAACTGCCGATAGATGGCTTGGACGCCTCTGGAGATTGGTTCAGTGGCATCTTCTGCGTGCCGGAGTGCCAGTTCGAAATTATCCATGACTTCCAGTAGCGCAAGGATTAGCTCATGCTTTCCAGCCTCCGCCGCGTTGGCGAACTCCCGTTCAGTCCTGCGTCGATAGTTCACGAAGTCTGCCAGCGTGCGCAAATGTTTCTCTCGCTCTGCCTCCAACTGCTGCTTGACCTCTACTATTTCGTTCAGCAATTCTTCCATTTGGAGATCAGGGTTGGTTAGAGTAGCTTCCATAAGATTTCTCACTTGGGTCTGTCATTTCAACTGAGTGGCCCTTGAAAGCAGCGGGTTGCTCGCCCCTTCTTCTAAACCGCCTTCCCACAATTGCCTTTGCACGATGAGGCCCAAACTTGAGCAACCCCTGCCAAACCTACCGGAGGCTGGTTCACTGAGCTGCCGATCTTAAGAGGTAATCGAGCCCCTGCCCCAAATGGGGCAGTACAGCCCGAAATCCTCCGGCAAAGACCAGTTTGCGCAACCGTCTGCGACGCCCTCACATGCATTGACGAATCATTTGGGATCCAAGGGCCACGGGCGCAGCAGATGGTCAGGATCAAGACCGCGCCGGATCGCCATTTCGCGCCCTAGCGCTTCGAGCTCAGACTGCTCAAGAGATTTCGCTGCCAGTGGGAACACTTCATGATCCTCTTGGTGAATGTGCGCTTCGTAGATGGCTTGCAGGTTATCGAGGATTACCGACAAGCGTCTCACTGCCTCATCCGGCAGACTACCTTCTGCAAGCCAGCGCCGTCCTAACGCTTCCACTTCCCGGTGGGCCGTTTCTGTCGATTGATGGTCGGCCTCCAATGCCTCCAGCTGCCTGCTGGGTTCGTGCACCTGGGGGTCTTGGTGGATGCGCATGCGCGGGAAGAGCGAGTTTTCTTCATCCAGCGTATGAAGTGGCGCGGCTACGCGGAAATAGTCCAAGGCTGCCTCAAGGGCTTGGCACTGTTCTTCGTTTAGTCTTGAACCTTGTACTTGGCTGGCGAGCATGGCGAGAACTTTCAGGTACCGTTCGATGCGACGGTGGCAGTCGCTCAGCATCCCGAGTGGGTCACCAAAATCGCTTTCCGGTTTCTTGCCAATAGTGATGGCCATGATGACAACTCCCTTTCGAAGCGTGGTAGCCCACTGTCACACCCACAGAACCTTTCCCCGCATCTTGTGTCACTTTGCCTTGCCAGTTGCTGCAGCAATCACGCCTCTCGGCAGGCAGTTCCTCGGGAAACGGTTTCTGCCAGGGATCGCATGCCTCCTACTCTATGTGAGCGGAGAAAGACATTCTCTCAATGTGTCGATGTGACGGCTTTTTCCAGTATTGATGTGCATGCTATAAGGCTGCCAAGCGAGCCCGCTTCGACAAAATTGGTTGAGAGCCGGACAAGGGGTTCGACTGAGTCCTCATCTCTCATTCCAAGAGCACAGGGTGCTTTGGCTTCATCGCACTGCCAATGACTTCCAGAACCCGCCTCTTCACATGGCCGGCTTCTCTGGGTGAGATGTTCCGCTCATAACAGGGAAACAGGACACGTTCTTCTTTCCGGATGTGCGATTTGAGAAGGTCCGCGAATTCGCGAAGCAGCGGAGCCAACCTCAGATCCTCGTGTTGACGCAGCCGGTCGACGAGCCTCGCGAGGTTGCGGTGCTCGTCAACCAGTTCCGCGATCGTCGCACCGGCCCCCTCAATTCCTCTCATGGCGCGAAATACGATCTCCTCTTCCGCTTCAAGATGCATTCTTAGATCACTTTCGAAGAAACGGATGACTTTCTCGGCGCGCTCGCTGAGCCAATCCAGATCGGCTCTGTGGTTCTCCATGCCGCGATGGAGTCGCAGACATACCAGCAGACCGTATTGATGCTCGCGAGAAAGGGGGATGAGACTTTCGTGACGCCGCCCGGTCTTCATTAGCCACCCGCCTCAAGCTTGGCTGCACGCGGGAACAGGATGTTGTTCTCCAGGTGGATATGTTGATGGAGATCCTTCTCAAACTCTTCCAGTGCCTGATACAGCATACGGAAACTAGTGCAGCCATCTGCCGGGACCTCGTAGTTCGAGCTTGCTTCTCTGAGGCGAAGGAGAGCCTGCCCGGCGTCATCGTGCTCCTGCATCATCATCCGGACTGGATTGCGCACGGTGCCGAACAATGGCGTTGGCGCCGTCTCTCCGTCTGCGACTGCCGTTTCCAGGGCCTCGATGTAGGGGAAAAGGATGTGTTCTTCCTTGAGCATGTGGCCGATGAGCTCCAACTCCAAGCCGCGGAAAATGACTTCAAGCTTGCGAAGCTCTGGATGGTGTTCTCCGTGCACTGCGCAGACTTTCACTAGCAACTGGTTCAGCCACGGCAATTCTTCACGCGTGAACCCATGATGTTTGGTGACGATGTATGCCACCAGCTCAGACAGTGGCGCTGAATTCCAGTCACGGGTTTCGCTCGCACTCGAAGCACCGTTGCGAGCTTCCTCCAAAAGAGTGACAACTCTTTCGGTCGGTATCCCGGCCGCAAGACAAGCTTCCTGCAAAGCCTTCTCGCCGCCACAACAATAGTCAATGCCGAGGTTCTCGAAAATTCGGAACGCTCCCGGCTGTTCCACGGCAATTTCTCGGACAGTCTTCGTCATGGCAATGGTCATTGTTCAATCTCCTTTTTGGGAAGAGGTCTCGGACATCTCAGAGACCATCCCACTGACCTAAGTCACAACAGTCCCTTCTCGGTTGGGGTTCCGGGTGCAGTCAATGCACACGGTGCCTCCGGTCCACATGGTCCTGGCTGCGCGAATCGAGCCTTTCGTAAAAGCTTGTGCGACGCACCCTGTTGGCGCGGCGAATCGCGTCGGAGGCATTCTGCAAGCGACTCCGGTCGAATCAAGGCTTGTCGTTTCAATCGAGCGACAATGAGCGACCTCTGAAAACCGGGTCTGCTCGTTCCTTCCTCTCTCCCGCGTTCCCAAGAATTGTTTGGCACGATGAGGTCCAAACTTCAAATAAACTCCTTTGGCGAATCCTATAGAGGCTTGTGACTGAGTTTCCGTCTTGATAAAAGGTAATCGAGCCCTTGCTCCAAATGGGGCGGTACAGTCCAATTTCCTCCAAGAAAAACCAGTGGGGGGGCGGATCGGACCACAACCTCCCGCAATCCCTTAAATTCGAACCCTGCAGCCGGGACGGGGAACTCGCTTCCCGAACCCCCTCTAAAGACTTTCTCGCGCGCCTTTCAGATGGCATCGAGAGTTTGCAGAAGAGATCCTCATTGCGATCACGGAAGACGAATTGCTTTGCGGAGCCAGAAGCCGCTGAGGATTGTCAATGCCTGGTAGATCACTGTGGGTGCCACTTCCATTCCTTCGAGCAACGTCTGCCTCCTTGATAAACCAACTGATCCCAGAGGATTAGCGCCACGAGGAAGAAACTGCCATCTATTCTGTGGCACCTTTTGTTTTGCAATGGTTCTCGTTCGATTCGTTGGCAGACGAACGTAAAGCTCCATCTTCCTCAAATAGAAACTCCAAGCCTTGCGCCGCTTTAGCTCAGAAACCCGTGGATGACCCAAGGTGGCGCCCTCACTCTCTTTGCAACCAAATACCTACATCCATGTCGCACGCTCGCCAGGCACTCGACGGTTGATGGCGCAAACGTCCTTCGTTATAATCCAGGAGTTCAATCACGACTCTGAGCATTCTCCCTTCGATCAATCAAACCAAAGCGAGCAGCTCTTAAACAGCGGCTGACGATTGCTGTTTCGGCGGCTAGACAGCCTACTGTCGATGGAGTGAAACAATCGCCATGAATCCCCGTTTGCTGCGCATCCTTCTGTTCTCTGCGATCTCACTTAGTGTCCTATTAGCTGTCTGGATCGTAGATCGGTCGGAGCAGGCCCACTATCAGGAACGCGTGCGTTCGATTGTGTTGCGGCGAACTAGCGGCGTTCGAGCACAGCTGGAAGGCGCACTGAACCGGAGGTTGTTTTTCAATCGTGGCCTTGTGGCCCACGTCGCCACTAATCCGAACATCACTCAGAGCGAGTTCGAAGTTCTGGCCGAGATCCTTGTCGCACAGCAGGCTGGAATCCGTAGCCTCCAGTTGGCCAAGAATTCAGTTGTTAGTCATATCCACCCACTCAAAGGAAATGAAGTGGCCATGGGGCGCGATCTGCTGAAGAGTCCTGCTCGCCGACCTGCGGTGGAGAGGTCCATCGAGACCGAGAGGTTGGTCGTGGGAGGACCCACCGAACTCCTGCAGGGTGGTATCGCACTGATCGGCTACACGCCGATTTTTCTGAAGCCAGCCAAGCCGTCTGATGCTGCCACGTACTGGGGATTGGCTATGACGGTGATTGACTTGGAGCCGCTGCTGAGAGAGGCAGGAGTGATTGAGGGCACGCACCGGCTCAGACTGGCAATCCGCGGCAAAGACGGAGTGGGAGCAACAGGTGACGTCTTCTTTGGCGAGGGGAATCTGTTTGAATCCAATCCAGTGCTCGCCGACATCTCGTTTCCCAACGGATCCTGGCAAATGGCTGCCGCTCCTATGTCCGGTTGGGACTCGCTGGCCCCCGGGACTTGGAAGCTCCGCTTTGGAGGATGTTTCCTTGTTTTGATGATCGCCGTGCTGGCGTGGGTTCTGGCGCGCGAGCCAGAACGACTCCAGCAGGCAGTCAATCGTGCCACAGTTGCCCTGGCAGAAAGCGAAACACGGCTAAGGACGCTGGCCAAGCTTTCCCCCGTGGGGCTGTTTCACGCGGATACAGAGGGTCGTTGCTTGTACGTAAGTGAGCACTGGTGCGAAGTCTCCGGCTTCTCGGCTGAGGAAGCCAAAGGCGATGGCTGGGTGCGCTCAGTTCATCCCGAGGACCGCGAACGCATCGTCAACGGTTGGGCGGAAGCCGTCCGCACGGGTCAATCATTTGAGGCTGAGTTTCGACTGCAGCATCCCGGTGGTAAGACCATCTGGGTCTTCGGCCAGTCGGTGGCCGAAATGGATGAATCCGGAAAGGTCACGGGACACGTCGGCGCAGCCACCAACATCACTGAGCGCAAAGATGCAGAGGCAGAGGCGAGCCGGCACCAAGCCGAGCTCGCCCATGTCCTCCGATTGAGCACCATGGGAGAAATGGCCTCCGGCATCGCTCATGAGCTAAACCAGCCGCTGACAGCCATTGTGAATTATTCGAGGGGTTCTATTATCCGACTGGGGCAAAGAGGCGCAGATTCGGACTCTGCACTCATTGAAGTCTTGGAGCACATTTCAAATTTGGCAGTCCGGGCAGGCGACATCATTCGCAGACTGCGAAGTTTTGTGCGAAAGGAGGAGCCCAAGAGAGTTCTTGTGCAACTGAATGGCGTGGTCAGAGAGGCCATGCACTTCTTTGAGGAAGAGGCGCGGCGAGCTGAAATTGCTCTACAACTTGAACTCTCACGAGAAGACATTTGGGTGTTGGCGGACTCTGTTCAAATTGAGCAGGTGGTGTTGAATCTTGTGCGGAATGGGCTGGAAGCCTTGAGCGGAAACGGACACGAGTCTGGCCTGCTCAGCATCAAGACCGCGGCCCTCGATCAGCATCTTGTCCAGGTGGCCGTGAGGGACAATGGCAAAGGCATCCCGGAAGCTGCGCTGCCTCACATCTTCGACCCCTTCTTTACCACTCGACCTGGTGGGATGGGTGTGGGGCTCTCCATCAGTCGATCCATTGTGGAGGCACATGGGGGCGATATTCATGTCGTGAACAATTCGGACGGCGGGTGCACCTTTCAGTTTACGCTGCCCGTTAGGAATGGAGCCAATGCAGATGACGCCTGACCCCACTGTATTTGTGGTCGATGACGACCCCGCGATCCGCGATTCTCTTCGATGGCTTATTGAATCGGTGGGACTACCCGTCGAAACTTTCAACAGTGCGCGGGATTTTCTGGATCGCTACGATCCAAAGCGGGCAGGCTGTCTTGTCCTCGACGTCCGCATGCCAGGCATGAGTGGAGTAGACCTGCAGGAGCAGCTTGCGAGCCGCTCTTTGCGCATTCCCATCATTATTATCACGGGCCATGCGGATCTTCCCACGGCCGTTCGCACGCTTAAGAAAGGTGCTCTGGATTTCATTGAAAAGCCATTCAGCGATCAACTGCAAGCTCACTCTAGCCCTGGCCCTATCGGGAACTGGGGAAAACTATGCCTTCATCAGCCTTCAACAGCTCTTTTCACGCTTTAGCGCTACCCCCAGAGCAGGCAAAACCCAACTGCCACCCCTCCACATCCCCTCTGGCTCCCGGCTTCGCCGACCGCCAACCCCAGTCCCCACCCCGCCACATCCATTCAATCCCCATAGGCTTTCCCAAGCCGTTCAGTCCAACTAAGTCTTTGCGACGGTTCGCGGAAACTCGGCCTCTCCACTCGTGTTACACTCTGCTCGCGAGCCGTCGCAAAGACTCCTATTCGTTAGGCGGCTCTTTCAGTACAGGGCGTTTCAGAAGACTTGAGTGCACAAAGCGGGAACCTCGACGCAGCCTTCCTTGACGCGGTAATAAGAAATATCGAGTGCGGCTGAGATGAATCCGGCGAACCTCTTTTGGTTTCACGTTCGTTGCTTTTGCGCCTGTCTCCGGTTGCTGTGAGATGAGAGCGAACCCACGTTCAAGTTCCTCCCTAAAGGCTTGAGCCGCTTAGTCACGATTGCCCAACCACCAGCTTGCCGCTTTCTGAATGTGCGCGTCCGCGAAAGGTGGTACTGACTCGAAAACTCTGTTTTCAATTAGTTTGCGTGATTCAGTTGCTTCCGGACGGTTTCCACGATCAGACCGACTAGAGCATACGTAGCCGCATTCGCAACAAGACACCAAAGGAGACCAACGGGGGAATTAGAATACGAGACAGTTACCGCAACCACTGGTTGAGTTAAACCGGCGAGAGTGTACACAAGCGGTTCGATGGGATTGGCCTTGTCTGCGCTTGCGAAATAAAGCCCCCAGCAACCCGCAACGAGAAAGCCCGCGCTCGCCCACATAGCAATTCGATATTTCACGCTGTTTCTCATGGTATTCCCTCCGTGTGAATTCTGGCCATTCTCGTCTCGTAGATCAGAAATTTCAAGCCGATTTCCGTCCGCCTAACGATAAGGCATCAGCCGCCCGCCGCTGCTTTTGGCGGCGGGTCGGCTGGATACGGGGTTAGGCACCCAAATGCAGCTACTTGCGATCCCGGGATTGGTGCTTGGCAATTAGCTTTCCGATTGTGGGCACCAGTTCCTTTGGCACGATCATGACGGTTTGGGAAGGTGTCTCGTATGCAGCTTCGTCTTCTGCAACGGCTTCTTCCTCGCTCTGGCTTTCATAGTGAGCAAGAACCCGACGGACACGTTCCTCATCCCAACCCTTTGGAAATTTCTTGGCTTTCATATGTTTCGTCTCTTCTGACGTCTTCGGTACGCCTTCAATGGCTTTCCCTTTAGCTCGTACGCCGTGATGACAAAAACGCTGTCTGGCTCCAGATCTCGAACATAAATGACACGAGGGTATCTGCCTGCGTCTGTTTGTCCAATGGCGACTCGAGCTCCACTCCCTCCTGGTCGGTCCTCACCGGGCTGCTCAAGCACCTGCTCTACTTCATCCTCAGAGACATCGTGGCTGTAAATATGACGGTCAGCGGTTTGTGGATCGATGTAATAGCGGATTTTCAAGAACCGCTCCCTCTAACATATTGCCACTGCCATTTGCTAGTAGAAGGGCTCAATACTTCCTTGGTTGCGCCTAACGAATAAGATTCTTTGCCGGGTCTCGCCGCGACGGAGTTGGCGGAAGAGACACGAACTGGGTTCGGCGAGCATCCGGCAAAGAATTCGTTGGAC
>JAKEER010000212.1 GCA_022616615.1 Acidobacteriota bacterium
CCTCTTCGTACGCTTCTTGTTCCGGCCGAGCCCCATCCTGGTGATCCTGTATGTTGGGCTGATTTTGCTCTATGGCGGAATCAACTATGGCATTCCATATGTTTCGGATGAAAGGCTGCGGCAGTGGCTGATGGCTTTCGTGATCACGTCGGGATCGTTGCACTACTACTACGACGGCTTTATCTGGAAAGTCAGAGAGCGAGAAACGCGCCGGTTCCTGAACATTACCAGCCCGGCTGAATCCGCAGAGAAGTCCCCCGTTGGCGCCGGAGGGCTGCCAGGGGGTGTACCGGACTGGGCCAGTCTGGCATCGTCCTCTGCCCGCTTCTTTGGCAGGCATCTGCAGCGCTTCCGGCCGGCTTGGACTTCAGGGATGACGCAGGCCGCCTATCTGAGTGCCGCGGTGTTGGTTTTGGGCGCGCTCGAATCATGGCGGCCTCATTCGGAGTTGGCCATGCGCCAGTCGCTCGTACTGGCATCACCACAGGCGGGCGAAGGCTATTTCAATCTGGCTGAGGCTTACCGTCAGCAGGGTCAACTCACCGAAGCCGCCACGGCTTTCGAGGAGGCTGCCCACAAAATGCCGGCCTGTGCTCTCGCGCGAAGCAAGCGAGGACTGACGCTCTCAGCCATGGGACAGCATGCAGAGGCGATTTCCGAATTTGAAAAGGCCGTTGCCTTGGATCCGAAGCTGCGGGAGGCACATTACAACCTGGGAATGCTGCTCTCCCGCCAGGGACAGCAAGGCCGTGCTTTGGCTCATTTACAGATGGCCTTTCCCCAAGGGGACGAACGTGCGCTGCGGTTGCTGGATGGGGACCCGGCCGCGGCCGAGATTCTGAACAATCTGGCATTGGGCGTTGCGGGTTCTGGCGAACTGACCGAAGCAAGAAGTCTGCTGGAGCGCGCAGTCTCTGTCAATCCCAAGCACTCGCCAGCTCAACTCAACCTTGCGAACCTGTATTTGTTGGAGGGGAACCTAGCCAATGCGCGAACGCAGTACGAAAGAGTCCTGAGTCTGGATCCCGCCAACCCAATGGCGCACAGCAATCTTGGCTTGTGTCTCATCCAGCTGGGGCGGAACGAAGACGCTGTTCCACACCTGCAGATCGGGCTGCGCCACGGCGATGAAGCAGTGCGCGCATCCGCACAGAAGGCACTGTCGAAGCTGGCCGCGACTCAGTAGTTGCTATCACAGAACAGAGAGAACATTAGCCATCAGATTGACAGACAAGGCTGCCTGCGAAGCTTTTGGAGTGCGGCGGCTCGACGCCGCTTTCTTCGTGATGTCCTGCTTAGCGGCGGCTTGGCGCCGCAGCACGGCCCCTCCGAAAGCTCACGTAAATGGTTGGTCCCAGCATCTAACCGGATGCTGGCTGCGTCAAGCCGCGGCCCCGTAGCTCCTTAAACAAAAGCGGCGTCGAGCCGCCGCACTCCAAAAGCTTCGCCGACTTTGAAGCTGCAGTTCATGAGTCATCTGGCCTGTCCTAATACTTCCTCACAGGAGATCCCGATCATGAAGCGACTTGTATCTCTTTCAGTGCTCTCAATCACTTTGGTCTTCCCAATAGCCTTGGTGTGCCTCGCTGACAACGTGGAAACGGGCTTCCAGTCGCTGTTCAACGGAAAAGACCTGAACGGTTGGAAAGGGGACATGAAATTCTGGACCGTGAAGGATGGCGCCATTACTGGCCAAACCACTGAAGCTCAGGCACAGCAAGGGAAGATGACCTATCTCGTTTGGAAAGGTGGAGAGGTGAAGGACTTTGAGCTGCGGCTTTCATTTCGCTTCCAGGGCGAGCGGGTCAACACGGGGGTTTCCTACCGAGGCAAAAACATTGGCAATTGGATAGTGACAGGCTATCAAGCTGACATCGAATCAGGCAATCAGTGGAACGGTATTCTAGTCGAGTTGGAGGGTCGGCGTTTTCTCGGCATGCGTGGACAGAAGACCGTGAACGATGCGGCCGGAAAGATGAACGTCGTCGGGTCCGTGGAAGACCCCGAAGCTCTCGATAGGTTGGTCACGCGTGGCGAATGGAACGACTATGTCATCATCGCCAA
This sequence comes from Acidobacteriota bacterium, assembly GCA_022616615.1. Classification (GTDB taxonomy): domain Bacteria; phylum Acidobacteriota; class Terriglobia; order Versatilivoradales; family Versatilivoraceae; genus VFZK01. The sequence goes on from JAKEER010000212.1 coordinate 2,065, forward strand.
AGGCAATCATCTGATTCACAAGATTAATGGCCAGACTATGACGGATGTCATTGATGACAACCCCGACAAGCGGGCCCTGTCCGGTGTGCTCGCGTTTCAACTGCATCACAGCTTTCCGCAGACGGTGCAGTTCAAAGATGTCCGGATCAAGATGCTGAAGTGATTCCAAAGGCGAGGGGTCTAGTTCACGGCGCCATCAGAATCGATCAACACCGATTTGCTATTGGTTATTGACGATTTTCTATTGGCTATTTGAAGGAAAAGAACTCATTGCACCGATAGCAAATAGCCGATAGCCAATAGGCAATAGCGAATGCTTTAGCGAGCGGCTCCTACTTTCGGTTTTTGTCTGACGGCTCTCTTCCCAGATCTGCCAGCAGCTTTCGAATCATCTTCGAGTCGGGATTGAAGTCAAGCGCTTTGAGCAACTCCTGTCTCGCCAGAAAAGTCTTCCCCGTCCGAAGCAACGCCAAGGCCAGATAAACGCTGGCGGTCTCCAGCCCTGGATTTCGCTGCAAGGCGTCTTGCCAGAGCGATATCGCTTCCTGAAACTCCTGCCGTTGAGCCAGCAACGCGCCGAGATTGAGAAGCGCAACGACCTGCGAGGGATCGGCTGCCAACGCTTTCCGGTAGAGTTGCATGGCTTTATCCCGGTCGTTTCTTCCGTCATGGAGAAACGCTAGCTGGAGCAGAGCGGGGGCGTCACCTGAAAGCAGCCCCTCGACACTTTTCAGATGCTCGAAACTGCGCTCTCCAAAGGCCGCATTCTTGCGCGCGGTGGCTACTTCCGCGTAGGCAAGCCCCAGATCTCTCGAGGTGGCAGCCGCCGTGCCGAAGGCCCGGAGCGACGTTCCTGCCAACCTGGAAGTCTGTTCTGCCAGCGCCGAAGACTGCCGGGGAATGGAATGATCGGTGAACACGGTGTGTGCGACGTCAACCGTCGGACTCTTGGGCATGTGGCAGGTGATGCAGTTGCCGGCCGCTTCGACTCGGGCTTCTTTCTTGCCTGTGCAGCCGGCGTCGTCATGGCAGGCCAGGCATTTCTGGCGATAGTGTTGGGCTTGCTCCGATGCTGGGATCACCGCGTGCGGGGAATGACAGCTTCCACACCACAGCTGGGTCCCGCTCGACTGCTGGCACCGGCTCTGGGAGAGTTTTTCCACATGACTGGTCACTGTCAGGTTGTTCGTTTGCCTGTCTGACCACACAAAGGAAAGAACGTGATCCGACAGAAGATCTCCCGGCTTGAAAGTCGAATGTGCACGCCCGGCTTTGAGGATACGGGCTTCGCCGCTCAAATGGCAGTTGGAACAAACGCTGTCGCGGCGGGCTGGGTCGAGCTTGGCCGGGTTGACAATGTCAGGCAAACCTTTAGGGTCCGTGTTCTGCTTGCGGGACACATGGCCTGCTCCCCGACCGTGACAGCGTTCGCAACTGACACCTCCCTCCAGAAACGGCGTTTCCGCAAAGCGATTCTGTGTTCCGTCGATTGGCTGGAGCTGGCTACCGTGGCATTCCAGACAATGGACTTCGATGGGACGGGAAAGGTGAACGTGGTCGTACCCTTGAAACCCCGGAGAGATATCCCATTTGCTTGTCTGGGCGTAGTAGGAGACCGGCGCCTGGAAAAGGTGCCCTCCCAGCACGGAAATGTAGCTGCGGCCTGCTGCGCCCGAACCGATGAAGTAGTCCAGGCGGCCCTTGCCACGCAGATCATCCCGCGGGCTCGGCTTGCCTTCCCGCAGGTACTCGAAAACCGTTTGCGTCTTCTCTTTGAAGATTCGATAGGTAACGCCAGACTGAGCGTGAACAAATTTCGCCTTCGCCAAGCTCTCCCGAAAAGCCGAGCCTTCCATTTTCCCGCTGCTGAGCGCCATCGGAGTTTGCGCGTAGCTCTTGGCAATCCCCGCATGGCAACTCGCGCAGACGGTGCTGCCGGTGAAGCCGCTATGCTGGCCTGTCTCGCCCGAGTGTGGGTATAGTGCTATTGCCAGCACCGCTGCAGACAGTGAAAACCCGAAGTAGGACACGTGGATGAAATGCATTGTTTCAGCGTTTGCGGCTGTCTCGTGGAGAGCCGATTCAGTGAGCCAGCCGGAGATTAGAAGTGCCCGATGCCTGCACCGAGCCACTTATCTTGCGTCAAAGGCCCCACCCCACAATTCCTCACAGAACGTCTGCCAAGGATAGACCGTGATCGCGGGGGACAGTATTCTTTTGGCCTTGTCGAGGCTAACAATGATGGCGTTCTTAACCTTTTGGTCCTCCAGCAATGCTCTCAATCCTTTCGTGTCCCTTTCGTCAATCTGTCCGCGAGCTTTGAACTCGATCGCAGCGTCGAGCTCTCCGATGATCAAATCTACCTCCAATCCCGTACTGGTGCGCCAGTAGGAGAGGGGCAAAAACCGCTCACGGTAAGACTGATAGGCCCGAATCTCTTCGATCAGGAAATGTTCAAAGGCGCGGCCAAATTCATCGCTGCCCGCCTGAATCCTCCTCATCCCTGAAAGCGCTCTGACAATTCCTACGTCAAAGAGGAAGAACTTTGCGGTCTCGATCAGACGGCGTTTTCGGCTCTTCCGCCACGGTTCCAAAGAATGCCCCAACAGCGTATCTTCCAAGATCTGGAAGTACTCACGAACCGTTTTGGCAGACACGCCGCAGTCTCGGGCGATGTTGCTGTAGTTGATTAACTGGCCGTGAGTCAACGCAACGGCTTCGAGGAACCGGGAGAACCCTGCGAGGTTGCGGGTAAGCGCTTCGAATTGAATTTCTTGCTCCAAGTAATCGACCACATAACTGCGCAGGCTTCTTTCGGGCTTTTCCTCCAGGTAATGAGCCGGCACCAGTCCGTGATTCACAATCCGCTCCAGGCTGGGCTTCCCCACCTCCGCCGACGTCAGTGGAAAGAGTTCAAATCGCCAGGCACGCCCTCCCAACAGATTAGCAGCTCCGCGTTTGACTTTTCGCGCGCTCGAACCGCAGAGCACAAAGCGTGTCGTTGAATTTTCCAGGCACCAGTGAACTTCGTCAAGAAGCTGCGGCACTTTCTGGATTTCGTCGATTACGACTACCTTGAAAGCGCCCGCCAGGACCTCTTCGCGAAGCAAAGACGGGCGCACCAGCAGAGCGGTTCTGAGTGCACTGTCTAGTAAATCGTAGAACTTGGCGCGTGGAAACTGCTGGTGCAGCAACGTCGTTTTTCCGACTTTGCGGGGTCCCCAGAGAAATGCAGCGTTGTGCTCTTTGAGATCGACCTTCAGGCTGCGCTGGATAGGGGATAACACGGACATGGCTCCCGATAATCTAGATAATCGGGAGCCGAATGTCAAAAACAGCGTTGAGGAGAATGAGCGATTTCCAATCGTCCGGCCGTCTCAGGACGGATCGGATCTGTGATCCAACAATTAGTTAAGTTAAGTGTATTTACGCTATCGGCTTTGATACAGCGGGTCAAGCGGAAATCCACGACAGGAATCCACGAAAGTTTTCAGTCTGTTTGATCGTCGTGCTAAGCTTCCGTCAATACCATGCACCGAGTTTTCCGGATCGTCATTCTCTCATGGCTGGCCGCCACGCTGGCCGCCCAGTCTGAGCTCGACGAAATCAAGGCGCTCATTGGCAAAGGAGAATTTCAGCAGGCCCGACAGCGGCTGGAACCTTTACTCTTGAGCTCAGAGAGAAATAAGGCAGAGCCCCACTATCTGATGGGCTTGGTAACAGTCCAACAGGAAGACTACGCCAAGGCCGTTTCCCATCTCAGAATCGCTGCCCAAGCTGACCCAGCTAACACGGCAATCCTGAAGCTTCTCACCAAAGCGCTGCTGCTTTCAGGAGAGCGGCTTGAAGTCGAAGCATTGCTGCAAAAGGCAACTCGCCTTTCGCCCGATGATGCAGAAGTCCGGTCTCTGCTGGGCAGACTCTATCAGGAATCGAGCCGGTTCAAGGAAGCGGCTCCGCAGCTGGAACGAGCGGTAGAGCTTAACCCGTCGGATGTCTCTGCCTGGACGTCGCTGGCCTTCACCTGGTTTGGCCTGGGCGATCCTGAAAGAGCCGCGGGCTTCTTCGAACGAGCGGTTGCCGAGAATGAACGGAGTCGAAAACCAATGGCTGCACCGCACGCTTCTTTTGCGACGGTGCTCCTGCGGCTGGGCCGGGTGAGTGAGGCGGAAACGCAGATTCGCAAAGCCGCGGCCCTCAATCCGCGAGATGCCACGCTGCTGGAGGCGCAACGGGCGTTGCAGGCGCGCTCCCGCCTTGATGTCAACCGTTCGATGAAAGCAGACATCGCGCCTCCACCGCGGTTCCACGACGTTGCAGTACAGGGAGGCTTAAACTTCCGGTTAGAACACTCGCCCACCGCGGCGAAACATCAGATCGAAACCATGGCTGGCGGAGTGGCTGTGCTGGACTACGATCAAGATGGATTCATGGACGTCTATTTCACCAACGGAGCCGAGAGTCCGTCGTTGCGCAAGACCAGTCCGCGTCATAACAACCGCCTGTACCGAAACAATGGCAACCTGACGTTCACCGATGTCACGGCTTGCGCTGGAGTGGCCGGCGCCGGCTACACGATTGCCGCGGCTGCCGCTGATTTTGACAACGATGGCTATCCGGACCTTTTTGTCGCCGGTGTGGATAGAAACCTCCTTTATCACAACAATCGCAATGGGACATTTACCGACGTCACTGTGTCTGCGGGCCTTTCCCTGCCCCATCCGCAGTTCAGCAAGATGTGGGGAATTCATGGCGCCTGGTTCGACTACGACCGAGACGGCTGGCTCGACTTGCTGGTGGTGAACTATTGCCAATGGAACCCTGACACGCAGCCTTTTTGCGGCGACACGCGCCCTGGTTATCGGTCCTACTGCCATCCGGGCAAATACGGTCCTCTTCCAAACCAGCTCTTTCGCAATAAGGGTGATGGCGCCTTCGCCGACGTCTCTCTGGCGTCAGGCATCAGCAACCATCTGGGAAAAGGCATGGGCGCGGCAGTTGCAGATGTAGACGGCGACGGCTGGCCTGATCTATTTGTGGCCAATGACACCGAACCGAACTTTCTTTTCCGGAATCTGGGCAACGGGCAATTCAAAGAGATCGCCATCGATCGAGGAGTCGCTTTCAATCAGTTCGGCTCGCCTGTTTCCGCAATGGGCGTCGACTTCCGTGATTTTGATAATGATGGACACCCCGATCTGTTTGTGACAACGCTTTCCAACGAAGGGTTTCTGCTCTTTCGCAACCGCAAGGGATTGTTTGATGACATTGCCGACCCCGCCCGTGTGGGCCTGGCAAGCTTGCCCTTCAGCGGGTGGAGTAACTTGATTGCAGACTTCAATAACGACGGCTGGAAGGACTTGTTCTCAGCCAATGGTCATGTCCTCGACAATATCGAGCTTACGCAAAGCCGGACCTACCGCCAGGCGAACTCTCTGTTTCTAAACTCAGGTGACGGTTCCTTTCTCGACGTCTCCTCCGACGTGGGGGATGACTTTCGGCGGAAGGCAGCACACCGCGGAGCAGCCCTCGCAGACTTCGACAATGATGGAAGGATGGACTTGGTAGTAACGGTACTCGGAGAGCCTCCCAGTCTGTTTCAAAACCAGACTATAGGCGGAGGCCATTGGCTGCTGGTCAGGTTGCGCGGAAGGAAATCCAATCGTGACGGACTAGGGGCCGTCCTGAAAGTGGAGTTAGAAAACGGGCAAATCCTATGGAACCACGCCACCACCTCCGTTGGCTATGCCTCATCCAGCGATCCGAAAGTGCATTTCGGCCTCGGAAAGAGCCTAGCGATGAAGCGTATGGATATCCAGTGGCCGAGCGGAATTAGTCAGACATTAGAGAATGTGAAGGCAGATCAGGTTCTCACCGTAATGGAGCCTGATCCCAGGACGTCGAAGGGCCGAGGAAGCAAAGCGGCGCGCTAGGAAATAAGAGGAACAACGCGAATGAAGAATCTAGCTGTGGTCGTGATGAAGAGCCCACGGCCAGCACAATGCGCTGACCGCTGGCTACCAAAGCAAAACGAGCGCTAAATTGCCGTTTGATCGCATCCCTCTGTCTAGAGGTGATGGGGAAACTCGGTCGAGGTTATCGAGGATGCGGAAACTTCTGTGGGTTTCTGCGTACGCGGCAAACTCAGGGCTCCACCAGTCAGGGGACGGTCATGAGAAAGAAGGCCCCGTCACCCGTGCGCTGGCCAGGTGCGCCGCCATCGTTGATCACGCCGTAGGCAACCCAGGGAGCGGACCCGGCTTTCCGCGCAATTGCGGCCCATCCATTCTGAACGCTTCGGCCGGCCAAAGGGTTGAGAAGCTGAGTCCACTGACCGGGGGCAAGCGTCACCGAGGCCGGCGCGCCAGCGGCATTGCCTCGCTGGTCAGCGTCAAAGAACTGGACTTCGAGCGTAACGCTGCTGCTGCCAGCCATCCCGGCATTCAACAGAGACACATTCGTCCGATGATTCTCATCGGATCGCAATCCGAACAAGAAGGCCTCAGCAAACGCTTCCTGACCCGCGAAGACTGCTGGAGTAAAGACGCCGAACTGCCCGCCAGCAGGACTCGGAGCCAAGGCGCGGGCTCCGGCAAAAGTTTCCGCAGGAGTGGTCCCTTCAACAGTCACCTGCAAGGAACCGGCGTAGCTCGCCATTCCCTTGGGCCCAATGGCTATGCCTTGCTGCCGCAAGAAGTCGATGGCTTCAGGGATGATCCGTTGCTGACGCGGGCCCAACGCGACGAGGACTGTTCCGCCTGCGCCGAGCTCTGGCGCAGAGGACTCGCGATAGTTGAGGCGAAAAGAAGCGCTGCTGTTGCCACGGTTGCTCAGGATCAGCTCACTGCGGAACCCGGGGTTTTCCACCAGCACCGGGACAGTCAGCCGATTGGCGAGACCCGTTGCGGGGAGCAGGAACGACCCGTCATTGGTGCCGTTGTCGTTCACCACACCATAAACACCGAATGCGCCACGGGCAGAGGTTCGTTCCACCGTTACCCAACCCTCGGCAATCCCGGCAGCCGCCAAGACGTTGTTGTACTGGCGCCATCCCAGGCCGGGCAGAGTCTCAGCGGCGCTCACTACGGACGAAGCGCCATCTCCCGCTCCGGAAAAAGCCATGACCCTGACCGTGACCGGATCAGTGGCCGGGTTATAAATCGCCAGGTTGGACCGATCCTGAGCCGTTGCTCTCAGTCCGTAGATGATAGCCGCCTCGGTGAGGACGTTCCATGAAGGCGCCGCTGCATAAGCCAAACCTGCTGCGCCTTGAGGCTGAGGTGGCTCGGTGGCAGCAGTGGTTCGAGCGAGGACTCCGATAGCGGCTTCCGAAGTCGCGCCTGTAAACGCCACCGCCAAAACCCCTCCCTGCTGGGGAGTGGAGCTGGAAGCGGGCAGCGGGAGCCCTTTGTCGCGAAGATAAGCCAGGACATCGGGAATCACTTTCTGCTCGCCGCCAGCCAGGCTGTCGGTTACGCTTCCGGAGCCCAATCGCTCCCCTAGAGAGGCTTCGTAGTGGAGAGACAGATTTACGGGGGAACTGCCGCGATTCGTCAGCGTCATCTCCGTGATGAAGTGGGCCGCACCGGTCCTCACGTCCAGGACAATTGGCACGACGCGCGTGTACTGGGCATTGACGGTATAAACCTCGTTGGCCGTAGTCGCACCCAGGCCCTGCTGGATAGCGCCTCCAGGCAGGTAGATGGCATTGTCAATGACGGCGGCGAAGAGTCCGTGACGCGGCGTAGGCATAGGCGCAAGCTGGCGCCAGCGGTTTTGCAGCGGATTGTAAGCCTCCACGTCACCGAACAGGCGCGGGATTTCTCCACCAAAGACATATAGCTCACCATTCACGACCGCTGCTCCTACGCCAGACCTGCCCGCCGGCATGGAAGGCAAGCGCGTCCAGCGATTGGTGAGCGGATCATAGACCTCCAGGGCATCAGCCGCATTGGCGCTTCCGCGGCCCGCCGCAACATAGAACCTCCCGTTGATGGCGCCGCCGGCACAGTGATTACGGGGAACCGCCATTGAAGCGAGTGTGGTCCAGGCATTAGCGACCGGATCATAGACCTCCAACTCATTGCCCATCATTCCGGACCCAGTGCCTCCAGCCACATAGATCCGGCTATCGATGACGGCGACTGCCGCCGTGTTTCCATGCTCGAAGCGCATAGGCGCAACTTCGGACCAGGAGTTCGTTCCGGGGTTGTAGACAAACACCCGATTGGAAACTCCGCCAAAGCTATAAAGCCGGCCAGCTGCTACGGCTGCAGCGTTGTGATTGTTGACAATGGGCAACGGCGTCGCGAGGCTCCAGTTGTTGGTTTTCGGGTCGTAGACCTGAACATCCGAGGTCGAAGCTCCGCTGTTGTTAAATCCTGCAATGACGTAAATCTTCCCGTCCAGCGCGGCACTCGAGATTTCCTGGCGCGCCAAAGGCATCGGCGCCAGCGGGGTCCAAGCTCCAAGGTCAGCGCTCTGCGCCAGCAGCCAGGCCGCGTTCGACCACAAAATCGACAGCATCCACACGCAACAAATAAATCGCATCGCATCACCTCGACTCTTCCCGGATGACAGATCGGTTGAGCATCCTTCCTTCGAGTATCGAATGATTTTGGCGCGTTGAAAACCATCAAAAGTTGCGAGTCATGATTAACTGAACAAACTAAGGATCTACTTTGCAGCTAAGGAAAAGCCGTGGTGACGAAGGATAGACGCGGGCGGGAATCTGTACTAGTCGCTCGGAATTGGCTGGCTGTGAAATGACATTTTGATAGTGACCGGAGCCTTTGGAAAAACTGTAGTAGAATAGGCCGAAGCTCCGACTGGCGGTACGAAGGGAATTTCTGATTGACTGCCCGCGAATCTGAGTGCTAATTTCAGTTCGATATGTCTGCCAGAGGCGTTATGCCGGCTCTGAAAACAACAAAGAAATGGCTGAGTGGCATCCTGGTCGGTGCCCTGTTGTCGCTTACCGTTGGCTTGGGCTGCAGCAGCGCGGTCGATCTGGATCCCAAGGACTGCTGCAAGACCATGTGCCAGCATGCGGGCGACGCGAAAGATGCCAAAAAATGCTGCCAGCAGAACAAACAGACTAAGCCTTCTCTTGGCGTTCCTCTTGCCGATATCACTCTCGCAAAGAAACTGTTTGACTCCGCTCTTTTCATCGACCCTCACCCTTTAGACTGTTTGTTTGATGCGGTGCTTGTCGAGCAGACTTCTGCTTCCCCCGCTAAAATCCTGAAGTTTCCTCAGCAGGAAATCTACAAACTCACCTCTGCGTTTCTGATTTAGTCCCTTCGCATCTTCGATCGCTAGCCACGACGGGCTTCTTGGACCCATTGTCGAACGCGCTGTTGCGTCTTCGTCCGGCCCGTTTTCGGGCGCTGTGATTGCCCTTTGTGTCGCTGGGCTGGTGTTTGAGGCTGTTCGCAGCCGTACGTTAAATCATCTTTCAACCATCAAAAGGAGAAACCCATGTTCCTCTCACGACAATTCCCAACGCGATCCCTGTCACTTGTTCTCGCCTTGGTCGCAACTCTAATGACCGGTTCAACCACGGGCCATGCGGCGGCTGCCGCAGGATCAGTGACAGCCAAAAATCTGAAACAGAAAATCATCTCTGCAAGAACGGCAGATGATCACAAGACGATTGCTGCCTACTACCGTGCTGAAGCGGCAAAAGCGCAGGCCAAGGTCACTGAACATCAGGAAATGACGGAAGTCTATCGAAAGCCGGGCTTCGGAACGGTTTCTAAGACCCCCAACGCTCCAGGAACCATTGAGCACTGTAATCATCTCGTCAAGACCTACCAGTCTTTGGCTGAATCTCTCGAAATGATGGCCAAAGAGCATGAGGCGATGGCAGCAAACGTAAAGTGACCCGACAGGAGGGGCACTGGAAATGTGACTTTTCCGGTGGCCCTCCACGCTTCTGTCCTTGCGGTGGCACGATGTCTGCGCGAGGTTCTGAACGATTCCAATGAAGGAACACCGTCGTCATAGTGGCGACCGTGAGTGCAAACAAGAAAGAGAGGAAAACAAATGAAACGCGGAATTGTGGTTCTATTGGCTCTGGTGCTGGGGACCTCGACATTAGCCTTTTCGGCAGCACAGGAAGCCAGCCAGAAGAAAAAGCCTGAATCAAAGGCGACAGCAGGGCAGAAGGCCACTCAGAAAGTGAAAGACCCGGTGTGTGGAATGGAGATCGACACCAAGGAGGCAGCTGGGAAGAGCACTTACAAGGGCAAGACCTATTATTTCTGCGCGCTCAGCGAGAAGGAGCAGTTTGAAAAGGATCCGGCGAAGTACGTGAAGTAAGACCAAGTGTTCTCTCAGTTTACGAAGTGGCCGAGCCTGAATAGTTGAGGTGGGCGCCGCGACTTGCGGCTTGGGTCGATTCAACGGTCGAACGAGCAGTCTAGAGCCTTGGGCGCTCACCAGAGGTCCAAAACTTGACGAGGAAGGAAGCTGACATGAGCCTAACAGCAAGGATCTGCGGTCTTGTGATCATTCTGATCGGTGGAAGGACTATCCTTTGGTCACAAGAGAAATCCTCTGACCTCTCAACCGCAGGGTTATCCACGCCAAAGAGTTCGCCACCGAGCGTTCCAGGGGCCAGCGCAACTACCGTTTCGCCACAACTGCCGCAGCCGCAAGCGGCAGAAGGCCGTGTGGTTGCTCTGGACGAACTGGTGACGGAAGCTTTGGTGCGTAATCCTGAAATCCTTGCAGCTCGGCGAAAATTCGATGCGGCGACGAAACGGCCTTCCCAGGTCAGCACACTTCCGGAGCCCAAGTTTAACTTCACCAACTTCGGTGTGGGACATCCTGCGTCGGCCCTGAACCGCAGTGAGTTTGCCTATCTGGGTATCGGGGTTTCACAGGAGTTTCCCTTTCCGGGAAAGCTGTCTCTGATGAGCGCGATGGCGCGCAAAGAGGCCGACAGCGAGCGGCAGATGGTACTCGACGCTGAACTGCGCGTCATCTCAAGGCTGAAGCAAGCCTATTTCGACCTTTCCTACAGCTACAGAGCGACCGAGATCGTGGAGAAGAATCGAGACCTGTTGGACAAGTTCACCAAGATCGCTGAGGCCAAATACCGGGTTGGGAGCGGAATTCAGCAGGATGTACTGAAGGCCCAGGTAGAGATTTCCACGCTGATGCAGCGGCTTGAGATGCTGAGTCAGCAAAGAGGGAGCTTGGAAGCTTTTATCAACAGTCTCTTAAACCGTCCTGTCTCCATGGAACTAGGCAAGCCGGCTCCCGTGAACAAATCGGAGCTGAGTCGCCCCCTGGACGAGCTCTTGCGGCTAGCGCAGGAAAATGCGCCACGCATTCGAGGCCGCCAGGAGATGCTCGACAGTAATGCCTTCGCCCTCAATCTGGCCCGTAAGGAATACATGCCCGACTTTGGCGCGAGTTTCCAGTACCAGAAGACCGGATCGCTTTACCCCGACTACTACATGGCCACCTTTGAAGTGAAGGTGCCGCTCTACTTCTGGCGCAAACAGCGGCTGGGCGTCGAAGAAGCCGCCACACGCCTGGTGCAGACGCGGCATGAGTACCAGATGACTTCGCAAGAGATTTCGTTCGGCGTGAAGGACCAGTTTCTGATGGCCAAAACTTCCGAGCGGCTCTTGGCGATGTACGAACAAGGCGTCATCCCGCAAGCCGCTGCCAGCCTGGAATCCGCGCTGGCTGGCTACCAGACCGGCAAGGTTGATTTTCTCACGCTGATTAACAACCTCACCGTGCTGCTGAATTTCGAAATGGATTACTACCGCGAGCTCAGCAATCAGCAGAAAGCCGTGGCACGGCTGGAAGAGTTTGTAGGAGTCAAACTGCAATGAGTGGCTAGTTCACTTGCTGCCAACGAAGCTCAAAGTTCGGTCAAATTCGAAGGCAACTCCCTCTCCCGTTTGTGGGGAGAGGGTGGCCGAAGGCCGGGTGAGGGGGCCGCGGCCGACGGAGACGCTACCCTCGGCGGTCTGAGGGTGCTCGCTAGTGGTTAGCGAGCGACCTCCTACGGCCCAGTAGGCCGAGAAAAGGAAGCGCCAAGAACGCAAAGAACGCCAAGGTGAGGGACCAAGTTGCAGATCTTCCTTGAGGCATTCCGGGAACCGTGAGCTTGGTAGCTCGAGTGCTTCGTGGAGTATGAGGCTGGGTCATGTGAGCAGTCTTGGCGTCCTTGGCGATCTTGGCGGTTCAACAACAGACTTGGCAAGTGGTGTCCTGCTCGTTGGTGCGGATCGTCGGGGTGACTAAGATCCTCGGTTGGAGGTAGGCAATGAATCTTGAGAGTCGGTCACGATGGAGAAGAGTCGGGGTGGGCCTCGGTCTTCTGGTCTTGCTGACAGGAGCAGGGTTCTACTTTTGGAAATGGAAAGGATCAGGCGGCCAAGCTGCCGCGGGGAAAGCAGGCTCCGAGCAGGCTGGGAAGGACACGTATTACTGTCCCATGCATCCGAGCTACAAATCTGACAAGCCTGACAACTGCCCGGTCTGCAGCATGAAGCTGGTCAAGCTGGAGACGGCACCGGGGACGCAAGGCAAGCCAGGCCACGAGCACGCGATGGGCGGGATGGAGCCGAACCCGGCGGCAAGCAATGGAACCGGCTCCCCGACTGGCAACAGCTTTTTCATCTCGCCCCAGCGCCAGCAAATGATTGGCGTGCAAACAGTGCTGGTGGACGTTGTGCCGCTCACCAAAGAGATCCGGGCAGTGGGCAAGGTTGCCTTCGACGAGACCAAGATCACTCACATTCACACCAAGGTGACCGGCTATATCGAGGAAGTCTTTGTGGACTTCATGGGCCAGGTCGTCAAGCAGGGCGACCCGCTGTTTACCATTTACAGCCCAGACCTGGTTTCAACTCAAGAGGAATACCTCCTGGCTTTGCGTTCGCGGAACACTCTGAAGAACAGTTCGTTCGAATGGGTGTCAACTGGCTCGCAGAACCTGCTGGAAGCCGCTCGGCAACGCCTGCGCCTATGGGACATCCGGGAGGAGGACATCCAGAGACTGGAAAAAGAAGGCAAGGTGCGGCGCACCTTGACCATCTATTCTCCGGTGAACGGCCTGGTCACCGAGCGAGCCGCCTTTCATCATGGAAAATTCGTCAGTCCGGAAATGGATCTTTACAAACTCGTGGATCTTTCTACGGTGTGGATCCTGGGCGACATCTACGAATACGAGCTGCCCTACGTAAAAAGCGGTCAGCTCGTCGAGATTGAGTTCCCCTACGCCTCGGAAACGAAATCGCTGCGTGGCAACGTGACCTATCTCTATCCCTACCTGGATCCGAAGACCCGCACGGCTCAGGTCCGCATGGAGTTTCCCAATCCCGGCTTTCAACTGAAGCCCGACATGTTTGTCAACCTGAAGCTGAAAGTCAGCCTCGGGCCGAGCCTGGCGGTTCCGGAAGACGCCGTTCTAGACACGGGCAGTGAGCAGTATGTCTTTGTTGACAAGGGTGAGGGCTACCTGGAGCCGCGACCGGTGAAAGTGGGCGGCGAAGCGATGGGCTACGTCGCGATTCAGTCCGGCCTCAGTGCCGGCGAGCGTGTGGTGACGGCTGCCAACTTCATCCTCGACTCCGAAAGCCGGTTGAAAGGCGCGTTCGCCAATATGGGGATGCCGGACCCAAAACAGATTTCCAGTGCGACCGGTGCAGCTCCAAACCTGAAAGTTGAGATTATGGAACCGAAGGTGGCCAAGCTGGGGCAGAACTCCATCCGTCTGATGGTGAGGGATGCGGCGGGAAATCCCATTACCGATGCAGACGTTGATGTTTCGCTGTTCATGCCGCAAATGGGCAGCATGGCCCCCATGACTTCCAAAGCGAGTCTGAGGCCAACGAAGCCGGGTGAGTACCAAGGCGAAGTAGACGTTCCCATGGCCTGGACGTGGCAAACCACGGTTTCGGTGAAGAAGGGCGGCAAACCGATGGGTTCAGCTCAAACCACCCTGACCGCGCGCTGAGGATGACCCATGATCAACAGGATTATCGAATACTCAGCGACGAATCGAGGCCTGGTCATCATCCTGGTGTTGTCGCTGGTCGTCATCGGCATCTGGTCGATCAGGAATATTCCCCTGGATGCCATCCCGGACCTTTCCGACCCTCAGGTCATCATCTACACGGAATGGCCGGGCCGCAGCCCCGATCTGGTGGAAGCGCAGATCACTTATCCCATTGTCTCGGCCATGCTGGCTGCGCCGCGAGTCAGCGTGGTGCGCGGCGGTTCCGACTACGGCTTCTCCTACGTCTACGTGATCTTCGACGAAGGCACGGACATCTACTGGGGCCGCAGCCGAGTGCTGGAATACCTGAACAAGATCACGGGAAAACTCCCCGAAGGTGTGGCCCCTACCTTGGGGCCAGACGCCACCGGCGTCGGGTGGGCCTTTGAATATGCGCTGGTAGACAAATCCGGCAGACACAACCTGGCCCAGCTGCGCTCGTTCAACGACTGGTACCTGCGCTACTGGCTGGAAAGCGTTCCCGGTGTGGCTGAAGTGGCTACCGTGGGCGGGTTTGTGAAGCAGTACCAGGTGAACGTCGATCCCAACAAGCTGCTGGCCTACAATCTGCCGCTTCACAAGGTGATGGAGGTAATCCGAAACAGCAACAAGGAAGTGGGTGGGCGGGTGGTGGAGTTCACAGGAAGAGAGTACCTGGTGCGGGGTCGTGGCTACATCCAATCGCTGGAAGACATTGAGAACCTGGCGGTGAGCTCGAACGAAATGGGGACGCCTGTTCTGGTCAAACATGTGGCCAAGGTCGAGCTGGGTCCAGAGATGCGACGAGGGGCGGCCGAGCTGAATGGGGAGGGAGAAGTTACGGGCGGGATCGTCGTGGTGCGCTATGGCCAGAATGTCATGGATGTCATCCAACGGATCAAAGCCAAACTCAAAGAGAGCGAAATCTCCTTACCTGAGGGAGTCAAGGTGGTTACCACCTATGACCGCTCGGACTTGATCCAACGCTCTATAGACACACTGACGCATACGCTCATCGAGGAACTGGTTATTGTTAGCCTTGTCATCCTCATCTTCCTCTGGCACTTCCCCAGCGCCATCATCCCGATCATTACCATTCCCATTGCGGTGATCTTGTCGTTCATTCCGATGCAGGCGATCGGTGTGACCTCGAACATCATGTCGCTAGGAGGGATTGCCATCGCCATTGGCGCGATGGTCGATGCAGCCATCGTGGTCGTCGAGCAAACGCACAAGAAGCTAGAGCAGTGGGAGGCGCAAGGGCGCCCTGGCAACTCGACACGCGTCGTGATTGATGCTGTCAAGGAGGTCGGCGGCCCGAGCTTCTTTTCGCTGCTCGTGATTGCGGTCTCGTTCATGCCCATCTTCGCCCTCCAGTATCAGGAGGGGCGTCTGTTCAAGCCACTGGCCTTCACCAAGAACTTCTCAATGGCCATCGCGGCAGTGCTGGCCATCACTCTGGACCCGGCGCTGCGGCTGCTGTTCATGCGAACCGATGAGTTTCGCTTCCGCCGGCGCTGGCTGGCGCGCATCGTCAACGGGATTGCGGTGGGCAAGATACATAGTGAAGAGAAGCATCCCATCAGCCGTCCGCTGATGCGCCTCTATCATCCGGCCGTGCGGTTCGTGCTGAATCACAAGTGGCTGGTCATCCTGCTGGCTGTACTTCTGGTAGCAGCAACAGTGCCTGCCTTCCAGAAGCTTGGATCTGAGTTCATGCCCCCACTCAACGAAGGCAGCATTCTCTACATGCCTATCACGCTGCCCGGGATCTCGGTGACCGAAGCAACGAAGTACCTTCAGATCCAGGACAAGCTGCTGCGGCAGTTTCCCGAAGTGCAGAGCGTCTTCGGGAAAGTGGGCAAGGCCGAGACCTCTACCGATCCTGCGCCGTTCAGCATGGTAGAAACAACAGTCGTTCTGAAGCCAGAGAAGCAATGGAGAATGGTGCATCACGACCGCTGGTATTCCAAGTGGGCACCCGAGGTCGTGAAGCAGCCGCTGCGGAGCCTCTGGCCCGAGCAGGGCCCAATGAAGTGGGAGGACCTCATCGACGAAATGGATCGCACAGTCCAGATTCCTTCTTATGCCAATGCCTGGCTATTTCCCATCCGCACGCGGATCGACATGATCACAACCGGCATTCGAACACCGGTCGGTATTAAAGTGCTGGGAACGGACCTGAACACAATCGAGAAGATCGGCCTGCAGGTGGAGCGAGCGCTCCAGGATGTCCCAGGAACGCGTAGCGCCTTTTTCGAACGAGTGACTGGAGGCTACTACCTCGACTTCGAAGTGAACCGCGAGGAAGCGGCTCGTTACGAACTGAGCGTGAATGAGGTCAACGATCTCATCGAATCGGCCATTGGCGGCATGAGCATCGCGACAACCATCGAGGGACGGGAACGCTATTCCATCAATGTCCGCTACGCGAGAGGTCTGCGCGATAACCTCTCCAGCCTGAAGCGGGTGCTGGTGCCTACCGCCAGCGGCGCTCAAGTGCCCATCAGCCAACTGGCAAGCATCCGGCTGCGCACCGGCCCGCCCATGATCAAGAATGAAGAAGGTTTCATGGCTGGGTTCGTTTACGTGGATGTGGCCGGGCGCGATATGGGACGCTACGTGGAAGAGGCCAAGCGTGTGGTAGCAGAGAAGGTTCAGCTTCCCGCGGGCTATCAAGTCGTCTGGAGCGGCCAGTACGAGTACCTGCAACGTGTTGTCGAACGGCTCTGGGTAGTGGTGCCCCTCACCCTCTTCATTGTCTTTCTGCTGCTCTACTTCAACACCGGGTCGTTCATCAAAACAAGCATCATCCTGCTGGCTGTGCCGTTCTCCGCGATCGGCGCCATCTGGCTGCTTTACCTGCTCGACTACAACATGAGCATCGCAGTTTGGGTTGGCCTGATTGCGCTGCTGGGCGTGGACGCCGAGACGGCCGTGTTTATGCTTCTCTACCTCGATCTGGCCTACGAAGAAAGGAAAGCGAAAGGAACAATGAGGTCGATTGCTGACCTCAAGGAGGCCATCATTGAAGGCGCCGTGAAACGGCTGCGCCCCAAGGTGATGACAGTGGGGGTGATGTTCATGGGTCTCGTCCCCATCATGTGGTCGACGGGCGCCGGCTCCGACGTGATGCGCCGCATCGCCGCCCCCATGATTGGCGGGATCTTCACGTCGTTCCTGTTGGAGTTGCTGGTCTATCCGGCCATTTACGAGATTTGGAAAGGATTCGAAGTTAAGCGATTGGCCAGGGCCGAACCTGTGACTTGATCTGGCACGGAGGTCTGCCATGAGACTGCAAAATGTGCTTTCGACACTTATTCTCTTCGGGTCAGTACTGGCTTCTGAGGTATCCGCTGAGGGGCCACCCGGTAAGGCATTTCTAAAGGGGTCTCACGACTTGAGGCTCAACGTGGACCTCGTTTCACTCAATGTCGTGGTCACGGATCAAAAGGGTTACGCCGTCCAGGGGTTGTCCAAAGAGGACTTTAAGGTGTACGAGAATCGCGTCGAACAACCCATCAGTTTCTTTAGCTACGAAGAAGCACCGGTCAGTTGGGGACTTGCTTTGGACCGAAGTCGCAGCATGGGGGCAGTGATCCGCGAAGTGCATCAGGCAGCGCTTCATGTGATTGAGGAAGGGTTGGGGCAAGACGAGATGTTTGTCCTCACTTTTAATGATGAGAAGCAGATGGTTCAGAACTTCACTTCAGATCGCAATCGCTTGGCCAACTCTCTTTTCGGCCTCGAGTCCAATGGCAGAACGGCGATGTTCGACGCCGTAGCCTTTGCTTTAGAGCGACTCCAAGAGGGCCGGCATCCGAAGAAGGCCCTGATTGTCGTGACCGACGGTGAGGACAACAGTAGTGAGCTGAGCCTGAAGGAATTGATCGAGATCGCGGAAGAAAAGGATGTGATGATCTACGTCATTGGAATGTTTGAGCCGTCCGATCCCCGGCGACCAGGTCTCAGCGGCTGGGAAACGCGATGGCAACTGGAAAGACTCGCAAAGGCCACGGGCGGAAGGGCATTCTTCCCTTCGAATGCCCATCGGTGCCAGGAAGTGGTGAAGAAGATCACTCTCGAAGTCAGTCATCAATACAACCTCGGATACTATCCGCGAAGGCTTGCGGACAACGGCGAATGGCGCAAGATCAAGGTCGAAGTTCGCCACCGGGAGTCGGGCACAAAGCCTGTCGCCAGAACGCGAAGCCGATACTTGGCGGCAAAGCGCTGAGAGGAGTGGGTTGAAAGCCAGTCCAGTCCAAGGAGGCTGTGACCTATGCGATTCAAGTTTGTTCCCAGTTTCGTTGTCTGCCTTACGCTGACAGGAACGGTGCAGGCGGAGTCGTTTGAGTTCCGCGTCAAGCACGATCACACCTTGGGGAGCTGTGAGGGCAAACTCATTGCCGGCGATCGGGAGATTCGATACGAAGCGGCTGATGGGAAACACTCTCAGAGCTGGGCCTACATCGACATTCAGAAGCTCGATGTCGCCTCACCCACGCGACTGGTCTTGAAGACATTCCAGAGCCGGAGTTGGAAGAAGTTTGAGAGAGACAAGGTATTCGACTTCTCCGTTGCCGAGGGCAAGCTAACTCCAGAACACCAGGAGTTCTTCCGCGCGAAACTCAGCCGACCGATGGTGACACGGCTTGTCGAAAAGGCGGATCGGAGCTCAACCTTGCTGCCAGTCCGGCATCGCCACCGCCTCGGTGGCTGTGAGGGCCAGTTGTCCGTCGAAGAAGACCGGTTGATCTATTTGACCGATCATGCCAGCGACAATCGAGTTTGGAAGCTGCGTGAAATTGAAACCATCGGTTCACCGGACCCCTACCATCTGCGCGTAACGACCTACAACGAGACCTTCACCTTTGACCTGAAGTCACCACTGGATTCGAAAACCTATGACTTTCTCTGGAAGAAAATCTATCGTCTGGAGAACGCGCGGGCATCCGAGGCGGAAGATCAAGGAACACGGTAACGAGCAGCCTTCCTGGAGGATGCGCCCACCATCCGACAATCTGCGGGTTTGGTCGTAAGTGAACTGCCCCGAAACAGATAAAGGAGGCCCAGGAGCCGGTGGTGTGCGTGGACGAGAAGAGCAAGCAGCTGTTGGCCCAAACCCGCTGTCCGCTGCCAGCGCGACCCGGCGCTGTGGCCAAGGAGGACTAGGAGTACAAGCGGGCGGGACATTTTTTCCGTCTTTCGCACGGCTTTTCGGTTGTTGTGAGCGCGGTCTGTGTCGAGCCGTAACCAAGCAAGCGTTTCGCTGGCGGAAGGCACTGACTCGAGACGAAGCGTGCGTTTGACGCAGCACCCTGGGAGCGCGGGCGTCCCGCCCGCCTGGGAGCGGCCGGAGGCCGCGCCGATGGCCTGCGGCCCCAATTGCGGGCGGGACGCCTGGCGGGACGCCCGCGCTCCCAGGGTGGGCTTCGCCACTCCAAAAAATGTC
>JAKEER010000213.1 GCA_022616615.1 Acidobacteriota bacterium
CCAGGCGTTCTCCGCAGCCGAAGCGGAGTGTCGGAGCAGCGGACATCGGATGAGGCTACGCGTAATTGCCGAAGATGAGCGCCTTGCCTGCTTACCCTTCGAGTTTATCGGCCACCCGTCAACAGGAGACCCGTTGCTGCTGGATCCGTTTTACTCTCTAGTCCGCAGTGTGAATAAGCCATTGGTCTCCCTGGAGCCTGTGGAGGATCGCCCGTTGCGCGTCCTTTTGGTTGGGGCCTCGCCACGCGCGGAGAACCTGCCGTGGATTGACACGGAGGCTGAGACGGTTCTGATTCGCGGGGCTTTGCGACCGTTGATCCAGCAAGGGCGGGTGACGATGCAGGTACTCTTGCAAGCCACACCGGAGCAACTGCGGAGGGCTTTGCTTGAGAGCAAAGAACCATTTGATCTGGTTCACCTGATCTCTCACACGACTACCGAATTCGGCAAGGAGGTCTTTTTCGCTTTGGAGGGTGAAGGCGGTCTATCAGATCCCGTGCCGGTGCAGGTAGTGGGTAAGTGGCTGCTAGCGGCTGGCGTCCGTGTGGTGGTGATTGACGGTTGTAACGCAGCGATGCTGGGATGGTGGCTGGCAAACGCCGGCATGCCTGCGGCAATAGTGATGCAAGGCGCAGTGAGCGATGCCCTGACTACGGAGTTTACGCACAACTTGTACGCCTTCCTGGCCGAGTCGCTGCCGCTGGACGCCGCCGTCTCACTGGCCAGACGGTTGCAATTCGAGCACATGCAGTTCAGACCCGACTGGGGAGCGGCATCCTTGTATCTACAGTCAGCCGCGAGTTTCCTCTTCACTCCGCTCAAAAAGTTGTTTCCTGGCCCGCCCGAAAAGCCGCCTGAAAAATCTGAAGCACGTCCGGATTGGCTCGACATTGTTGCTCTAGCTGAGTCTGGCGATGCGGCTGATCGGGTTCGAGCCTGCCGGGAGTTGGCAGCTTTCTATGACCACGAAGTCGCTACCCGACCGGAACTATCCCAGCTACTTTCAGGACGTGCGGAAGAGGCGATTGAGCGCTTACTGCAACTGGCTCAAAGCGATCCATTCGAGGAAGTACTGCGCGATGCGCAGTCGAGCCTTAGCATCCTGCGGCCACCACATTTTGATCAGCTTTTCGATAGGTTCATGGCGCAACTCACCAGCGACGATGCAACCGCGCGCCGCAGCGCCGAAGAGATTTTGAAGCTCCACGGACAGTTTGACCGGGCGCTGCTTGCTACCATCCAATCGCGCATTCACCAGGGTAATCTCTGCTTTGCTGGCCGCGCGAATCGGATCGAGGTTCGGTTGGAGACCGGCTATCCGGGAGAAGTTCGGTTGCAGTGTGAGTTTGGGCCACGGTTCGACGACGCGCGTGACACGGCAGCGATGGATCGGCAAGAAGTCGTTCTGATCGGCCCACGCCGGCAAGCGGGCAGTTTGTTGTCCGAAGTGATACCGCCCGAACCCGGGGACTTTGACTTCTGGGTGACGCTTCACCTGAACGGCTACAGCGCTCCGCCAGCTATTCATCGCATTCGCTGCCAGCCGCTGAATCCCTATGAGTTCGGCACTGGCCTGAACGATCCCGGGATGTTTTATGGACGGGAGAAGGAACTGCGTGAGCTTGTGCAGGGCGCCCGTCGGCAGAATCGTCTTATCATCGGCGAACGTCGAATTGGTAAGACGAGCCTGTTGGAGGCTGTCGAAAGACAACTTGGCGCGCCCTTGATCCCGGTGATGCTGGACCTGCCACCTGAAGAAGAACTGTTTTATGCGATTGTTCAGCGAGCATATACAGTGGCGCGTTTGCGGGCGCCGGAGTTGCCGTCTTTACCGGAATTGTCCGTCCCGGCAAGAGCGACGTTCAGTTTGTACCAGGCCGAAGCAACCATGGAGACAATCATTGAACACCTCAAGCGAGGCTACGCGAGCGACGCCAAGTTCGTTCTGCTGATTGATGAAGGAGACGAGTTGTTCTCTGACTTTGACGCTTCCACGCGCATCGCAATGCGTCAATTCATCCACGACCTGCATCTCTCGGTGATGGTGGCTTGTGTGCGTGCGCCCAGGCGAATTGAACGACGCAGTTCGCTGTTGAATATCTTTCTGTCGCTCCGCTTGCGCCCTTTGACAGCAGAGCAAACCTGTCGGCTTATCCGGGAGCCGGTCGCCGGGGTCCTGACATTCGACGACCGGGCAGTGGGGTTTATTGTCGAGAAGACACAGGGACGGCCTGCTTTCATCCAAAACATCTGTTACTACGCGGTCGAACGCGCCCACGAGCACAGTCAGCCACAGATTGCTCTGTCAGATGTGCAGGCTGTTTATCAGGAATACCTCCTGGCCCTGGACTTTCCGCCACTCAAGGATGTCTGGGATCAACTCTCTTCAGAGGCACAGGAGGAGCTTCTAGCATCGGTGGACAAGAAGCCGCTGCCCGATCAATCTCTGGAGGAACTGAGAAAGTTAAGCATGATTGAGAATACCGATACCACGCCCCGTTTACCGGTGGTGTTCGCTGATTGGATTAGGGAAGGGAGGAAAGGTTCATGGCTAACCCCTACGACATTGTAGGCGCCCTCCAGTTTGAGAGAGCCGACCAGTATTACCGTTCGTCGCCGACGACGAACGACGTTTTGGAAAGCGGCAACCCTCACGTGCGTATCACGGGCGTCCGGAAGATCGGAAAATCGTGGTTCCTCCAATGGATTGAGGAAACAGCTTCTCGTGACCGCTACCTGTGTGTGCGCCTGATGCTTGCGGCTGTCTCCAATCTGGCTGAATTCATGCAGCGTCTCTGGGATAAACTTCCGATTCCAATCCAGGAGTCTTGTCCGGAGGCCGAGCGATTCATACGTGAGAGTAACTTGAGCGCATTCCTCAAAATAGTAGATGAAGTGGTGAAAGATCGGGGACAACAGTTAGTCCTGTTGTTGGACGAGGAGGAAGCTTTCAGTGACTGGGCTGGGGATGACCGGCACGTGCTCACCCGGCTTAGTGATGCGTTCTATCACAATCGCCGCGTTCGGGTTGTGTTAGCCGTTTCCCAGCTCTTTAGTCGTGACTTGAAGCCGCTCTCAGGCAAACGCTCCTGGTTACTCGGTGACTTTGTAGAGATAACGCCACCTCTCTCCGGGCTGGGTGATGAAGAATCCAACAACCTGATCCGTCAGAGCCAATCACTGCGCCCGGTTGAAGCGAGTGACGAGTTATGCGCCCAAATCCGCGCGCTGACCAACAATCAACCTTACTTACTCCATTTGGCTTGCTACAGGTTGTATGATGAAGCGCATCACCGGCTGCGGTCGCTTGAGCCTCATTTCCAGGCCGCCGACGGGCATTTCCGCGAAATTTATCATCAAGCAGACGATGCCGGCTTCTTCGACGAACAACTGGACAAGCTGACTGACTTGGAAAAGGCTGTTCTGCTTGACATTGCTCTCGGCGACTTGGGCGATCTGCGCAGGTTGCCTGAAGATCAACACCAAGCCATTGCTGAACTGCGACGGTTCGGTTACATCCGGGCTACTGAGTCATCTCACCGGCCTTACGCGCCGGCCCATGAACTTTGGCGGCAATGGCTCAGCGCCAGGGGTGATGAGGAGCGCAAAAAACTCGCGCCGTGGCCACGTTCCGCTCCGCCCCCAACGTCTTTCGCCCACTTCGACCTCGAACTCCGCCAGGCTGGCGCCCGTAAGTGGGAAGTGACTTGTTTGGATTCGCCTGCCGGACAAAGCGACCGCCGAGAGGAGGTTTCTTCTACCTTGAGCTTGCCGGCAAGAAAGGCT
Organism: Acidobacteriota bacterium; assembly: GCA_022616615.1. GTDB lineage: Bacteria > Acidobacteriota > Terriglobia > Versatilivoradales > Versatilivoraceae > VFZK01. The sequence continues at coordinate 3,787 of JAKEER010000213.1, forward strand.
CGGCAGGAGTTCCACAAACTTCGCGCCGATCAATTGCGCATGGATGCGCGGTTCCGCAAACTGGATGAGGAACTTGGTAACATACTATTTCCTTCCCCGCACGGCCGTCCGGGCCGGACACGAAAGCTACTCCTTGAATCGCTGAAGAGCTTGTCGGTGAAAGCTCCGGCGACCATCACAGAAATGATTTTGCGCATCCGCCTCCGGTTGCCACCAGGTTCTGCGCAGGATTATCCCTGGGAGGCCGCATTCTGTGAGCAACTCAGCCCGGGCAGTCTGGCTGTTGATCCTCGGCTTTCCTTAGTGCGGTTTGTGCCGCTGCCACGCCGTAGTGAGGTTTCGCCTCGCACCGGACCTCTCCGCGTGTTGTTGGCTCACGCTGAGTGGCCATCGGGTCCCTTGAACTATCGGGACGAGTGGGAGGCAATCAAGCATGCCATGAGGCCAGCGCTGGATGCCGGGCGCGCGCAGATCGTAGCCGAATTGACGAACACCACTGAGACGCAGTTGCGGCATCGCATCGCGACTAATCGTCCTCACGTTGTCCATCTGGTGGCGCACGGCAAGCCTGGCGTTGTCTACCTGGACAAGGCTGTGACGGCTGCCCAGATGGCCAGGATTTTCGCAGGCAGTGAGGTGAGGATCGCAGTGCTTATGGTGTGCGATTCAGTTCAAGTAGGTTATGCCCTGGCCGAGAGCGGTGTGCCTGCTATCGTCGCGATGCAAAGCGAACCAAGCGATCAATTCGCCACTGAGTTCTCGCGTCATTTCTACGAACCGCTTTCTCAGGGGCGAAGCACTGACGAGGCAATGCGTAGCGCGCGTGACCGGCTGGCGGTCTGGCCAAGCAAGGGCAAAGGCCCGGACCCAGCCGGTTGGTGTGTGCCAGTTCTCTACGCGCGCATTCCTGACGGTTGCGTTTGAGGGTCTTTCTCGCTGGCGCCAATGGCAGCCGCACTGGAAGCTGATATAACCCTGTCGCATTCTGGAAGGGAGAGATCATGACAATGTTCGGAGGATTCTTCGAAGGCAAAAAGATATTGGTCACAGGCGTAGCCGGAGTCAAAGGCTCGTGGCTCGCTCTGGCATTGCTGGAAGCCGGCGGCGAAGTGATTGGTTTGGACATCAAGTCGCCCGAAGCGGATTCCAACTTCAGCGCGGCGGGGTTGGGGGAGAAGATCTCCTTTGTTCAGGGAGATGTGACCGATCTCTCTCTGCTGCAAAACTTGATGCGCGGCGTTGATGGCGTCTTCCACTTGGCTGCTCTGGCTCTGGTTGGCGACGCCCGTCAGAGGCCGCTGGAAACGTATTGCGCAAACACTCTGGGTACCGCGGCAGTGTTGGAAGCTATCCGGTTGTCGGACTCTGTGAAGTACGCGGTCTTCGTGACGACCGACAAGGTGTACAAGTCGAAGGGCGACGAGGTGTGGGTCGAGACAGACCCGCTGGTGGCCACCGGGCCTTATCCGGTCTCCAAAGCCTGCGCCGAATACATAATCGCCGATTATTACCGCAGCTACCTGCGCCCGGCGGGCAAGCGCATCGGCGTCGGGCGCGCGGGGAACGTGATTATCGGGGGCGACTTCAATTCCAGCCGGAGGACCGGAGGCGCGGGGCGCATCTTTGTTGATTGTGTTGAAGCATTGATGGAAGGGCTGGCGCCGGAAATCTTCACGCCGAAATTCACCCGCCCTTATACCTATGGGTTGGACATCCTGGCGGGTTATATGAGCTTGATGAGCCAGTTGGATTGTGAAGATGTGGATGGCGAAGCATTCAATTTCGGTCCGCACGAGCAGTATGGGATTGAGAATGCGCTGCTGGCCAGTGAGATTTGCGAGCTGTGGGGTAACGGCGTCACATGGCAATCGGGGACGCCGCGTGACGAGCCTTTTGAGAAACAATCGCTCTCGTGGGAGAAGGCGCGCGAACGGCTGGGGTGGCAGCCGGCTTACACGCTCAGCGAAGCTTTGCGCGCGACCGTGCGCTGGTATCGTGAATGGGCCGAGCGAGGGAAGGCTGCGGGCGAAGGCGGGATGTATGAATTCAATCGAGCTCTCATCGCAGAACACCTGGCAGCGGTTCACGAGTTAGGTGTCGCCTGAAGTTGGAAGATGTAAACGCCTGTTACTGGGAGGAGGCTACCAATGACACGGAAATGGCGTCCTGGAGATTTTGCTGAACTGGCAACCTTTGTTGACCGTAACGAGCCAAACCTTGATGAGATACTGAATGCTGCCAGACGGGCGCTGGGGTCCGGATTCGGCGACAAACTGGCGCACAGCGAAGACATTAAACTTGCCTCGGATGAGATCGCCTCGGCGGTTTATGACGCGCTCAGGGTCGAGACCGAAATCCGTTACGATTATGAGCCTCCAAACCACGGGGAGGCGGAGCAGATTATCCGACTGGCCGGAGAGGTCAAAGAGCAACGTGTGGGAACCTGTTTGGACCTTGCTCTACTCCTGGGCGCGGTTTTGGAACTGGCCCACCTGAAGCCGGCGGTAATCTTTTTGGAGACAGAGACCGGTTGGCACGCGCTCAGCGGCTATTTCGTGGGCGATGGGCTTGGCGGACCGGTGATCGAGGATCAAGACGAAATCCGCCGCCTGTTGGACGGTCTGCTCGTGCCGATAGAAAGCGGCGGGATAGCAGTGAGACGTGGCGGAAAGAGACAATTCAGAGCGGCCCTCGACGAGGGCAGGGAGGCGGCGCAAAACTATTTGCCGATTGCTGTTCTGGATGTGCTGGCGGCGCGGGATGCAGGCTATCTGCCGGTTCGCTCAGAGGCGCGAGAGCCATTGCCTCAGGGCGCGGTGTTGGATTACCTGGCCCAACAAATGAAGGAATGGTTTGACATCGTAGGTTA
>JAKEER010000214.1 GCA_022616615.1 Acidobacteriota bacterium
CTTCGCAGGACTGGTTCTTTTGCTCGGTTTCGGCGCCGGCAGTCTCGGCACGGCTCACGCGCAGGGCAGCAAAAGCAAGACGGCCAAGAAGATCATCAAAGCGACTGTTGAAGGAGAACTTAAGGCACAGGGTGAAGCCTCTGGATCCAAGAATGACCCCGATATGCCTGTGAGTTTTGCAGCCAGCAGAGTCACCGGTGAGGACGGCAGCGAGTTAACCGAGCTAGCCGGCAAAGTTTTTTCGATCAAAAAAGGCAAGAAACGGGACGAGCTCCTTAAGAAACACAAGCCGGGAGATAAGCTGACGCTGACCGGAAAACTGGATGCCGGAAAAGCGTTGCTGCAACTGGAATCCTTCAAGGGGGCCGGCTCCGGTTCGAAATGATTGGGCACCAAACTGGGATCCGGAAGCAGCTAAGTTGTCATCCAGAGAACTCCCAGACTGGGTATTCGATGATTGATATACCGGAGGTCTATTCTCAGAGGGTCCGGCGCCATGACCTGCCTTGGAACTGGCTAACTACCGGCGTAGGCCTCGTGGCTCTCCATTTCTGCCTCGCGGTTGTTTCTTCCCATTTCGCTTCGAATCGCGAGTTGGCCGAACAGCCCATCCTGCTCGCGACCGGTGTCCAACTCGCCGCCGGAACGCTCTTCCTCTTATTAGTGGCGGGAGTCCGCTCCGCCCCGAACAGCGGCAGAAAGGTGTTTTTCTGGATGTTGGCCGCGGGCGCTCTCATGCGAGGGAACTTGATCGTCTCCGCTCCGATACTCGAGGACGATTTCTATCGCTATCTTTGGGATGGAGCAGTGACCGCTCATGGATTCAGCACCTACGCCTTTTCACCGAGTCAAATCCTGGAAGGAGATGCCCAGGACCAGCCTGTACCGCCCGAAGTCAGCCGGTTGGCCGGCCAAGCCGAGCCAATCCTCGGGAAGGTCAATCATCCTCATCTCCGCACGATCTATCCGCCTGTCGCCCAGGGTGCCTTTGCGCTGGCGCACTGGTTGGCACCATGGACACTCTCCGGCTGGCGAATTGTGCTGTCGGTCGCGGACCTCCTGACTCTTGGTCTATTGGCGTTGCTGCTGAGGAGGCTGAAGCTGCCGTTACATGGGTTGGTGATTTACTGGTGGAATCCGATCCTGATCAAGGAAACCTATAACTCGGTCCACATGGACATCATTGTCTTACCGTTTGGCCTCGGGGCCGTGCTGCTGGCGCTTCGGCACAAATACATGGCGTCGGCGCTGATCTTAGGCGTGGCAGTCGGAACCAAGCTTTGGCCTGCCCTGCTGCTGCCTGTCCTGTTGCGCCCGATCTTCTCTGAAGCCAAGAAATGGATTCCAGCGGTCTGTCTCTTCGGGCTGGTCGTTGCGATCTTCTTCGCTCCCCTCCATGAGGCAGGGTGGAGTGAGAGTTCAGGGCTCTGGAAATACGCACAGACTTGGGAGATGAACGACAGCCTGTTCATGCTGCTCTTGTGGCTGGTGGGCGCGGTTCTCAAACTGGCGGGAATCCTAATCGGTCATGAACAATTAATCGCTCGACTGGCCGTGGTGGTCCTGCTTGCTTGTTGGGTGGGCTGGCTTGTTCGCACAGAGTGTCGTGACCCGATGGGCCTCTGCGATCGTTGCCTGTGGATTGTGGCGGCGCTGTTCCTGGTCAGCCCAACTCAGTTCCCCTGGTACTATCTCTGGCTGTTGCCCTTTCTGGTGGTACGGCCGAGAATGTCTCTCTTGCTTCTGACGGTTACGCTCCCCATCTATTACCTGCGCTTCTACTTCGATGCCATCGACGAGGTCGAAGTCTTCGATCAAGGAGTCGTTTGGATCGCGTTCGCTCCCGTGTGGCTTCTGTTGGTGCGCGATTGGGTGATCCGCCCCCGTCACTCCAGGCACAAAGAGTTGGCCAAGCTGGCTGCCTAGAATTACTTTGTTAAGTTTCGGAGCCGAAATCCTGGGTGGCGCACACATGGCGCAGTTTGTCATGTGTGCGAAACCGAACGCAGACATCGCCAAAAACCCGATGTCTGCGCCACCCCATGACAACTTAACAAAGTAATATTAGTCACCTTCATGGCCTATCGTCCCCGGAAAAATCCCGGTTGAACCAAAATGGAAGCAAAAGCTAAATCGCCCGGTCAGAATCACGGTCATGAAAACACTCATGACCTCTTTGATTCATCGCGACAAGATCGGGCCAGCACCACCTGGGAGAGTTTCCAAGCCGAGCCTCGCCAACCCTGGGACCGGGCGCAGGTTTCGCCTTCTGCGGACTGCCTTCGTCCTCAACGCTCTGTTTTCCGGATTTTGCGCGCTGGCGCTGCTGGCCAACGGCCCCGTTGTCGCAGAGTTGTGCGGATTGCCTGACACCTCTTCGAAGCAACTGATTGCTTCTCTTTGCGTATTCGCCCTACTCCTTTTTGCTCTCGCCTGGCGTCGAAAGCCCTCACGCGTAATAGCCTGGATGGTGATCGGTGCTGATGTCCTGTGGGTCGCGGCCAGTGCCTTGACGGTCAGGTCGGCGGATCTTACGCCCATTGGCGATGCGCTGGCTGCGTTGGTTGCAGCCGTGGTTACGACGTGGGCGCTACTCCAGTTGTTGGGAATCCGCCCTTGGGGAAACGGCAGGATCGCCCTTGCCGGCCTTGGTTTGGCAGTCATTGCGTGGTTTTTGGAGGCTGCCAGGGCACCGGGTGACATTCGGCCTAAGGTTCTGCGATCAGGAACCCCGACGTCAGAAGCTCGCAGGCCGCCAACGATTGGCAGAGGCTGCTGCACGCCACGGTTTCGAAAGCTGGAAAAAGCACAAGGCCCTGGAGTTCGTTGGAGCGGATGAGTGGGCAGGACTCGGAAGAGGTCTTTCCTGGTGGCCCCATCCCAAACAGGCGATTAAGATGATTTCCGCACTAGGCTCGTTCACATCTCGCATAGACCTTTTGGACGGGCCAGCGGTCGGCGAGGTTTGGGGAATTCAGTCCTGGCGTGCCTACAAGATCGAGCCCGGCGATAGAAAGCTGAAATGGGTGAGCGATCCGGCCATCGAATTCTACCTGCCCACCCTTCAGTATTTTGCTGAGCTGCCCTTTCGCATCCTCTCAGCGACTCATGTCGCCTACGCCGGTGAGACCGGTTATCGAGGCCGCCGCTACGACGTTGTCTTTGCAACATGGCGCGCCTTTGCACCAAACTCGAAGTATGATCAATACCAGGTTTGGATTTCACGCGATAGCGGTTTGATGGAAATTGTGCATTACACGAGACGAGAGGGCGCTCCATCGTTTGCGGCTGGAACCATGTTTTACGAAGACTTCCGGCCGGTCGCCTCGATACTGATCCCGTTCAAACAGACAGTGACCGCGACTCGTCCCGAACAGAGCCGCCATCCGCTCGATGAGAACTTCTTTCATCAGCTCAGGCTTCAAAGCGCGAGGTTGCTGGAGAAGGAGCCGGAATCTCTGTATCCCGTTCCCACAATTGTCAACGTCGACCGCATCCGTGAGCTGCACCGCTGGTTTCATGGTGATTTTCGCCTGAAGCTCGAGGACGGCCAGGAATTGACCGTCAGCCGGAGATATCGCGCCAATCTCTCCGACTTGGCTGGCCGCTTGTAAGAGGGTTTGGCAGCACCTGGTTGCGGCTCGACGCTGGCTGGACGGGACGGATACGTGCGTTCCAGATCTCGAAAGAATAATCCGTGGCGTGCGCAGAGGTGGAAAGAGTGAGGACGATCTTGAAAGTGTCATTGTCTGCACTGGTCTATGCTCTTGCTTCCGGTTTTCTGGCACTATTTGTTGTTGGGGGAGCCACGTCAAAATCTTCGGCACCCGCCGCACCGCCCACTGGCGAATGGCCGGTCACCGGTGGCGACCCCGGCGGGAGCCGTTATTCGCCCTTGACGGATATCAACCGCAGCAACGTGGGAAGACTCAAGGTCGCGTGGACGTACCGTCACGGCGACTATCGCTCGGGCTGGCCTGATCCGTTCAAAGGGACCGCTTTCGAGTGCACGCCCATCGTCGTAGAAGGCCGATTGATCTTCACCACTCCCTACAACCGCGTGATCGCTCTCGACCCGCAGACTGGGCGGGAACTGTGGACCTTCGACCCAGGAATTCAGAAGGGGCGCCGGTTTGCGAATCTTATGGTTAACCGTGGGGTGGCCCATTGGCGAGACCCCGCAGCCAAGGGAGCCTGTGCGAGTCGCGTGTTTCTTGGCACGCTCGATGCCCGGCTGATTGCGCTCGACGCGGCCGCCGGCCACCCATGTCGAGGCTTTGGCAAAGAAGGCAGTGTCAACCTGCTCGCTGGCATCGAGCCGTTGGTCGACTTCTGGGAGTACAACGTCACTTCACCGCCCACCATCGTTGGCAACAACGTCATCGTGGGATCCTCGATTGCCGACGAGGTTCGTCGCATTCAGCCCTCCGGAGCCGTTCGCGCCTACGATGCCCGGACGGGCGCTTTGGTCTGGCGTTTCAATACCATCCCACAGGGCGAAGAGTTTGGAGTGGAGACTTGGGAGAACGAAAGCTGGCGTCATACAGGAGGCGCCAACGTTTGGTCTACGATCACGGCCGATCTGGAACGGAATCTGGTTTTCCTTCCTGTGAGTTCCGCTGGACCGGATTTTACGGGGATTGACCGCAAGGGGGCGAATCTCTTTTCTGACTCCGTGGTCGCCCTTGATGCAAGGTCCGGGATGCGTCGCTGGCACTTTCAAACCGTTCACCACGACCTGTGGGACTACGATTTGGCTGCACCGCCCCTCCTGGTTCAGGTTCAGCATGGCGGACGCAAGATTGATGCTGTGGCTCAAGGTACTAAAGGTGGGTTCATCTTTCTGCTGGACCGGGAAACCGGCCGACCGCTCTTCCCGGTCGAAGAGCGTCCTGTCCCCGCCAGCGATGTTCCAGCGGAGACCAGTTGGCCAACCCAGCCGTTTCCTTTGAAGCCTCCCGCCCTGGTTCCGCAACGACTCACCGAGGCCGATCTTTGGGATTCCGACCCAAAACACCACAAGAAATGTCTGGAGCGATTCCGCACGCTGCGGAACCAGGGGGTCTTCACGCCCCCGAGCACCCAGTGGACCGTGCTTTATCCAGGCACGGCGGGCGGTGTGAACTGGTCAGGCGGCGCCTTTGAGCCGAAGCGTAGCGTGCTTTACGTTCCGACGAGCAATGACGCTCACCTGATCCGGCTTCAGGAACTTTCACCTGAAAACTTCAGCAAAACCGAGGGAGTTGTCCTGCGCACGTCTTGGTCGGCTCTCCGCTGGATTCTTTCCCGCAAAGGAACGGGGCTGCGTTACGGCCAAATCCGCGATGTCCTGTTGGAAGATGGTTTACCCTGCCACAAGCCACCTTGGGGGATGCTGCACGCGGTCGACCTCAGCTCGGGTGAAATCCTTTGGCAAGAGCCCGCAGGAGAGGATCCGAAGCTCGGTGTTCGTGGCCTTTCGAATTTCGGACCGCCCCTGGTGACTGCTGGCGGGCTCGTATTCCACGCAGGTACCACGGAACTGAAGCTCCGCGTTCATGATGCGGCAACGGGAAAAGTCCTCGCGCGCTTCGACCTGCCGGCAGGTCTTCATGCCGGGCCGATCAGCTACAAGCTCAAACCTAATGGCAAGCAGTTCCTGGTCATTGCGCCGGGCGGCCATGCCCGGCTCGGTTCCAAACTCGGGGACTATGTGATTGCTTACCATCTGCCGGATCTATAGGCAAAAGCAAGGTCTCGCAGCAATGGGCTGTGGCCCGATCAGTCACTGGAAGCGCGCATCGGGAATTCAAGGCTACTAACCTTCGAGTGTGCTCACACCAGCGTGTCGCAACTACACTGGCGGATCCTTTTCGCTCTGGCCATCGTGACAGCTCGATTCTTTCTACCTGAATTTTGCACACCAATCAGGGCCTTTTCTCCGAAGGCCGCATGGGAGGGCCGATTCAAGACTACGGGCCATGCGTATCAAATCCCCTCCTGGGA
>JAKEER010000215.1 GCA_022616615.1 Acidobacteriota bacterium
CACGCCGGCCGCTTCCACCACCCCGGTGTGGGCAAGATCGAGTGTGCAGGAGCCCCAAAGTGCTACATTATGACTGGACCAAAAACGGGGGGCAGGTCAGCCCGACCCCGTGCCGGATGGGTCGACCATGATGGTGTAGGTGCCTGTCGTCGGCAAGATTGTTGTGTCCAGGAAACCGCCTGTTGTGCCGACACCGATTGTCGCTGTGGCCAGGGTTGTTCCACCAGGGTTGAAGACAGGAATCGTCGCTCCGCTCGTGGACGTGCTTGTCAAACGAAGACTCGCCCTCTGATACTGGGTTGCGTCGAATACGACGAGCCCGATCTTGTTCGCGGTGCTAAGCGTTACAACCTCGCTTTCATCTAATGCCATGCGGCCTGTGTAGCCAACGTCCCCAGCCGTGTAGGGCGAAGGAGGAACGAAGAAGTCTCCAGTGCTCGTCCCCTTGCCTGCCGGCGTCGTTACTGAAATCCGGCCCGAGGTTCCCGTCGGAGGGACGGTCGTTTCAATACTCGATGAGGTCGAGGAGCTGATCGTGGCTGCAGCGATGTTAAACCTCGCCTGATTTTTCGAAGGGGTCGTCTGAAAGTTTGAGCCTGTAATGGTTACGGCGGTGCCAGGTGCTCCTACAGTAGGGGTGAACCCGGTGATGGTAGGCGCAGAGGAACTGCCCACTGTGAAAGACGCACTGCTCGTAACCGTAACGGATGAAACAGTTACACTGATTGGACCGGTGGTCGCGCCAGATGGCACCGTAGTTTGGATTGTGCTCAGGCTGGACGACGTGACAGTGGCTGTTACCCCATTGAACTTGACGGTGTTGTTTGCTGGCGTGGAGCTGAATCCAGTCCCATAGATTGTGACCTGTGCTCCCACCGGTCCACTGTCCGGGGTGAAGCTGATGATGGAGAGTTGCGACGAGCTGTATCTGGAAATCGAGAGGATGTTGCCGACCGCGTCGTACGTATAGACGGCCGTGTCGCCCGCAGGGTCTACTACGCCGATGAGCCTTCCTAGTTTGTCGTAAACGTACGTGATGGCGCTCTGAGCCTGCACCTGCCCGGCGAAGGCCGCAATCAGGAGAACCACGGCAAGGAAACCCAATCGTATCCGTCGGGTCATGAAAGAAGCCTCCGTCACATCGAGCTTTCTAGGCTGGACCTGGGACGATGCGCTACAAAGGGACAGTCGGTGGCGCAGGAAGGAAGATGAGTCAAAGGAGCGCTGGATATCACCGTGCGTCCCTAGCTTGTAGTACTTTGCGAATGCCCCCGCAGGCAGCTTATTACGTGATTCCTGCCATCCAAGACAACTGGCCGGAGGGGGGAGTTTTTCGTGGCAGGTTTCCTGCCGCCTCGATCCGCCAGCGAAGACAAAGTGAAAGCAATGCGTGTAGAATAGCCGATTGTTCCTAGGGAAGGGTCACGTGCCAGCAGACGAACTTTATATCCGGGTTGTTTCTTCTCATCCTGTTGTCGTCAACGGCCTCTCGGACATGATCAGTCAGGACAGGAAACTAGGAGCGCTACTACTTCCCCCCATCACAAGCCAGCAGCTACCGACGGGCCGCGATGAGCTGTGTCTGTTTGTCGTTGATACGCTCACTTCACCGATGCGACTATCCGCACTGGCGCGGTCAATGCGGCTCAGGGTTCGTGGAAGCAAATTCCTGGCGCTTCTGCTCCCCGAGGAGGCAAACGATGACTCCCTGTTGCGACTGCTCCACACTGGAATTGAGGGCGTTTTGGTCATTTCGGAGAGACTTGGCTCCGATCTGCGCGAGGCGATTCCAGCCACGCTGCAGGGGGAACGATGGGCTCCGCCCTCGGTTCTTGCCGACTATCTGAACCAGACCAGGGCTATCTTGGACAACCAGATTCTTCCTCAGCTCTCGCTTACGGGCCGTGAGAACCAGGTCCTGCATCTGATGATCCGCCGCTTTTCCAACGCAGAGATTGGTGAAGCAATAGGCATCTCAGAGCGAACCGTGAGATTCCACGTGTCGAATATCTTCAGCAAGCTTCGTGTCGAGGACCGCCGAAACCTCCTGGCGACGCTCGCCGGCTTGGAACACAGAACGAGCTGAGGTGCGTTCCTCTCAACTTGTTCTGACAGTCGAAACGATGAGCCTCTTCACATCACGTGTTTTCCTCCTCCCCACCCAAAAACATGGAGAGTGTCAACTTTTCTCGTAACGCCTCCTAGCAAGCGCCTCTGGCCCGTAATATGGCAACCACCAAAGGACTACTTCTAGGGACGTGGTTGGACTGGGCGGAAACTGAAGCGGGTGGCTCTGGAACGCTGAGAGTTCAGCCCGTTCGGTCTTTCCTCCGGCCTCCAACGTATTCGTCAATTCCCAGCAACTGAATCAACAGCGTATTGGCCCCCAGCAGACGGTCTATCGAAGCCCACGCCTCCATCCATTCCTGCGGCGTCAGACGCCCTTCCCGCATGACGTTACCAATCCCAATCACGCCGAGCCGCTGGCGGGCAGGGTGAATCTCGCGGCGCACGAGTTCCCGCACCTCAGCCAGCACGCGCTCTGCGTCTGTCGCCATTGCCCCGCGTGCAGCTAAGCAGATTGCCGCCGTGGGCGCAATCCTGTCCTCGGACTGGGACTTCGGTGGCCAAGTACAGGTACTTCGCTGTCCTAGTACAGGCCCCCGCTTTTGGGGTGGACAAGCGCCCGCCAGCCGTGCTATACGGCAGCCAAACGAAGAGGTGGGATGCGGTTCACTGCAACGATTCAATCCAGCGGAGGCCCTATGCGAGTTCTGCGCCTGGCGGTTCTGTGCGTCGTGTTGTTTCTGGTTCCGAGCACCGAAGCACAGCAGCTCCAGATTCACTACATCAACGTCGGCTGGGGAGGCTCTGCCCTCGTGATCGGGCCGGACGGAACCACGGTGCTGCTGGAAGCCGGTAACACGGGAGACGGCACCAACGAGGTCGTGCCCTACCTCCAGTCCATCGGCATCCTGCCCGCAAACGGACTCGACTACACCATCGTGGGGCACCAGCACTGCGACCACCTGGGCGGTCTCGATGAGGTCATCAATGCCGGTTACAACGTGCGGGTCAGGAACTACTACAACGGCTCGTCGAACACCACGACCTGCGTCACGCAATGGAACACCGCAGCGTCGGGCACCACGGCGGGCGCACCGGTCGCGGCTACCGTCGGGGAGCAAATCCTTCTGGGGAATGGCGCGAAGCTCACCTTCGTGGCTGTGAACGGGAGCATCATCGGGGGCGGCTCAGTTTCAGTCTCGGATGAGAACGACCGCTCGATAGCCGTCCTCATCCAGTACGGAGGATTTGACTTTCTCTGGGCCAGCGACCTCGGCGGAGGGAACATCGATGAAGCCTGCACGGGTCGGTTTACCTCCAGCCAGACGGATGTAGAGACCTCGATCATCCAGGCCATTTCACCCGGAGGTGCATTTCCCCTTATCAGCGCCGGCGGCATTGACGTGCTCCACGTCAACCATCACGGCAGCGAGAGCAGCACGAACAAGAACTGGATGAATCTTTCGCAGCCCGCAATGGCCGTAATCTCGGTCGGGGCCGGGCAGACTACTGGCTGGGATCTGCCCCGCAAGGATGTGGTGGAAAACGTCCTACTGGCTCAAGCGACCGCCTGCATTACAGTTCCAGCTGCATTCGTCCTCCAAACAGAGGAGGGTGCGCCCGCTGGCGACCTGACGAGCTTCGCGGGGTTCAGCGTCGGCAACATCAAGATCACGACAGGCGGACAAAGTACCTTTACCGTGGACGCAGATGGTCAAGTTAACCAGGGACCGAACGAGGTGATTGCGGCAGGGCTCCCTCGCTCCTTCAATTTGGACGACGTAACAGGGCCAGACACCGAGGCCCCGATCACTTCCATTACTTCGCCTTCAGACGGAGCTACTGTGGCGGGGACGGTGAACGTCACAGCAACAGCCGCCGACAACGCAGGCGTCACCAGGGTTGAGTTTCATCTCGATGACGTGTTGCAGAGCACTGATACCACCGCCCCCTATGAGTGGAGTTGGAACACGACCACGACGGGTAATGGGAGCCATGTTCTCAAGTCCATTGCCTACGACGCCGCTGGCAACTTCGGCACCTCAACTCCGGTGACAGTCACCGTCAACAATGTCCCCGGCCTCGACATCTCCAACTGGAGATTGGTGCAGGCCAACAGCACGCAGACCTTCTTCTTCTCAGCCGGAACGGTGATTCCCGATAACGGCTACATTATCGTCGCACGCGACGCTACCAAGGCGCAGTTTGAAGCCTTCTGGCTCGGCGGCGCTCCCCTTCCGAGCAACGTCGTCTACATCAACTCGGGCGGCGCGATGCCAGTCATCAACGGCGACGAACACTACACCCTCTACAACGCAGCCGGCGTGAAGGTGGACGGAAAGACGATCACCATGGGTGCGAGTGCCAGCGACAGCGTTCAGCGCAAGGACCCGTGCCTGGCCGCGGGCAAGCGCACAAGCTGGAACGTGGTGCCTGCAAGCTCGGCAACGCCGGGAAGTGGGGCCGGAGCTGGCTGTGGCAAGGGCGTGGTCATCAATGAGTTCTCAGACGCCCTGGGAACAGGGAATTTCATCTACGAGTTCGTTGAGCTACACAACGACAAGAACTAGCTCTGGAGGTTTGCTCATGTTTCGCGTGAGACTTCTCGCGGTTTCTCTACTCGTGCTGGCCCAGGTTGCGGCCATTCCGACTGTGGCAGGTGCCCACGGCGGAGGCCTTGATTCTTTCGGCTGCCACCACAACCGCAAAGCGGGCGGCTACCACTGCCACAGGGGAGCGCTTGCTGGGCGCTCATTCAGTTCAAAGGATGAAGCTCTCAAGGCAATGGAGCAACTCAGGTCGGGCAAACCCATCGCTTCTGACGCTGACCAGGGCGAACTTGCTAGGGCGCGTGAAATCCTAGGGCAACTCACGACTGCTGACTTGGGGCAGGCAAATGCGGTGTGTCAAGACCAAGGCCGCTTCGAATGGGGGGTGGGGAAGCTGGGCAGGTCGTTGGGCCGGGAGGACAGGGCCAAGCTCGAACGCGGCTGGGGAGAAATGAAAAGCACCTGTACCAGCGATGCTGGCTTTCCTTCCGGTGACCAGGACAGGCGCTCGCGAGCCTGGGCCTCCGGTCAAGCCTTGATCCGCAACGTACTCGCATCATCATCAACGGCGGGGTCGGTCGCCGCCGGACCACCGTCAGAAAAAGCGGCATTACGCAAAGAAACGAGGACACTCTCGGCTGCAGAAGCCAAGGACCACATCGGAGAAACGGTCACGGTTTGTGGCAAGGTTGTCAGCGCCCGCTACGCTGCAGGGAGCCGTGGAAGTCCGACATTCTTGAACCTAGACAAATCCTACCCGGAGCCGGTTTTTACAATAATCATCTGGGGTAGTGAAAGAGCCAGTTTCGGCCAGCCCGAGGGGGAGTACTACGGGAAGGCCATTTGCGTAACGGGACGGGTAGAAAACTACCAAGGTACGCCGGAGATGGTTGTTGCTGACCCCCGGCAAATCGCCTTGCAGGAGGAGAAGAAGCTTTGAGCGAGAAAAGAGTGACCGTCAGCGTCGAAGACCTGACTCTAAGCAATTCACTTCAGCTTACGGCCCTGGCGGAGCTCCTGGAAGAAAAAGGAATCATGACCCGCCTCGAAATTCTTTGCCGCATGAACGAAATCAGGAAACGGAAGGGATAACCGCCAGAAGGCCTCGGATACTTGAATCCCTCTCAGACTCGATGTCCAGTTTCAGATTGGTTGCGGGCGCAGCCCCAATCCAGAGAGCAGGCAGGCACACAGGGAGATGGTCGACTGCGCCCGCAGTGGCCTTGCGAAGAATAATCCTCACCTAATGTCGTCTTCTTCTTTAGGAAACCTAAAATGCTTGGCTTAGCAAGCAGGAGTACATCTCGTGGCACCAGGTCGCGCATTTTGTCTAGGCAGCCATCAAGCGGTTCCTCCGACTTCCGTAGACGGCGCTGGCCAATTCAAGCCTATTGCCGCGTTTCTCGTATCAAGTCCAACAACTTGGCGATTCCCGCCAATCCGCCGCCGATGGCAGTAACAAACAGTACACCAGTATCGAAGATCTGGCGTTGTGCCACGAAGAGGATCAGGCCGACGGTTACGACCGAGGCAAGAAGAACCCATTTCAACGCTCCCCAGTTGCCTTGGCCGCCCTCCAGCAGCCACTGCTGGATATTCTCCATCTGACCTTCTTCGGCGACAAACTGTCGGAAGCCCTCACTCAACAACCGAGGCGCGGGTTGACGAAGGATCATTTGATTGCGCAATAAAGAGGGGATTCCGGGATTGCGGTCATTGAGGAACCCGTCGACTGCAAGGTCATGCAGGGCGATTTTCTCGTCGCGCGAGCAGCAGGCCCACAGCGCGCGGTAATAGGCCTCGCTGGCTTCGCCGCCCTGTACCCCAGCGGCGGCTTCCCTACGGACGTAGATGCGCGCAAAGGTGCTCATCACACCTGCCATGCGGTCCCGATATTGGGCTGCGGAAGCGTCGGTCGACTTCACCTCCTTGGTCGGGTTCTTGCTGAAGTCGAAGCCCATCGGGTCGACCGTAGACACAACCACCACCGTGCGGTTGTCAATCAGCAGCGACTCCAACAAGCGGAGTTTCCGCCTGTTGTTTTCGGCGTTCCCCATCTTGTAATCGAAATGATCGATCACAATTACCTTCTCAGGCGGCTCCGACTGATAAAGGCTACCCGGATCCCCGTGTAGTTTCGCGAGCTTGCGAAAATCGAGATAGCAAACCGAGTTGCGCCTTACTACGGAACTCTTTCCTGAAAACGGTGGCCCAAGAATCAATACGTTGTGGTCAACACTCTC
>JAKEER010000216.1 GCA_022616615.1 Acidobacteriota bacterium
AATCGCCGTTTCTCCGGTTCGCCGATTCTCCGTTTCAGTTCAATAACAGACGGAGAGTATCAAGACAAAATGTCCTTCCGCTCAAACACCACAAGCCCCGCCAGCAGAAACGCGGCGCTGTACATGCCACAGCGGCAGGCACGATAGAGCAGCTCATTCAGGGGGATCTCTGGCTTAAAAACCTCTCGCCAGAACTCCATATCTGTCGTGAAGAGATAGGGCTTCAAATCTACAAAAAAGTCTACCCGGCCGATGACGTTCAACATGACATAGAGGGTCAGGGCAGTGAAGGAGGCAACAATGGGATTCTCGAACAGAACGGACATGAGGAAGGCCAGGGTGGCGAGCGTGAGCAGCGACCACGTGCCGGTGAACACGGAATAGCAAAACCGCAGCAGGGCTTCGCTTTGTGGCAGGCGGGCCGGTTCCTGAACGAGGTTCAATGGACCGGGATAAAGTGACAGATCGCCCCAGCCTACCAGCAGCAACCCCACCAGCAGATTGAAAACGATGAAGAAGGCCAGCAGTGAAAAGGTGCTGAGAGCAGAAACCAGATACTTGCCAAAGTAGAGCCGGCTGCGGGAAATGGGGCGTGTCAGCAACGACCGAAGCGTGCCACTGCGCGCCTCACCCGCAATCTGCGTCCCCGCCAGTATGGAAACCGAAATAGGAATGATGAGCTGAAAGGCGAAGTAAGCCGAATAAAGCGTGAAAATCAGGCCATTGAAATAACTGGGATTTTCGTAGGTGTACTTGAATTCCACCTGTCCGCCGGTCTTGCGCAGTGAATAGGTATAAAACCCCCACAACATCAACAGCACGAAAATGACGAGCATCACGAAGCTGAGGTAGAGCAGTTTGGACCGAAGCAGCTTGAAGATTTCCTGGCGCAGGAAGGTCATCATGTGGTGAGGCGGAAATAGATGTCTTCCAGAGACGAAGCGTGGCGCGAGATTTCATAAACCTGAAAGCCCTGGCTGACCAACGAGTGGTTGACTGCTGCAATGTCTGCTTCGGGAAGCTTCAAGTAAAGGTGTTCCTTCCCATTTCTGAATACTGGAAGCTTGAGGTCTCTGGCCAGAAACTGAAAGGCCTGCTCGATGCGGTCAGTGCGAATCCTGAATTGAACATCATGCTCCAGCAATGACTGAACGGTTCCCTGATAGAGCAAGCGGCCCTGATCAATGATGGCGATGCGGTTGCAAATCCGTTCGACTTCATGCAGCAGATGGCTGGACAGCAAAATAGTTAGTCCCTGCTGGTGCGCTAGTTCGACCAGCAACTGGCGGATTTCCCGGATGCCCTGCGGGTCCAAACCGTCGGTCGGCTCGTCCAGGATAAGCAGCGCCGGTTGCGGTAGCAGGGCTTGAGCCAGGCCCAGCCGCTGGCGCATGCCGTGGGAATAGACGCGTACCTTGTCGTTTTCGCGCCCCGACAAATGCACCCAGCGGAGCACTTCCCGATAACGCGGCGGCCGGACGGTACCGGTCAGGCTGGAGAAGATTTTGAGATTCTCCAACCCGGTCAAGTTCTCATAGAACGCAGGCGCCTCGACAATCGCTCCGACCTTGCGAAGTGCCTGTTCGCGATGTTGCGGCAGATTGTGCCCCAGTAAAGAGACCCGGCCTGAAGAAGGCTTCACCAATCCCAGCAGCAGGCGAATTGTGGTGCTTTTTCCGGCGCCGTTCTGGCCCAGGAACCCGAACACGTCGCCCGCCTGAACTTGAAGAGAGAGCCGGTTAACGGCAATGCGGCTGTCGAAGGTCTTGGTCAAATTGTCGGTTTCGATTACCAACGACATGAGAACTGCTTTGGAGTGCGCTGGCTTGACAGCGCTTTTCTCAGTGGCAGCTTGACGCCATCGCGGCGCCGGGTGCAACAGGGGACAGGACTGGCAAATGAGTCTGGGCCTGCGTCAAGCCGCAGGACGGAAAAGCGCTGTCAAGCCAGCGCTCTCCAAAATAATCTTAGTGAATGGTTTCGTTCTTGTCGCGCTGGCGTTCTTTCTTGTTGAGGTAGACGGCAAACTTCTTGCGTGCTCTTCGCAGTTTCCAATGGAAGTAAGCGTCTTTGACGCGGGAGACCAGGCTGCTACCAGCATGAGTTCTTGGCTTTTTCCCTTTTATAGTTTTCAAGTAGACGTAGCCGAAGGCCATGCCGCCAAGATGGGCTGCATTGGAGATGCCGGTATTGGAGCTGGAGAGCGCGGTGAGAAAGGCAATACCGCCGATGATCATGACGAAGTACTTTGCCTGCAGCGGAAACAACATGTACATGTAAAGAATGCGGTCGGGAAAAGTGAGGCCGTAGGCTAGCAGCACGCCGTAAATCGCGCCGGAAGCACCCAAGGTAGAAGTCAAATAGTTCGAAGGAATGAAGAACACGCAAAGGCCGGCGCCGATGCCGGTCAGGCAGTAGTACTGAAAGAAGCGCCGGCGGCCCCAATAACGCTCCAGCTCGCAGCCAAACATGAACAGTGAAAGCATATTGAACAGCAGATGGAAGATGCCCCCCCGGTCATGCAGGAACATGTAAGTGAAGAACTGCCAGAAGTAAAACTCGTGGATCACCAGCGCTGGAATGAGGCTGAAGTAACGAGAAATTGGATTGCCAGCCACCAGCTGAATGACGTAGACAGCCACGCAGGTAAGGATGATGTTCCGGACCACCGGTGTTAGTGGACCGCCGAAGGAGATGGAAGATGTACGATAACGGTAGTTCATGTGGACATTCTATAAGTAATCAAGAATTGCGGGAACGGATTTCTCTGGCGGCTTCAGTAGGGTGCTGGCGTTGCTGGGAAACCCAAACGGGGAACCGCGCGGCGGGCGTTCCCTACGATTCCTGGATCGTTTTCAAGGGAGGTTCGTCTTTAACACGTCCTTTCTTCAGTGCGCCGGTTCCTCTGAAACATTGCTCTGAAAGGTTTCCGCTGCCAGCAAGGTGGACACCACGGTGATCAAAGCCATCACCATCACATACATCGCCACAAGCGCTGCTGCCGTGCCAGACAGAAAGAAGTCGTGCCACTCTATAGTGGTTCCGATGAAGCTGGCTAGGATGACCTGCCGGATCGATTGTGCATGCAGGTGCTGAACATCGGCCCCCTTCATTGACATCACGGTTCCTCCTGGTCAGCCTCCACAACGGCTGAAAACCATGTGCGCAGACCGTGCCTCCCGATCGACCGAACCGCCGCAGACCTCCTTGAAAAGCAGGAGGTCTGCGCCACACGACTCGGCACTTTGATCGATGACGAGCACGAGGACGACGACGAGGACGATTTTCAAGGAACTTACAACCCCGCCCCTGTGGCATACTGGCCCAAAGGAAGTAGGGACACTCGCGCGAAAAGCGCGCCATCTGCTGGAGCACAGAGCACCATGAAAACAGACTTTCCTGGATTTTCCCCTGAGGCGCTGAAGTTTTTTGTTCAACTGAAGCGTCACAACAACCGCCCCTGGTTCCTCAAAAACAAGGAAACCTATGAGAGGCAGATCAAAGAGCCCATGCTGTCTCTGGTTCTGGAGATCAATTCAGAGTTGAGGGGCCTGGCGCCGGAACTGGTGACCGAGCCCAAACGCGCGATCTACCGCATTTACCGCGACGTGCGGTTCAGCGCCGACAAGTCACCCTACAAGACGCACACTGCGGCACTCTTTGCGCCGCGCGGGCTTGGAAAGCATGCCTGTTCCGGATTGTACTTCCACTTTTCACCCGACGAGCTGCTCGTGGCTGGGGGAGTCTACATGCCGGGACCCAAGGAACTGCTTGCAATTCGCAATCACATCGCGGCAAATCCGAAGGCATTGCGAATCATCCTTGCTCATCGCCAGTTTGCGAAGCTGTTTGGCAGATTGGAGGGCGATCAGCTCGCGCGCGTCCCCAAGGGATTTGCCCCAGAACATCCTGCTGCAGACTTGCTTCGGTACAAACAGTTCTTAGCTTGGATTAAGCATCCCCCCGAGCTGGCGTTGAGCCAGGAGCTGCTGCCCACGCTGGTTCAAACCTTCGACACTCTGATGCCGTTGGTACGCTTCCTCAATGCACCGCTCAAGCCTGTGAAGAAGGAAATGATTGCTTAGCTTCCGCGAAGGACACGAGGAGACACGAAGGTTTGTTGCGGAATGTTCGTTAGAAATCGGGAAAGAAGGACTTTCCAATGATGTGGCACTGCAGAAAGGGTCCCTTGCGTGACGTAATGACGAAGCGCCGATGACAAAAGAATGACGAAGGCCGAATACCCAAGTGCAGCAGCTCTTCGTCACTGGGGGATCCCTGCCGGTTGAGTCAGTTCCCGAAACCCAGTGCTGGATGACGGTCTTGGAACACTTGCCGGAACATTCCACCGTGCGCGCGCCCCCTCACCCCTAGCCCCTCTCCCGCGTTGGGGAGAGGGGAACCGAAGTCTGTTTCGTTTGTGGGGAACGAAGAGTCTCGCCACTATATGCTGCAATCCTCAAAATAGGATGTCCTCACACACGTCTAGTATTACTTTGTTAAGTCTCGTGTCGATTCCTTGGGTGGCGCACACATGGCGCAGTTTGCCATGTGTGCGTATCGCCCGCATACATCGCCAGAAGCACGATGTATGCGCCACCCAGAGACAGACTTAACAAAGTAATACTAGTGGCTTTGCATCATTCGGAAATACTCAGTATCATCCCGCAGCCTCCTGAGGAGGAAACTGAATATGCCCGCAACGTCTGAATGGCAATCACGCACCGTTGATCGCGTCGAAACGAAATACCGCAGAATTGTTACGCCGATTCCTGTCCCCGAATCGATCCCGATTCTCGAAAAGCTGAAACGTTGCGAGCCCGAAGCCATGGGCGGCCAACCTCCAGTGGTCTGGGACCGGGCCGAGGGTGTTCATGTGTTTGACCGGTGGGGCAACCAGTGGCTCGACTGGAGTTCAGGCGTCCTCATCACGAATGCGGGGCACGGCCGGGCAGAGATTGTCGACGCTATTTTGAGCCAGGCGCGCAAGCCATTGCTGACGAGCTACTGCTTTCCCAACGAAGTTCGCGCAGCCTTGGTCGAGAAGCTGGTGTCTATGAGCCCGGCGCCTCTGGAGAAGGCATTCCTTCTCACTACCGGGTCGGAAACTATCGAGTGTGCGATCAAGCTGGCTCGCACAAACGGCATCAAACAGGGCGGGCGAGAAAAATCGGTGATTGTCTCTTTCGACCGAGCCTTCCACGGGCGCACGCTTGGAGCACAGATGGCCGGCGGCATCCCAGGTTTGAAGGAGTGGATCGTCAACCACGATCCGGGGCTCGTGCAGGTGCCTTATCCTGACGGTTTCCGCACCGACGATGTTGGCTTCGCTCTATTTGAAGAGACATTGGAGCGGCTTCGCATCGATCCCCGGCACGTCGCTGGAGTTTTGCTGGAGACTTACCAAGGCGGAGGTTCCAGCTTCTGTCCCAAGGAATACATTCAGCAGCTCAAGAAATGGTGCGATGCGCACCAAGCGCTCTTGATCTTCGACGAAGTCCAGGCAGGCTTTGGGCGGACGGGCAAGCTGTTTGGCTTCGAGCATTACGAGGTAGTTCCCGACCTGGCGTGCTTTGGGAAAGGGCTCAGTAGCTCCCTGCCGATTTCCGCAGTGCTGGGCCGCCAGGATGTAATGGATCTTTATCCGCCCGGAGCCATGACGAGCACGCATACGGGAAATCCCCTCTGCGCTGCCGCAGCCTTGGCGAATCTGGATCTCATCCTTCGTGAGAACCTCGCACTAAACGCTCTCAAGGTGGGTGGCATCATGCACTGCAAACTGGCCGGAATCAAGAATAAGTACCCGGCGACGATTGGTGCGCATCACGGCATGGGGCTGGTGGCCGGCCTGCACATGGTAAAGCCGGGAGGTAAGGAGCCGCATGGCGAGCTGGCGAAAGCGATTGTCCGCCGAGCAGTTGAGAAGGGGTTGCTGATGTTCGCGCCGGTGGGTTTTGGCGGCGCCACCGTCAAGATTTGCCCGCCATTGTGCATCAACGAAGAGGCGACCGTCGAAGCAGTGCATGTGCTGGAAGAGTGCATTGAGGAGTGTGCGTAGCCGTGGTTGGGCTGCAGCGAAGCGGCTCCAAAAAACCGATACGCCGTCTGATGCTGGCGTGCAAAGACTTCAAGAAAGGTTTCGCAGGCGCATTGGAGGCCCGCGAACCTCGGTTTGGCCGCGCTTTTTTCGCGTTGCCGCCTCGTAGGGGCGGACCTATGTGTCCGTCCTTCTCGCGTTTTCCATTGAATCTGGGTTCGTTTCCACCCGCCACCAGGGCGCACACGCGGGTGCGCCCCTACGCGAGGAACCTTCTTTCGCGGGTGTTACTTGAAGATCAGAATTCCGAACCGTTCCGGATTGTGCGGATCCGCTTTCTTGAGGCCTGAATGGCACCACATGCTCAAGCGCCTGCCCCCGGAAGCCTCAGTGCCGTCCCAGCGATTGATCTGTACACGCCACTGTTCGCCGGTCTTGGGCACAGGCTGTTTCGCCAGCCTGGCAAAGTTCTTGAAAGGGATCGCCACTTCCAGCGTCCAACCTTTGTCCTGATCACCTGACTGGTTCAGCGTTCCTCGTAATGTCGTCTTCAGTTGCACGCCTTCGAAGTTCAGTGCTTTGTCGAGTTCCTTTGGGAATGAGAAGAAGTAGTCATAGAGCACTCCCCGCGCGTTCATCTCCATTCCCAAGTAGGAATCTGTTTCCTGGCTGGGCTTAATGAAGATTTCGACGCAATCGTCCTTGTAGGTAGGATCATCGCGGCTTTCGTGGGTGGCGGTGATGTCGGTATCGTCGGCTTCGTAACCCACGTAAAGGGTGTCGCTGTCGCGCACCAGGCTAACGGTGGTCTTCTGTTTCCCGCCGGTTTGAAAGTCCCAGGGAAACAGCAGAGTTATCGGCGCGGCTTGCGACCAGGCTGGCTCAGACAGTTTCCCGTCCACTACTATTTTTTCCTTGATCGATCGCACAACATACTCCGGCAAGGGACCGAGATCCTGCATCTCGGTGTATTTGTCTGCCGCTGCGGCCAGCCCAGTCAGCATTAGGAATCCCAAAACGCTTTTTCTGAACATGAGAAGCTCTCCTTGACGTCGTGAATCTACGCGGACACTCGCCGATTATCCGCGCGATTCGTTTTACTGTGGACGACCCTCAAAAGAGCAGTAAAAGCCACCGCAGTGACGCTCAGACGCGGAGAGCGTCCTGTGAGAGCGGCCAGCAATCAGGATTTCAGGACGGTTGGTTTCCAGCGTTGAACATGGTGGCTAGATTCCTATGACCCTCTTGGTCAGAGTAAAAGTGCGAGGATGTGACGTCCTCTCCCTGTTTCTCTCCGCGTCTCTGCGCCTCTGCGGTTGGTTGAACTGCCGATTTTAGCGACTACTTCTTCCTTTAGCACTCTTAAAGGTCTTCCGGTAAAGCGCAATGGCCTGCTTAATGATCTCCAAAGCTGGCTCGCAACCCAGGAAACGCTCCACCCGCACCGCTTTGCGCTCCAGCAGTTTGTAATCCTCAAAAAACCGCTCCAGTTCCCTCATCTTGTGCTTGGCCAACTGGTGCACGTCCTGATATTCACAATATTCGGGATCGTCGGCGTGAACGGCAATGATCTTGTCGTCTTCTTGGTCCTGGTCGATCATCTGCATCACGCCAATCGGCTTGGCTCGCATCAGGGTGAGAGGATAGACAGCTTCCTGGCCCAGCACGAGAATGTCGAGTGGGTCCTTGTCATCGCAATAGGTCCGTGGGATGAAGCCGTAATTGGCAGGATAGTGCACCGAACTGAATAACACGCGGTCAACCTTGAGAAGGCCACTGTCCTTGTCGAGTTCGTACTTGTTCTTCGACCCTTTGGGAATCTCAATGATGGCAGTGACCATTTCAGGGGCATCGGCACCCGAGGGGATGTCATGCCAGGGATTTTTCATAGCAATCCTCAGTGTGTGTGGGAGACCAAAAAGAGATTGAACCGCAAAGGCGCGAAGGACGCAAAGAGGGATGAGGTGCAGATTCTGCCGATACGCCCATATTCAACTCTCCAAGCGGGCTAGGGCCGGTAATCACCCATTTTGAAATGCCTTGGTGAAGTGAGTCGGCGCCAGTGTTGTCTTCATGTCTCCTGAGGTTCCTGGGTGCAGCCGTCTTGCTTCATCTGCGTTCATCAGTGAAATCTGCGTCCCATAGGTCTTCGCGCCTTCGCGGTTCACTTTGCCTTTTCGAAGATGAAAATATGCTGCCAGGGAAGAAAATCCAGCTTCTTCCGCAGCCGGAAACCCATAGGTTCAATTTCCTTCAGAACCTGGGCGACCGTCATCTTGTGTTCCGGCTTGATCGGCACGGAAGCATCCTCGCCACGGTACTCAACCAGAACCAGGACCCCGTCGAGCTTCAGCGATTCCCAGATGCCCGCCATCATCTCTTCCGGATGTTGGAATTCGTGGTATACGTCTACGAGCAGTGCCAAATCCACTGCTGCCTGGGGCAAGCGGGGATCCGTCGGTGTGCCCAGCACGAGTTCAATGTGGGTCAGACTCTCCCGATCCTTGCTTTTCTTGAGAAGGTCCAACATATCCTGTTGGACATCGACGGCTAGCACCCGTCCGGCACTGCCCACGCGGCGGGCCAGGCGCAAAGTGAAATAGCCGTTGCCCGCCCCCACGTCGGCCACAGTCATTCCCGATCGGATGGCCAGCGCATCGAGAACCTTCTCAGGCTGCTCGAACTTCTCCCGGTCTACGCGCGTCAGCCAGTCTGCACCGGCGGCGCTCATGACCGGCGCAATGGTTCGGCCTTTGTACTCAGACTGGCTGGCCGCTACGGCGCCCCCCGTTTGTCCGGCAGAGTCACCGGCCAAAAACAAGAAGCCGAAAACTAGCAGTATCAGCTGTGCAGAGAAACGCTTGAAAGCTTGGCGGAAATAACAATCTCTGGCTCGATCACGGAACATGGTTGCCTTTGAGCGCCACTGCAGTTTGAGGCGGCAAACGGGTCATTCCCCCGAAACCCGGCGTACGCCGAGGGAATCCAGCCCCTCGTCCGTAGACACTGGATTCCCGCCCCTCGCTTTGGCGGGGGCAGGCTTTTCGCGGGAATGACTGGCCGCCGCTCGGGTGATGGTGTACTCCCCCTTTTGTCCTGGCCCGCTGATCGCAGGCTTAGGGAAGGCGCAAGCCGAGCAGACCGCACCTTATTACTTCAATTCAATCCGAATGGCGTGCGAGTTGGTCTTTCCAGTGTTCTTTACCTCATGCACCACGGCCTCGCTCCAAGTCACCGTGCCAAATTTCCGTTGTGCCTGGCTCACTTTGTTGTCAGCGATAGTCTTCGTTTCCACCTCGTAGTTGGCCAGATAGACCGTAATGCCATGCGGATGGCTGTGCCGAGGCTCGTTTGCGCCCGCGGGCACCTTGGCCTCAATGACTCGGACAACCGCGTTTTCAAACAACAGCTTGTGTGTGTCCGGACAGACCTTCAGTGGATCGAGAGGGTTGGTTCCTTGCGACATTGTGATTGTCACCGCCAGCGCCATCGTTCCACCGAGGCCGAATACCAACAAGGTCTTTCTCATCATATCTCTCCTTAGGCTTACGGGAATTTTAGGCAAGCAGATTTTGTTGGCCGATTGGACAACGAAAGGACGCTGGCTTGCAACCAATTCTTAACAAACCTGTCCGTCGGAATTTTTCGAGCCAGACAGGTCATCTAAAATCAGAACCCAAGACGTTAAGCCTCACCAAGCGAGGGATCATGCTGAACGCAAAAGAGAGGGATGCGAGAAACTGCAACGAAAGAGAAGAGAAACTGAACTTCTCCTTGCCTGAGGAGTCTCGCTGGCGGGCGTTTCGGGAGAATTTGAAAAGCTTATTCGTCAAGGCTGTAGCTAGTTCGATTTCAGCCACCCCGGCAGAGACCGATCTACTTCTGGCCAGCGCCGTTTGGTATTCGACGATTCTTGGGAATCTGAAATCGGCTATCTTCCGGCAGCAGCAGCCGACGGTTTCAGCGCATCCCGTGGAAACAGCGCTTTTATTGAAGTCTCAGTCTCGCTGTCGAACCCTGTGGGAAAACCTTAGAGCCGCATTCGGAAAGACACAGACAGTAGCGGTGACTGCTGCGCCGGTTCAAACGGACCTTCTTCTTGAGACGCTACCGTGGTTCAGGACCCTTTTCCGCGAGCTTCCGGTGCTGCTTGCCCCGAGGCCGGTGTACGTGCTGAGCGCACAGCCCGTCGAGGTGTCGCCGCTTTTCAAGGATTACAGATTCCGGAAAAGTTCGGCTGTTTTCTCGGTGGCAACCCATCTGCTTCTTATCATAGGGATCTTGTGGCTTCCGGCATGGTTCTCATTGACAGACAAGCCCAAGGCAAGCACGGAAGTGCTTACCCAGCTTACCACTGAGCCGTTGTTCCTGACTCTGCCTCCCAGATCTCAGAAAGCAGGCGGCGGGGGTGGGGGTGGAAGACGGGAAAAGGCCCCAGCGTCGCTGGGTAAGCTGCCTCGCTTCTCCAATCGTCAGTTGACGCCGCCCACCCCGAAGAGCGTAAATCTGAAACCGGTTCTCCCGGTGGAACCCACCGTGGTCGTGCCCCAGCTTGCTCAACTGCCTCCGGTCAACCTTGCCCAGCTGGGTGACCCACTCGGTATTCCTGGTCCTCCGTCGAGCGGCCCAGGAACGAGTGGTGGCATTGGAACGGGCGACGGCGGCGGAGTAGGACCTGGCAAAGGGCCTGGTGTGGGCCCTGGAGAAGGCGGAGGAACTGGCGGAGGGCCGGTACGGGTTGGGGGCGGAGTGAGTGCGCCAACGGTCTTGTATCGCATCGAGCCCGGCTATTCGGAAGAAGCACGTCGTGCGCGCTATCAGGGCAGTGTCGTTCTGTCGGCGATTGTCCGCAAGGATGGCACGATTCAGATTCTGAAGGTGCTGCGCGGGCTTGGGTTGGGGCTGGACGAGAACGCCGTGGAGGCGCTCAAGCAGTGGAAATTCCGGCCGGGAACGCGCGCCGGAGAACCCGTCGATGTGGCGCTGAATATTGAGATTAACTTTGCGCTAAGGTAGAAGACCGCCGCTGCGGACCGTTCCAACGAATTGTGCCGCTTCCCGTCTAGGTCGAAGCTGAGCTGGAACCCTGCTCCACCAGCGCAACAGGTGCGGCGATGGTAGCTGCAGTTGTTGCCTTCAGCTTATAGCCTGTCTCCTGAACTGCTCGGTGCCAGGGACTACGCCCAGCTGGCGCAGCATGCCCAGGGCATCCCAACTCACCCACTGTTCCGCGAGCCTGCCTTGCTCAACTCTGGCAATACTGATTCCCGAAACAGTAACCTGTCTGCCGGTCGGCGCGATGCCCATCACCTCGCCTCGCTGCGTGCCGCGCGCCGTCCACTGAGTCACGACCAAATCCCCTTCTGAGACGAGGTTTTCTATCGTGAACAGCACGTCCGGAAAAGCGCTCCGGTAAAGGGCAACCAGCTTCTTGTATTCGACAGGACCGCTGCCAAAATTCCGGCTGGCAGGATCGTGATGCATGTACCCAGTGGCGAGTATCTCATCGATCGCACTGAGATTGCCGCGATTCCACACTTCGTCATTGAGTCGGCGCGCAATGGCTCTATTGTCTGTCGACATAAGCGCCTCCTTCGTCAAACAACCACCGAAGCCTTTGGATAGAAAGTGGCTATTGGCTCGTTTCTGCCAGATGAGGTTGGGTCTCGAAGTGACCTCCGAGTGGAAGACCGAGCGGGCGCATTCACAACCAGCTCTAGCTTGGAGGGTGCAATTAAAAGTGGCGGGCAGCCCGCAGCGGGCCGGAGCCCTTGCTGACGCGCGGGCTACTGACTGGCACCGGCGCTGTCAGTAGCCCGACCGTGAG
>JAKEER010000217.1 GCA_022616615.1 Acidobacteriota bacterium
CCGCGACCGCTGTCGCTGCGCGGCACATCCCCTCCGGTTCTCAGGGGAGCCAGAAAACCGTCCTATTCGGAGGGCCAGACCGAAGGTCTGGCTGGCTCTCTTTGTCCCCCCTACGAAGGGGACCACAGGGGTCTCAGCATTCTCGACACCCCCTGCCGCAAAAAGCGCGGCGTCCCCCCTTGTCAAGTCTTGTCAAGGGGGACAAAGGAGCCTCGACCGGCCCCGCCAATGTAGAAACTCCAGGGAAAGTCGGAGATTTTCCGCACATCGGGCGGCAAAGCCGCAGTCAGAATGGTTCTCGGGCTCACTGGGGTTGTGCCGATCAGCAGATCGGCAGAAAATACGTCACCGTAATTGCGGAATTCTAGCAACACTCTTGAGAACCGCCTCAGCAAAAGGACGCCTTTAGCCCCCAGCCCAAGATGGGAGGGCTCCTGATTCTCAAGGAGGATATCATGTTTGAACTGAAACCTTTGTCCAGAGAAGCTGTTCCCGCAGCTCTAGAGAAGGCCACGCGGTACAGGCTG
Organism: Acidobacteriota bacterium; assembly: GCA_022616615.1. GTDB lineage: Bacteria > Acidobacteriota > Terriglobia > Versatilivoradales > Versatilivoraceae > VFZK01. Next base: position 528 of record JAKEER010000217.1, read on the forward strand.
CTGAACGAACCCGGCGAGGCGGAAAGCATTTGTCTCGACGTCCTGCAGGTCGATCCGGACAACCAGCAGGCCATTGTCATTCTGCTGCTAGCGCTCACGGACCGCTTCGGCAGAGGATATGCTATCGGTTCGACCCAGGTCGAGGAAGTGCTGGCACGCCTCGCAGGCAACTACGAACAGAAGTACTATCACGGACTGATTTGCGAGCGGCGCGCCAAAGCGCAACTCCACCAGGGCGCTCCAGGGGCGACATTCGACGCTTATGAGTGGTTGTGTGAAGCCATGCGGTGGTATGAAGAAGCCGAATCCCTTCGCCCCGCGGGCAATGACGATGCCCTGCTGCGCTGGAATGCCTGCGCTCGAATGATCATGGGCAACCACCTCGCACCCCGCCAGGCGGAAGAGATGGAACCGATGTTGGAATAGGAAGGAATCAAGCTTTAGCGCCGGCCGATGATGATCTGCATGTCGTAACGCGCCAACATCGCGGGTTGATGTGCTGAGAATAGCAGGTTATCGACAACGGCCGGGCCTCGCCGAAGGCAGGCCAGAAAAGGAGAGTTTTAGAACGCAGGTTAAACTCCACTCCGCGTTCATCCGCGGCTGCCTTTCACTGAGGAGGTTGCCTGTTGGTCTATCTGTGGCTTTCCGATCTTGTCGTTGCAATCCATCTGGCCTATGCGGGCTTTGTTCTTTTCGGGTTCCTGGCCATCCTGCTCGGGTTGTTCTTTCCTTGGGCCTGGATCAGGAACCTCAAGTTCCGGAGCTGCCACCTGCTTTGCGCGGCTCTGGTTGCGGTGGAAGCTTTCTGGGGCGTCACATGCCCGCTGACCGCGCTTGAGAACGTGCTCTTGGAACAAGGCGGAAGAGCAGGTCATCAGCGTTCGTTCATTGGAAGATGGATGAACAACCTCCTGTTTTACGAGGCTCCAGAAGAAATTTTCACGACCCTCTATGCCATACTGGCGTTTCTCGGCTTAGCCCTCTACACAAGACTACTCCGACATCGGCACTACAAGTGCGGGAGCAGTCACCCTTGAGTCTGTGAAAGCCTCACCCAAGCTGCTTTCCAGAGGCAGCCTTAGCCGAGCGATTGCCCGGTGCATCTCCTGCCGAGCCCAGCTTGAAAACCCAACTCGGCGGGAAGTAGTACGACTTGTCGCTCGCGCTGCCGCACTGACAGAAATACAGTCCATTTGCCAGAAGCACGCTGGAATTACACTGTCGACAGAAGCCAGCAACCTTTTCCGATTTACTTGACCTCATGGCTGCGTCTCTCGGTTTTTGGTGGACAAAGTACGGCCAGCATTATTGCGGAAATCTTCCGCCGAAGCCAGCAGAATAGTCGAAGAGGAGGAAGGGCTGGCGTACCCAAGGAGACAGGCATCTGCAGTCCACCAGCGAAAGTGGCATTTGCGGCTTAAAGGCATAAAGGCAAAGAATTCATACGGGGTCAGAGGAGGACAAAATGGAATACGTTGCAAGGATGGTGTTGTGGCTCTTTGTTATCAACCTGGGTATCGCGTTCGGTGCCGGGTTATACGAAACACGGATCGTCGTTCGCCAGTGGCTCAGTGGGTCGCCGGAATCCGGATACCGTTGGAACGCTGAACTCGCACGTCAATCCAATACCGGCCTCAGGTTCTGGGTTTACGTCACAACCGTGCCGCTTACTCTACTGACTCTGGGGAGTTTGGTGGCTGCCTGGTGGGCTGCAGTTGAAGTTCGCAATTGGTGGCTTGGCGCAGCCGCCGCCGCTCTCGTGGATCGAATTATGACCTTCGCATACTTCATTCCGACAATGCTCGCACTAGTGCAGAACGACGCGATCCCACAATCAGAGGCCGTGGCCAGGGCAACGCAATGGGTAAGTCTGGGTTACGTGCGCCACGCCGCTACCCTGATCGCCTGGTTGGCAGCGTTGAAAGCGCTCAGTAAGCACGGCTGAGACACATTCCGGACGAAGGGAGAAGCAACATGAGTTCAGAGAGAATTCCGCAAATATCACGATCTGATGATGAAGCCGCCGTTCGTGCCCTTTACAAACAACTGATGGCTGGCTGGAACACAGGCAGTGGCGAAGCCTTTGCCGCTCCATTCGCCGAGGACAGTGATCTGATCGGTTTCGATGGCACGCACCTCAAAGGTCGGCACGCGATCGCTTCATTCCACCAGCCCTTGTTCGACAAATGGCTTAAAGGGACCCGGCTTGTGGGAGAGGTCAAGAGCGTGCGTTTCCTGAGTCCCGACGCGGCACTGATGCACGCTGTCGGCGGAACTGTGATGCGAGGAAAATCACAACCTTCGCCGGAGCGAGACTCCATTCAGACACTCGTCGCCATCAACCGCGACGGCAAATGGCGCTTTGCAGCATTTCAGAATACAAGGATCAGGCCCATGGGCCGTAACGCTCGGGGTACCTTCATATGGCTGTTCACGGATTGGCTGTGGAAAATGTTCGGCTGCCAGGGCGGAGTGTAGTTGTCGAGGTGACACTCATCCGTTGAACGCCTGCAACTTCACGGCCACCGCGGGTGAGTGCGCAACCCTGCCGTCATCTTGACACTCTGCTGGGCCTTCAGCCTTTCTGCGTTCTTAAAGGTAACACCCAGAATCCTTGCGACCTCACACTGGCGCGGAGTATACTGACTACCACCTTTCCTTTCTATCAAGCATCTTGTGCAAAAACGAGACCCTATGTCAGCACAGGACAGAACGCTAGAGTAGATTGACCAATGCGTACAGGGCGAGCTAGCTTGCCCGGTCGACCGTGTCTTCCAAAGCCGAGTCCGGCTGGGCAATCTCGGAATTGTGAGGAGGATGAAATGCGACGTGAAAAGACCTTTTGGACCACCATGTTGTGGTCGTGGAGTTTGCTGTGGCTGATGACCGGCCCGGTTTGGGGCCAAGCAACTCGCGGGGTGATCGTGGGGCGTGTTACCGATCCGTCCGCCGCAGTCGTGCACGGGGCCAAGGTCGCACTGCTGAATGAGAACACCGGTATTTCCACGGAGACCACTGCCAGCACAGGCGACTACACTTTTACCAACGTCGAACCCGGGATATACAAGGTGAGTGTCTCCGCACAGGGTTTTAAGACCGGCGTGGTGCGCAACGTCAACGTGTTCGTGGACCAGACGATTCGTGTGGACGTGAAGCTCGAGGTCGGCGAAGTTGCCACGCAAATAGAAGTCGAGGCCACCTTGCCGGTGGTCCAATCCGAGACCTCCTCGGTGGGCAGCGTCGTGGATGGCAGGCAGATTACCTCCTTGCCGCTGAATGGGAGGGCGGGGATTTTAGGGCTGATGATTTTGGCGCCAGGGGTACAGAAGGCGTCGATCAATCCCATGGTGGCAGGCGGCGCGTGGTTCGGAGCTGCCAACATGACCGTCGATGGAGTGGCCAACATTGACGTAGGCAATGAAAGAATTCTGCCCCTGGCCCCTTCGTTGGAGTCCATTGGGGAATTCAAAGTGATCGCCAATGGCGCTGCGGCGGAGTACGGGCGGGGAGGCTCCCAGGTTGTCGTGGTCAGCAAGTCGGGGACGAATGACGTTCATGGCAGCCTGTTCGCATTCAATCGCAACCGGGCGCTTTCCGCCAAGCACGTCTTTGCCACCCACTTGCCCAAGCCTTCCTTTAACAGGAATGAGTTTGGCGGCTCGGTGGGAGGGCCCATTATCCGCAATAAGCTGTTTTACTTTGGCAACTTTGAAGGGTTGCGGCGGCGCGTCTCCTCAACCACTGTGCATGCCATGCCCACGGTCGCGCTCAAGGCGGGCGACTTCAGCGGATTGGCCCCGATCCGGGATCCGTTTTCGGGGCAGCCGTTTCCCAATAATCGCATCCCGACCGAGCGCTTCAGCGCAGTGTCTCGCGAGCTACTGAAATTCACATCGGATCCAAACGGCCCAGGAACGGGCGCCGCCGGCCTCGGCAACAATTTTACGGTCAACGTGCCCACCCGGGAGAGCTATGACCGCTACTCGGTGCGGATCGATTCGCAACTCACCTCGAACGATAAGATCACCGGCCGGTTTTACCGTGCGGATAACGGGCCCTTCATTTCCGGCGTAGGCACCGGCACGGACAAATTCGGCAACTGGGGAGGATTCGGGACAGCGACTCGCAACGCGTTGGGATCGTACACACGTGTGATGTCGCCGACGATGGTCAATGAAGCGCGTTTCGGGTTCGTACATACCAACTATTTCCGGCAGCCGCAAAACTTCGACTTCGATCCCAGCAAGCTCATACCTGGACTGATCTCGCCCGTTTCCGGACTGGGTGGACTGCCGACTGTCAGCGTCACTGGCTTTCGCGGCTTCTTCGACCAGCCGGGATCGGGGGACCGGCAGCGTAGCTGGGAGGCTGCTGACACGCTGAGCTGGACCCGCCGCGCCCACACGATCAAGGCGGGCTTTGATTTCCAGCGTGCCTCCTCGTTCAATTTTCAAAACCCTCCTCCCATTCGCGGTACCTTCAATTTTGACGGGCGCTATAGCGGCCACCCGTTTGCTGATTTTCTGCTTGGTACCACGTCTGCGACCGGACGTGTCAGCAAAAACGTGGAAGCCGAGCCACAGAACAGCCGCTATGCGGCTTTTGTCCAGGACGACTGGAATGCCACGCCCAATCTGACTTTGAACCTGGGGCTGCGCTACGAATACGCGGGACTATTTGTGAACGGTCGCGGAGACATGGCGAACTTCTATCCCAATTTGGGAAAGGTTGTTGTGTTGCGCGGCACCGGTGAACCTCGGCTGCTGGCGACGTTACCCATCGTCGACGGCCAGAGCGTGGGTCTGGATCCTGGAAACTATCTCAACAAAGACAGAAACAACTTTGCTCCACGCCTGGGCTTTGCCTTCCGGCCGTTCGGCACCACCCGGTTTGTCGTGCGGGGCAGCTATGGGATTTTCTACAACGTGATCGGCGGATATAGCGGGAATTTTCAAGTGGCATTGAATCCGCCATTCCTGGTGGCGGAAACCTTCGAGCCTGCTCCGGGAGCTGTGCCGTCGTTGACCTTTGAGAGAGCATTTCCAGGCGTGGGGAATATCCCCGCGAGTCCGGGCCTCAACGCGATTTCAGCCAACCGCCGAAACCCTTATCACCAGCAGTGGAATTTCACGCTGGAACATGAAGTTCTGCCGAACACCGCGGTGCGGGCTTCTTACGTCGGAAACAAAGGAACCCACCTGGAACGCTTGTTCAACCTGAACGATCCTCCGCCGGCCCCGGGCGCCGTACAGCCGCGCCGGCCGTACCAGCCGTTCGGCCCCATTACCTACTACGAATCCGGAAGGGACGCGATCACCCATCAGCTTCAATTAGGAGCTCTGCGGCGCTTCTCCTCAGGAGTGGCCTTTCAGTTCGAGTACCAGTTCACCAAGGCGCTCGGCGAGCAGATCCATATCCTGGCCCCGATGGACAACCGGAATACGCGCCTGGATCGTGGCAACCTCGATACGATCCGGCAGCATTTCGCCGCAATCAACTACATCTATGACCTGCCGTTCGGGCGGGGAAAACGCTACCTATCCTCTACCTCAGGCCTAGCTGCCGCGCTGCTGGGCGGTTGGCAAATCGCGGGGATTTCCACCTTCGGCAGCGGTGAACCCTACTCGGTGACATTCACGAGCACGGTGCTGGGGTGGCCCAGCAGCAGAGCCGATATCATCGGCAACCCAAAGGTGAACGATCCGACGACTCAGCGCTGGTTTAATCCAACTGCCTTCGCAGTTCCGTCCCCATTCAACTATGGCAATTCGGCCCGAAACATGCTTTTTGGTCCCGGCTTCTTTAACTGGGATGCGGCTCTTTTCAAGAATACCCAGCTGACGGAAAGGCTCCGGTTGGAATTCCGGGCGGAGTTTTTCAACATCCTCAACCATCCAAACTTCGGCGTTCCGGCGAGCAATATCAGCGTGCCCGCTACGGTGGGGCGCATTTCCTCGGCGACCGACCCTCGAGACATTCAGTTCGGGCTGCGATTGGTGTTCTGAATCCGGCGTCGGGCGCTCTGTTAAGGGTCCACGATAGTGGTGGGCGCCCGTCCGCGAGGGGTGGAGGTGTCGGACCAAGCCTCGGACCGTGTCTTCATCCTCCACAACCAATACCGTCTCTGATCCTCTGGCTATCGGATTCCGTGCGACTGAGGGTCGCGCGATCTCGACCCAGGGCAAATAGATTTTGAACGTCGTGCCCCGACTTGGCTCGCCATAGACCCAGATGTGCCCTTCGCTCTGCTTGACAATGCCGTAAACGGTGACGACCTAACCCGTTCCCTTTCCTTGCCCCTTAGTGGTGAAGAAGGGCTCAAAAATACGCGGCTTCCGACCTTGCCCTTTCTTTTGGTGCTGCCCGGTCGGCAACCTTTGGCTCACCCGGCTCACGGCTCGGCACGGGCAGCGACACCGCGCAGTCCGCCTCGGCTTGACCGCGGCGCCGCTCGTCCTGCTTAAAAACGCCGCGGTGGTGACGCTGGAGCCATTTGTGTCTGTGCTCGGCGCAAATTTCCCAACAGGGTGTTTTAGGCTAGTAAACAAAGTCTACGCCCGCTCAGTTGTAGTGGATCTCGAACCGCTTGTTCGTAATGAACACCACGGTGACGTCACCGCTAGCGCTGGCACCATGTTCCATCGTTGTGCCTTCAGGAAACCAAACAAAACTTCCGGGCCCATAGCTGCCCGCATGGGTCACCAAGGTCCCTTCCAGCACAAACATTCCATGCGCGCATGGATGGGTATGCCGGGGATTGATGACGCCCGCGGGATATCGCACCAGCCGCACCTCCATTCCCGTCTCGGGATCTTCTATCAGGTTTTTGCGGTAAAGCGCCCGTCCGATCTTTTCGTTGAAGCGCTCCTCCCAAGGCATCGAGTTTGTGTCGATCGCAACTAAAGATTGGTTGGTCATTAGTCTCCTTTGCAGATCGTCCTCGTCGTCGTACGAGGAATCATTTCATCCGTCGTAGCGCTGCCCCGGTGCAACATGGAATTCCTGATGGCTGGTGTTGAGGATGCTATCAGACCGACGGATCATAGCTCCGGCTCAGGCGCTGCAACAATTCCGGCGAGACCGTCACTTCCCCGTGCCGGAACGCCAGCATCACGGCGCCAACCAGCGGCGGGAAGGCCGGAGCCATGACGCGGGCTGCTGAATGCTGGGACACCACGAATTCCCGGTAGGGCCTCCAGAGGAGATCGCCCGACTGGAAGACTCCCCCGACGCCTGAAAATGTTAGCGACGGCGGCACCTTCAATTTGCGGACTGCCGCGCAGGCCATGGCTCCGAGACCGCGTCCCGCCTCCTCGAAAATCTTTGCCGCCACGGCGTCGCCTGACATCGCCGCCGCAGCAACGGTGGAACAGACACTGGCAATGCGCAGCTTGGGCGACACGTCGCGATAGACCGCTTGAGTGATCTCGGCGGCGTCGTGGATATCTAGGGCCTGTAGAAGCAAAGACGAAAGCCGTGTCACCGGCCGGGCGCCGTCGTGTTCCAGGGCCACGGCGGCCAGCGCCTGGCGCCCGATTTCATAGGCACTGCCCGGATCACCCAGCAGGTATCCCCAACCACCGGCGCGTGCGCTTTCGCCGCTGGCATTCATCGCAAATGCAATCGAGCCCGTGCCGGCGATGACAATCACTCCTGACATCGATGGAATGGCGCCTGCTAGCGCTGTGCGGGCGTCGTGGTCAATCGAGATCTTTCGCACGGCGAACTGTTCCTGCACGACTTCGCAGTAGGTTTTCGCGGCAGGAGCCTCGGGTCCTGACACGCCAGAGAATCCTAGAAACGCGTGCTCCATCTCTGTCGCATCGGAAAATCCCGCTTGCGCCAACGCTTCGTGAATCGCCTCGTACAGAGCCTCTCTCGCATGCTGCCGGGTCGCTCCGTCTTTGAGGTGAATGGCTGGACCCCCTCGCCCCGCGCCGAGTACCTGTCCCGAAGCATCGGCCAGGATGCTCTTCGTGGCGGTTTGTCCCCCGTCGATGCCGAGAAAGAGTTTCATGGTTGTGCTGTTACCAGTTCCGTGCTCTTGAAGTGTGAGACGCGCTAGCCTGCCTCACGCCCGGATTGCCCAGTGTAATCCAGGCGGTGTGGAGTTTGGACATTTTTGGTGGGCGCCAGGAAAGCCACCACTAGCCCGACCGGAAGGGAGGGCGTTGGGCCGCGGCCAGAATGCCCTCCCTTACGGCCGGGCTACTGATGCGCTGGCTCCGCCACCGAGCCGATTCTTTCGTTAAGTTTCAATCTCTTCACAGCTCCCCTTCACTAAGGGGGACTTTGAACGTGGTCCGGTCCTAGCGCTGCAGGTGACAGTCTCCCCCAGCCTTCGTATGCTAAGATGACTTCCCGATTTCTGCTGCATTGTGATGACACCCCGACACATGACGCACTTCCTAAAGCTTCTGGGACTCTTGGGCCTGGCGGGCTGGCTGTTCCACACTTCCTTGTCAAAGGCTCAGCGAGCCGAGTCTGCGGTGAAAGTCTGGGTGGAAGACCCACTCACGCGCGTTCAGCCAACGACTCCCGCCGGATCGAAGAAGGTGGTTGAGATCGCTGCCGCAAGGAACGAAGTGGAGTCGTTTCAGGTGATCGTTTCATCGCCCGGGCCGAAGCTGGAAGGTGTGCTAGCTTCGGTTTCGGATCTGAACGACGGCGCGGGCCATCGAATCTCTCAAACGCTCATCAAGCTGTACCGGCAGGAATACGTGTATCTTCGGAACCCCAGCCCCTATTCGAACGAGCCTCCCGGTTGGTGGCCCGATCCGTTGGTGCCTTTCTTTAACCCTTACGATGCTAAGCCGGTCTCGGCGATGCGCCTCACTCGTGAAGAAGAGAACGGCAAGGTTTCTTACAGATTATCGGGTGCCCGCTTTGCTGGAAATGGCTTCACCGTCTGGCCTGGGAGAAACCAGCCGTTGTGGGCTGATGTCGCCGTTCCCGCAGACGCGGCAGCAGGCGCGTATCTGGGCACGTTTTCGATCCAACTGGCTGAGACGGGAGCCATTGAAATTCCCGTGAAGCTGAGGGTATGGGACTTCACCTTGTCTGACAAACTGCCGCTGACGACACAGTTCGGTAGTCTGGAGGGCGTCGCTGCCCGGCATGGCTTGTCCGAGGGAGTGCCGCAGGCGCTGAAGATTCAAGAGCGATATGCGGCGGCTTTGGAGGAACATCGCATCGCGGCGCCGATTCCCGCGGCCTTGCTTCCGGCAATCCGCGCCAATGGCTCCATCGACACAAAGAAGACTCACGAGGCGCTCAAGCGCTACCTGGCCACGCATCAAACGGGGCCCTTTCGCATTCCCACCTTTCCCTCGCTTGAATTCCAGGGCAAAGGGAAGAAAGCATTGGTGCGTTATCTGCAAGGCTTTTTCGCTTACTTGAAGACCAATGGGTGGGAGGAAGGCGCCTATTACTTTCCCGTCTCTGAACCCAACAGCAAGGAGGCCTACGATCGCGTTCGAGCCTGCGCTCAAGTGGTACGCGAAGCGGAGCCGCGCATCCGTCTTGTGTGCACCGAACAACCCTACTCCCAGGACAGCTCCTGGGGAGATCTGCATGGAGCGGTTAATGTCTGGTGTCCGCTGTTCACCTTCTTTGACCCGGAGAGCGCGGCAAAAGCCCGCGAGCGAGGGGAAATTCTCTGGACGTACACGGCTCTTTGTCAAAAGGCCCCACCCTATCACCCGGAATTTGCGACCGTAAGCGGACACCCAGGCATGTTCTGGCAAATCGATTTCCCCTTGCTGAACTATCGCTTGCCACTTTGGCTGAACTGGCGTTACCAGGTCGAGGGCCTGCTCTACTGGTCAGCTGTTCACTGGAGCAATCCAGAGCGCGACGTCTGGACCGATCCGGGCTTTCGCAACCGTTACAACGGCGAAGGCTATCTCCTCTATCCGGGTACTGAGGCAGGTATTCCAGGACCGGTGCCGTCCTTGCGTCTCAAGGCGCTGCGCGACGGCCTGGAAGATTACGCCTACTTCAGTTTGCTGGCAGGTCTGGGCGAGGGCGATTTCGTCGAGAAAGAAACCGCTAAGGCTGCCAATTCCTGGTGGAAGTGGGAAGAAGACGCGGAGCGCATCTACGCGGTGAGATCGGCCATAGCTAAACGCATCCAGGAAAAACAGGCGAAACTGGCACCGTGAGATTGTCTGGGAGAGTTCCCCATGCCAATTGCCAGTGCCACAACCGGTGAGAATAATCGTCCGCTCTTTGGACAAAGGGGACTTCGGGAGGGTGGTGCGCTCGAAACCTCCGCAATCCTCCCCCAAACCCCTGAAGCTGTGAAAAAATTCAAGGGTAGGGAAGCGCTGCTGCGCGTCCGCGACGCTAAACCCAACACGGACGCGGAGCACCGCGTCCCTACCGGATCAGGTTTGTGCGCCCGAGCGAATGTTTTCACAGCCTTCCCTGTACAAAAGGGGAACACCTGATCCATTCCTAATCACTATCGTGGGAGACACTTCGAATGAGACAAACGGATTTCATGAGTTCTTCGCGCAAGGTTCCATTTCACCCTGTTCTCGTTGGGTTGTTCCTGGCTTGCTCGGGAATGCTAGTCTTCCCGCAGTCACTCTCACCCAAACACCGCATCACTCATGAAGACATTTGGCTGATGAAGCGCGTGGGTGCGCCGGTTCCGAGCCCTGATGGGAAGTGGGTTGTGTTTTCGGTTACCGAACCGGCCTATGAGGAGAAGGATCAAGCTTCAGATCTATGGATTGTTCCAGGCGATGGCCGTGCCAAGCCCAGACGGCTCACTCACAGTCAAGGTGCCGAAAGCGGCGCTGCCTGGAGCCCTGACAGCCGCAAACTGGCCTTTACGGCAAAGCGGGAAGGCGACGAGGTCAATCAAGCTTACGTGATGGACTTGGCATCGGGTGGTGAAGCCATGAGGGTCACCTCACTGTCCACGACTGTGGCGTCGCCGGGATGGAGCCCTGACGGGAAAATGTTGCTATTCGCTAGCACGGTTTTTCCGGAGGCTATGGATGACGAAGCTAACCGGAAGGGGGCAGCCGAGCGCAAAGCCCGGAAATACAAGGCTAGAGTCTACGAAGGGTTTCCCATCCGTCGCTGGGACAAGTGGCTCGACGATACTCAGATTCATCTTTTCGTTCAGAGCCTGGACCCCCCAGGCAAAGCAAAGGATCTGCTGGCCGGGACAAAGCTCGTCGCAGAGCCAGGCTTCGCCGGTAAGTCGGCGGACACTGGTCAGGACCTCGAAGCGATTTGGGCTCCTGACGGGCAGTCCATTATCTTCACCGCAACCAAGGTGAAAAACACCGCGGCTTATGCCCGAGGCAACACACATCTCTATCAAGTCAGCATACAGGGTGGCGAGCCGAAGCAACTGACGACAGGCAGTGACAGCCATGCAAGACCGGCCTTTTTGCCGGATGGCAAGGCTCTTTACTTTGCCATCACCCGCGAAGGCGAAAAGGTCTACAACCTGGATCGCCTTGCGCGTTTGCCCTGGCCGCAACTGGGCCAGCCATCGGTTCTCTCAGCCGCTTTTGACCGTTCCGTCGGAAATTTTGCTTTCTCTCCCGATAGCCGCACGGCCTATCTGCTGGCTGAGGAAGCCGGGTACGAGAAGCTTTTCTTCGTTCCTGCCCAGGGTGGCGAGGTGCGGCCAGCGTTGGAGACGGAGCGAGGAGCCTACACGAATCTGGCGATCCCGGGGAAGGCGTCAAGCACGTTGCTGCTGGCCAACTGGGAAAGCGCGGTGAATCCAGCGGAACTGGTACGCATTGATCCTTCTCAGAAGAAGCACCTGGGTCTCACTTCCTTCAATAGTGAGCGGGCGGCGGCGATCGATTGGGAGCCTGTCGAGCAGTTCTGGTTTACCAGCCAGGATGGGCGAAAGATCCACAGCATGCTGGCGCTGCCGCCCGAGCTTGACCGAAACAGGAAGTATCCCCTCCTGGTCCTCATCCATGGCGGGCCGCACAGCATGTGGCGTGACCAATTCTTTCTGCGCTGGAATTATCATTTGCTGGCCCGCCCCGGTTATGTGGTGCTGCTGACCAACTACACAGGTTCAACTGGCTTTGGTGAGAAGTTTGCGCAGGACATCCAACTCGATCCTTTTGGCCGCTGCAGCCGCGAAATCAACGAAGCGGCCGACGAAGCCATTCAGCGCTATCCCTTCATCGACGGCAACCGCCAAGCTGCGGCAGGTGCCAGTTATGGCGGGCACCTGACGAACTGGCTGCAGGCAACCACGAGTCGCTATCGCTGCCTCGTCAGTCACGCCGGACTCATCAATTTGGAGTCGCAGTGGGGCACCAGCGACACAATCTATCTTCGAGAACTGAACAATGGGGGCCCGGTTTGGGAGCAGGGCAAGGTTTGGCGAGAGCAGAACCCGATTCGCTACGCGAAGAATTTTCGCACGCCGATGCTGCTGACAGTGGGCGAAAATGACTTTCGCGTGCCGCTCAATCAGACGCTTGAGAATTGGAGTGTGCTCCAGCGGCTCCGTATTCCTAGCCGTCTGATTGTTTTCCCGGAGGAGAACCACTGGATACAAAAAGGCGAGAACAGCCGGTTTTTTTATCAGGAGCTTCACGCCTGGTTGAAGAAGTATCTGTCGCAATGACTGACGGAAAAATCAAACCGCGAAGACGCGAAGAGCGCGAAGAAGGTGAAGGTCCGAGGACGGGTCTTGTCAGCAGTGCCTCATTGGGCGGGTTGGATGGTTGAGAACGACGCGACTGATCCCATCTCGAAGCAACAATACGTTCCAATTGATCAGAAAACCGAGCGACAGACCGGTAAGCTTCAAGTACGTTATCATCTGAGCCTGATGAATCGGCAAGATCTTTTCCACTGTCTTGTTCTCTACCAGAATCAAACCATCCACTCTCATATCTAGCCGATAACCCACTTCGACTACTACGCCATCGTATTCCAAAGGCAAGGGAACTTCGCAATCGACGTGATGTTGCCTCTTCCTCAGGTCGTGTGCCAGGCATGCTTGATAAGCCGATTCCAACAGACCCGGCCCTAGAGTGCGATGTACCTGAATCGCTGCATCGACAAGATCGTGCGCCGCTTTCTCAACGTCCATGGCCTTCTTCGCGCCTTCGCGGTTCGCCTTTCGCGCCGCCGGCTACTTCTGCTGCGGCTTGGGATCGAGGTTCATCTGCAATTCTTCTGCAGTGACGCTGGATTGGACGCCGCCGGCCGGCACTTCCAGATGAGCAGTCCATAGCAGTGCATTCAGAAGCAGCTTGCGGAAGTTCTCGTTCCCCCAGTTCTTGTGAGTGTGGCCGCCGGTGAAACCGACGCCACGACCCTTGTCGGGTCGCTCAACAGCCCACATCAGGATTTCGTCGCGCCCCTTGGCCGCCACAATGTGCGGATAGGGGCCGCGTGGGGAAGAGGTCTTGCCTTGCCGGTCTTGATCCGAAGGTTTGGCCACCAGAATGGGCGTCACATCCTTCATTCCGGGGCGAAAACGCATGTTGTAATACCATTCGTCGCGAATCTTGAACGGTGTGACGCCGCGCGCGATCGGGTGTTTGGGCAGGCTCTTGATGTCTGCATCCCAGTGCGGATTGGTCGAAAAGAGGTGCTCGTAGTATCCGCCAATCCACTGCAGAAACTCCGGCCCCCCCTTCTCTTTGGGCACTTCCACAGCATAGTGCGCACAGACTAGGCCGGTCCCTTTCTTCATGAGTTGGCCGATCTGTTGAAGATGGTCTTCCTGAATGACGGGATGCTTCGCCCCGCCATCCATGAACAGCAGGATGGTATCTGCGCCATCAAAAGCGGTGGGATCTTTGGGCCATCCGTTGAGGTAGACGCTGGACTGAACTGCAGGCTGGCCGTCGAGACACCTCTTGAGCAGAAGACTGCCCGCGTTGAATTCGTGGTCTCCTGCAGCGTGGCTGGGCGTGCCGGCAACCAGAACCATTCGCTTTTTGCCCTCGGGTTTCAGCCGCTTCAATTGGATATTCTTGAACTGAACCAGCATGGGCGGCCCGGCGTGCAACTGCAGCCCGAGAATGCCCGAAGCAGAACGCTTTTCGGGCTGCTCATCGGTCACTTCGGATGTCACTCGCCCGTTAATCTTGTGAACCAGGTGATTCCCTAGCGCAACGACAACATAGTCGTTCCAGTCTTCGTTCTTGATCGCAGCCTGAATCTCATCCGACTGCCCCAGCGATCCCACGACCTTCGGCTTCCCGTCGGCGCCCACGACGGTCTTTTCGCCACGCTTGGCTAGAACCCCACGGCCCTTTTCCTCGTAGACAATCCCAGAGAACATTTTGCCGGCCTCGAAATCCGCCTGGTATCCGCCGGCAACCCAATTGCCGATGTCACGACTGCGGTACTGGATTCCAGAGTTGCCGCCGACAATCCGGTAGGAAAGCCTCAGCTCGAAGTCTTCGACAGTGCCATTTCTCCAGATCAGGAATGTGTTCCCCTGAGTTGGATTGTCAGCCGTCGTCTGGCCCGTGATAACTCCATCTTTCACCGACCAGAACTTGGGATTACCATCCCAGCCGGAAAGGTCCTGGCCGTTGAACAAGCTCTTGAACCCGGCAGGATCCTCAGCAGCAAGACTGCTGGCGCTGAAAGACCCAGCCAACAACGGCATGAGACACAGAATGAGAATTCGTTTGGTCATTTGAGATTTCTCGCTTGGGGTTGAAGGGTGGCAGCGGCATCCTGCCGCTGCAGCGCTGGTGGAGCCAGTGTTATCAGTAGCCCGACCGTAAGGGAGGGCATCCCAGCCAAGGTGTAACGCCCTCCCTTACGATCGGGCTACTGATGGCTGTCCTGAGTGAGTGCCACTCCAAAAAATGTCCAAACTCCAGGCCGCGGGGTGCTGCCGCTGCAGACCAGCGGCTGGAACCCGCTGCCACTGTGGCTGCCAATCTAAGGCACGCAAGGATGGAGGCTTCTCAACCCCCATCTCTTGATTACAGCCAGGGTCTACTTCAAAGCTTTCTTCAAAAACTTCAGTCCTTTGATCGCGATGTCGTTCTTGTTCGGTTCCATCTTCCGCCAGATCGAAGCCGCTTTGGCAATTACCAGCACCTCGGGAGTGAACGACTCGATCACGACATCGCCCTTGTAGCCAATTTTCCTGAGGGCTTTTGCGATGCTTTTCCAGTGGATGTGATCGTTGCCCGGAGTGCCGCGGTCGCTGCCGCAAGCATGAAAATGCCCCAGCATCTTCCCGGCTTTGCGGATGGCTCTAGCGGGCTCTTTTTCCTCGATGTTCATATGGAAGGTATCCAAATGGATGGACAGCGCCGGACTGCGCACGTCTTTTATCATCTGAATCGCCTGATCGCAGGTATTGATAAAATCGGTCTCGAAGCGGTTCAGCGGTTCCAGGGCAATCATCTTTTTTTTCCTTTGCGCGTACCTGCAAACCGTCTTCAGATGCTGTACCACCTGCTTCCATTGTGCTTTGCGCTCTTTTTCAGGAACAAATTCAGCGCGTCCGACAGCCGAATAGATCGGGCCAACGAGAACGGGGGCATCGAGGATTACCATCATGTCGATCAGCTTGTGAATATAATCGAGGCTGCCTTGTTGCTCCTCCGGAGTGCCGCGCAAATCCCGGCCTGGCCCGAAAGCTCCACACAGCGTGCCGCAGACCAGGCCGTTGCGTTTCAGTTCCGACTTGACGTAGGCTGGGTCGATGTGCGACTCATGCTCGACGGCGATCTCCACCGAATCAAATCCCCAGGACTTGAAAGTTTTAAACCACTTGGTGCTGTCGTCGGTGAAGGGAGAAGTGAACAGAAACGTGTTGATTCCGAATCGCATAGCAAGACCTCGATGGATTTTAGATGAACCAAACCTGCATTTTGGAAGGCGTTATTTAACCACCAAGGCCAGGCTGGCGCAAAAGAATTTCTGCGGCGGAGATAGCACAGGGTGTCCTCAGCCCGCCGCCGCAGTGGAGGACACCGACAGGGCGCGGTGAGGGCACCGCACCCTACCCTTGAATTACTGCGTGCGGACAACGCATCGCAGGGAGCCGCCATCTGAGCGAACTGTGACAGACTGCATCTGAACAATCAGCCGCGAGTTTGTCTGCTTCTCGCGGCAGGAGGAATCGCATGAGTCCAAAGAAATCAAAACTGCTCTTGGCAGTGCTCTTAGCGCCCCTGATGTTGATCCTTGTTGGCTGCGAGCAAAAGACCATCAATCAGATCCTGGCCGAGCCGCAGCGTTATGCTAACCGCGATGTGGGAATCACAGGCAACGTCATCCGAAGCTTTTCCGTGCTGGGAGCAGGCGCTTACCAGGTTGACGATGGCACCGGAAAGCTATGGGTTGTTGCCAAGAATAACGTTCCGCGGGAGGGGTCGCGGGTAGGCGTGAAAGGGAAGATCCAGGATGGCTTTAATCTTGGCGGTCTGGTTAAGCTGCCCGAAGTTGTCAGGTCCGGGATGGTGATGGTAGAGTCTGACCATCGCGCCAAGAATTAGCCGAATCGTCGAAGGACGCGTTCGGCTTGGTCATCAATCTCGCCGATGCTAACGCAGACTTCGAAAGAACCCCTCTACGACGTTGTTATTATCGGTTCCGGCGCCTCCGGGGGCATGGCGGCCTGGAATCTCACTCGGCATGGCGCCCGCGTCCTGCTGCTGGACGCGGGCGGCCATTTCCTCCGAAAGGACTTTTGGACGCATGTCCAGCCGTACGAGTGGCGGGAGCGAACGCGGCGCGGCGAGCAACCGCCACCGTTTCGGCTGAGTGCCATAGAGCAGCCTTACATCACGCCGCAAGACAAGCCTTTCGACCTTTGGCGCGTGTGGGGAGTGGGTGGCAAGACAAACGTCTGGGGCCGCGTCTCGCTGCGCTACTCCGACTTGGATTTCAAAGCGGCTGAACGCGACGGTTGGGAAATCCCTTGGCCAATCTCGTACAAAGACATCGCTCCGTATTACGACCAGGTCGACCAACTCATTGGCGTCTGCGGCGGGGATGACGATTCAGATTCTCTGCCGGGAAGCCGGTATCACATGCCGCCGCCGCGCCCGCGTTGCGGCGAGATGCTGCTGAAGAAAGCCGCCCAGCGCGTGGGCATTCCCGTCGTGGCCGGCCGACGCGCCGTTTTAACCCGCCCTCACAACGGATTCGCTCCCTGCCACTACTGCGGCGCCTGCGGACGCGGTTGCGACACGGCTTCGTTCTTCAACTCTGCCGATCACCTGATTCCGGTCGCTCTCAAGTCAGGCCGTCTCACGCTGCGGACGAATGCCGTAGCAGCCCGGATACTGCCTAATGCCGAAGGGTTGGCCGGCAGCGTTCAGTATTTCGACCGCCAGACCAAGGAAGAGTATCACGCCTTCGGAAAAGTGATTGTTCTGGCCGCTTCCTGCATTGACTCCACGCGCATTCTCTTGAATTCCAAATCGAGCCGCCATCCAAACGGCATTGGCAATGAATCCGGCGTCATCGGCAAGTATCTCTGCGAGCAAGTGCGCTTTCACGTCCGGGGATTCCTGCCTGAGCTGTATGGCAGGCCGGGCAGCAACGACGACGGCATTGGCGGCGAGCACATCTACATGCCGCGCTTCAACCACCGCGGTAAGTCCCGCAACTATCTGCGTGGATTCGGCGCCCAGTTCTGGGGAATCGGCTGCCAAGCCGGCGCGGGCCATTTTGCGAAAGAGCTTCCGGGGTTTGGGTCGAGCTTCAAAAAGGATGTGAAGCGACACTATCCGGCCTGGATCGAAATGCACCCTTACGGCGAAGTGCTGCCGCGGGCTGACAACTTCGTGACCGTCGAAGGCACACCGCTCGACGCTTACGGAGTGCCGCTGCCCAAGATCGTTCTGTCAATCGGTGACAACGAACGAAACATGATCGAAGACATGTATGACACAGCTCAGGAGGTCATGCATGAAGCCAAGGCGGAACTCGTTCAGTTTAGGCGTGGCAGCGTGGACGTGGCGGGCAGCGCGATTCATGAACATGGCACCTGCCGGATGGGCGCTGATGCCAAACGTTCGGCGCTGAACGGCTTCTGCCAGATGCACGAAGTGAAGAATCTTTTCGTGGTCGATGGCAGCGCATTTCCAACAGCCACGGAGAAGAACCCCACCCTGACGATTCTCGCCCTCGCCTGGCGTGCCACCGATTATCTGGCGGAGGAGTTGAAGAAGGGAAATTTGGCTTAAAGGAGCGCGAGCAAAGAGCTAACCACAGAGACACGGAGGCACGGAGACTGAATCAGAGAGCCGGCGAAAATGCTGCCCCAATGCACGGTCTTTACCATTGCCTTCTTCGAGGTCTTGCTCGGTCTTCATACGCGCTCTGCTGTATCCGGCAGAGGACGAACGCTTGAGAAGCAGCGCACCTTGCTTCTACGGCCACCTTCACGGCTTCTGAGCGACTTCGAAGGCGCGTTGCGCGAGTACCGAGCGGCAGAAAAACTGCTGCCAGACAATGTCGAGGTGCAATACTGGTCTGCGGTCTCACTGGCAAACGCCGGACGACTGCAAGAGGCGCTGCCGCTCTTCCAAGCCGTGTTTGTGCGCGAGCCGGTTTGGGCGGAACTGATTCCGCGACTGCTCAAAGTTGATCTGCTCAAGGTCGATGAAGCTGGTCTCCAGAAGATCCTCTCCGTCAGGAGCAAATGAGCGTTGGCTTTCGTTCCAAACTCGATCATCACGCTAACCACAGACTTCGGATTGGACGATCCCTTCGCCGGCATTATGAAGGGCGTCATTCTTTCGGTGAATCCTGAGGCTAAGATTGTCGACATCACCCACGGAGTTCCCGCCCAAGACATTCTCGCTGGCTCTTTGATGCTGCAGTCGAGTTGTGCCTATTTTCCCAAAGGAACGATTCATGTCGCCGTTGTTGATCCAGGCGTGGGCAGTGGCCGCCGCCCTTTGCTGGCGCTGGGAGGTGACTATGCCTTTGTAGGTCCAGACAACGGGCTTCTTGCTCGCGTGATTGAGTCGCAACAGCACGTCAGAGTTTTTCACCTCACGGAACAGGCCTACTGCCTCAAGCCAGTCAGCCGGACGTTTCACGGAAGAGATATCTTTGCACCGGTGGCTGCCTGGCTCGCGCGCGGAATATCTCCTGAGTTGTTTGGCCCGCTGGTTGACGACTGGATTCGGCTCGATTGGCCATCTCCTCGACCCATTGGCCCGGGCCGCCTGCAAGGGACAGTGCTGCACATCGACCGCTTTGGCAATTTGATGACGAACATTTCACAGGAGCATCTGTCTGAAGCACGGGCCGGGTTTGAGATTGTTCTCGGAAACTCGAAGATTAACCGGCTCTGCTGGTCCTATGCAGAGGCAGCAGACGGAGAACCGTTCGCCATTTTGGGGAGTGCCGGTCTGCTGGAGATATCGGTCAAGCGGGCTTCTGCAGCAGAACAGCTTGGTGTTCGCCGGCTGCAGGAGTTTGAGGTGCGGTTTTTCTAGCCGCTAGCGGCGACAAGACCGACGAAGATATTCCCCCTTTACAACGGGGCGGCACGGAGCGGCAGAGGATTGTCTGTACGGGTTTCCCGAAACCTATCAACACAACCCCCCGAGGGCTCCGCCTTTGCCCCGAAGCTGTGAAAAAATTCAAAGGTAGGGACGTGCAACGGCGCGTCCGCGACGGTAAACCCAACACGGGCGCGGAGCACCGCGTCCCTACCGGATCAGGTTTGTACGCCCAACCGAAATTTTTTCACAGCTCCTTTTTTTGCCAGTATCCAGAGAGGTGAAGCATGAATGGGAAGACATCATCGTCGCGGAATCTGCAGCGCCTCAGGCTGGCACTGTTGCTGTGGTCTGGGCTGGCCGGGCTAGCCTCAGCGGCCTTTCCCCAGGACAAACCTCCAGAGATTCGTACCGGTCAGGTCCCCCTTTGGCAGCCAGACTTGGTTGAGCTCATTACACTGGATGCCACACTGCGACTCGACATCCGCTACGCCACCTCCAACAATCTCGTCGGCCGCCCGGTTTATGACGAAGCTCGAGCCTTTCTGCAACGTCCTGCCGCTGAGGCGCTGGTGCGGGCCAACCAGGCGCTGAAGAAACAGGGGTATGGGTTGTTGATCTTCGACGGATACCGGCCCTGGTCGGTCACAAAGATCTTCTGGGAAGTTACTCCTCCCGAAAAGAGGCAGTTCGTGGCGAATCCCGCCCTAGGTTCGAAGCACAACCACGGCTGTGCGGTGGATGTATCGCTCTACAATCTGAAGACCGGACGGGAAGTTTCGATGCCCAGTGCGTATGACGAAATGACCGAACGGGCCCACCCTACTTACGGCGGCGGAACACGCGACCAGCGGGCCGCACGCGACCTCCTGCGGAAAGCTATGGAAGAGCAAGGCTTTGCAGTTTACCCGATTGAGTGGTGGCACTTCGATTACAAGGACTGGCGGCAGTATCCTATCCTGAACATCCCATTTGACCAGATTGCTCCGGCGGGTAAGGGTCGGTAAAGGTCCGAGATCACGCTATCGTCTTCGCCCCGTCCAGAAGCCATTGCGCAATGACCTCCAGCGATTAGGCCCGAATGATGATTCTGTCATTGCTCGGACGACCCCGTGGCGCGGCACTTCCCCTCCTGGTCCGAGAACGCCAACCTCCAAACTCATTCGCTGGTTCGCAACGGCTGTGATTTGATCCGGCCGATCTCGCAGGTATCGGTCGGTTGCGCCCCGCCCGTTCACGAAATCCGGGTAGACGCTGAACTGGAGGGAGTCTGTCCGAACGAACCTGGATGCGGTTTTTCAGACAGGATTTGTTGGAAGAAATCAGACACATGGTAGCCGCCGCCGAAGACTGGCACTTGGAGGCGTGTTTCCAGGTCTTCCCGAACCCAATCATCGAGAAATAGCCCATTTCCTCCAGTCATCGATTCGGATGGAATGACCAGAAAATCTCCGTGCAGGCGGTTTTGCACAGCCGCAAAAATGTCGCTGCCCGTCAACAGACCAGCTACGGTAATGCCTTTGCCAAAGTAAAGATTGTCCGCCGGGAGGCATTTCAAATCGAGATGCAGTCTGGCGTTCATCTGGTCAATGCTGCCCTTCAAGATCGGGTGAAAGATTCGCCCTGTGATCACAGTGCCTCGAACCGCTTGCTGTGGCCGCTTGCGGCGCTTCTTGATTGCTGAAGCAAACTCGTCCATGAAATTGCGAATCATCCCGACTCCGTTTTCTACCAGAGGAAAATCGCCGTAGTGCGAGCGTGGCGGAATGACATGCCCAGCCAGGATGTAAAACTCGTCGCCGAGAAAACAGAAGGGGGCGCCAATGCTTTCGATGTGCTGCTGTTGAAGCCGTGACACGTGCTCGATGGCCTGACGGGCATACTCCGCGTCGACCGGTTTGAGCGGCGGGAGACCCTTGCGGTGGTCGGTGAGCCCTAAAGGCACAATCGAGACACTCATCACATTCGGGTAAAGAGGTACGAGGTCGCTCAGACTGTGCTCCAGGTTGGCGCCGTCGTTGATTCCAGGCATCAGCACGATCTGTGCATGCAACTTGATGCCGC
Source organism: Acidobacteriota bacterium (assembly GCA_022616615.1). GTDB lineage: Bacteria > Acidobacteriota > Terriglobia > Versatilivoradales > Versatilivoraceae > VFZK01. Next base: position 22,043 of record JAKEER010000217.1, read on the forward strand.
CTTCGATGAGCCGGCGCATATTCCCCAGCAGGTCGTCGGGTTTGCGATTCTGCAGCAGGTATTGCCGGAGCCCGGGCTCAGTCGCATGAACAGAAACGTAGAGCGGTGAAAGCCGCTGTTCGAAGATGCGCTGAAAGTCGGCCTCAGAAAGGTTGGTGAGGGTGAGGTAATGTCCAAAGAGAAAGGAGAGGCGGAAATCCTCGTCCTTCACGCGCAGGGTGCGGCGCACTTGTTTGCCCCGAGGCAACTGGTGAACGAAACAGAAGATGCAGTTGTTCTTGCAGATACGAGTTTGAATGCCCTCCAAATCGAGTCCAAGGTCTTCGTCCTCTTCCCGCTCAATCTCAATGTCCCAAAGCTCTCCCGAGGCTTTCCCAACTCTCAAGACCAGCTCACGATCATAGAGCGAGCTGACGTAACGATAGTCGAGAGCGTCCTCAATCAGGCGCTCGTTAATTGCCAGGAGGCGATCACCCGCTTCGATACCCACTTCCTGGGCAATCGAGCCTTCCTCAATTCCCTGGATGAGAACTCCCGCGGCTTGTTGAACTGACATCGTCTTGCTCACTAATTCCCTGACGCCGTTGACTCGGAGACCAGCTTCTTGCCGCGGTAAATGTAATCCAGTCCGGAGTAAACCGTCACGGCTGCCGTCGCGACAAACAACCACTGCAGTGCCTCATGCTGAATATTCCGGTAATTCAAGTAAAGCACTACAACGATGGTAAAGATCTGCAGAAAGGTAGTTGTCTTCCCATAGACAGAAGGCGGAAACCTGCGGTGGCCTGTGCTGATGACGATGATCAAGACGCTGGAGACCATGATGATATCGCGGCTGATCACCAGGATTGTAAGCCAAAGCGGTACCAGATTTGGCAGGCCCATGCCTCGAATCGACAACACCACAAAAGAAGTCATCAGCAGCAGCTTGTCGGCGATCGGGTCGAGATAGGCGCCCAGGGAAGTCTTCTGGCGGAACCAGCGTGCAATCAGTCCGTCCAAGCCATCCGTCACCCCGGCCAAAATGAAGATGGCAAAAGCCCAGCCCAGGTGGTCGTAAACCAGCAGAATGACGAACACCGGAATGAAAATCATTCTCAAGATGGTTAGTTGATTGGCTGGCGTCAGGACTTCGAGTGACATACTCAAGCGCGAACTCAGCATCTAAAAAAGCTCTGCATGATAGCGAACGCGGAAAATCAGTGTCAATGCTTTTGCTCGATGACTCGATGGTCGCTTGACGGCGGCAGGCCCAACCGCGTTCGGGACCTACGCTTCCTGGTTCAAAAAAACTTGCAAGATTGTGCCGACGGCTCGTCTTAGACACAAAGCCTGTATCCCGATCAGAGAGGAGCATTTGACGATGAAGACGATCCTGAGTTTGAGCTTGTTGATTCTTCTGGCCTGTTTCACCTCCCAGTCCCATGACCGGCCGGGTTTTGAAATGGAAGTGCTGGTGAACGGTAGCACGGTGCCCAAGTATCCTCACGCAGGCAAAGTTTATGTCGAAGCGGTGAAGAACCAGGAATACTCCATCCGGCTCACCAACCCGTTAAACACTCGCGTCGCCGTGGCTCTGGCGGTCGACGGACTGAACAGCATTGACGCGCGTACCAGCGATTCCTTTTCGGCCAAGAAGTGGGTGTTAGGACCTTACGAGACCATCACGATCAACGGCTGGCAGGTGAATCAGCAGCAGGCAAGGAAGTTCTTCTTTACCACAGAAGCCAAATCTTACGGACAATGGCTGGGGAAGACCCAAAACCTGGGAATCATCAGCGCGGTGTTCTACCGAGAACGCCAGCGATGGAGTGAGTATCCGGGCGCCAGACGGGATGTTCCCAGAGAAGATTCCTCAGACCGCAGTTCTTCGAACCGCGACGCCCGCCAGGAGGCTCCTCAAAGTTCAGCCGGAGCTGCTTCTGAAGCCGCACCGCCTTCGGCACGGGCGCAAAAGAAACCAGAGGACTACGCCGCCACAGGGATCGGTCGGAGAACGCAGCACGAGGTTCACTGGGTGAACATGGAACTGGAGCCAACGCCGGTGGCGACTCTGAATCTGCGATACGAATTTCGGCCGGTGCTGGTAAGCATGGGCGTTTTGCCAGCTCTGCCGGGGCAGGACGTGTTGTCGAGAAGAGAGAACGCGCGCGGATTCACAAATTTCTGTCCCGAGCCGAGATAGGGGGCAGAGCGACGAAAGCTCAAGACGAATCAACCACAGAGACACAAAAGCACGGAGACGCCCAGAGCAATTCCGAAACGCTTGAGCTAACAACCACCAAGGGCGGGACACTCAGGCGCATTTAATGTTAGGACGGAGGGGGATCGTTCGATGAAGAGCTTGAGCAACATCCTTTCGGGAATCCTCTTCGCCACAGGGCTATTTGCCTCGCCTGGAGAAGTCCAGCGTGAGCCAATCAAGGGCGAGCTCCGGCTGATCTACGTCTTCGAGGAGCCGAAAACGGCGTTCATCTTGGTCATTGGACAGTCTGGTTTCAAATCAGTCAACTCCCTTAAGCGGTACCTCGAGACCTGGCCTCCAGGCTCCGAACTGAAGTGGGCGCCAGGCTGTAGTCGGCTGGGCAGCGAGCCTTTGCTCTCGTCAGAACAAGAAATGAAGGCCTTTCGCGCCTTCCTCAAAAAGAGGGGCATAAAGTTCGTCCTCGTGCCCTCGGGCTGACTTGCGGTCCGGCCGACAGAAGTTCCTACCGGGCCTTAGACCGTTGTGCGCGTTACAGCGAGAATTTTGTTCTCGTTTCCGCGAGGTGTGAAAGCCCGAAGCGCGAGCGAGGGGCCAGTCGCGATTACCCTCGCTGGCCCTTCGGGCTTTCAAGGATCCTGCCCTGGGGAATATCAAGGGCGGCTGCCCTTGGTTAGTTAGGTCTCCAAACTTCTTGGTTCTCGCGCCTTTGAACCTCTGAGTAAAGATACTGAAAGAAACTGATGATTGCGCTGATTAAGAAGATTCCGAGCGCGCTCTCTGTGCTCTGTGTCTCTATGACCTACTTAAGGCTTCTCCCCGCGAACCGCAATGAGCGAAATCTGCTCTTCGGTCTGTGTCTCGCGGTCATGATTCTGCTGAATTGTGGTTCGTGAGGGGAAATCCCCCTTGAAGAAGGTTCGGTAGAGTTGATTCATTGTGTCGTAGTCCTTCATATCCTTGAGATACACCACAGCCGAAGCAACGTTGGAAAAGTTCATATCCGCCTCTTCCAAACCGTCCAGCAAATTTCGCATCGTCTGTCTCAGTTGCAGCTCGAAGTCTTGGGTCACGATGCCCTGACCTGGAATGAAGCCCGACTTGGCTGACAGATAGAGTGTCTCTCCATACAGGACGCCCGGACTGGCGGTGGAGCTCGGAGGCATATTGCGCGGCTTTACGGCTCTCCGCTTGGAAAGGTCTTGTCCTGCAATGCCGCTGAAGACGATGTGATCTCCTGCCGGTAAGGCGTTTACGTGAATCGTTCCCCGGCCTGGGGTATTTCCAAACTCAAAGTAAGACTCATACACTTTGTTCATTGCGCCGTATTGCTTCACATCGTCGAGGTAGGGATTCACCCAGAGAAGGTTCTTAGGCGACATGCCCGCGGTGTCAAGAACGTTGCCAACATTTTCCAGAGCTGCTTTCACTCGTTCGGAAAACGAGAGCATCTGAGTGCCCCGGCTCGCACTCTGTGAGCCCTGGGCTGAAAGATAGAGAACCTCGCCGGCCTGGACTGCGGGCGGGTCCGTTTGGGTAGATTGTGTCCACCCGCGCGGCCAGATAGCCCGTTTGCTCTTGGCATCGGCCACCGCAATCCCGGTAATCTCAATGCTGTTCCCCCCTGGCAAACCAGCAACGCCCAGAAGGGTGCGACTGGGCGGGTTGGCGCCAATCATCTGCCAATAGACCCTGTTCATTCGATCCAATGCGCCCAGGTCTGTTAGATAAACGTGCAGGGAAACCAGGTTCTCCAAATCCATCCCACCGCCTTGCAGAATGGCGCGGATGTTTTGCAGGCACTGGCGAACGCGCTCCTCGAAGCTCTCGGGCAACTTGCCAGTGGCAGTCTGGCTTCCTTGTCCCGAAATGTAGAGGGTATTTCCGGCCCGGATCGCCGAGCTATAGGGCCGGCCATGCGGCCTGAAGTCTTTAGGATTGACCACCTGGCGATCTGCTGCCCAAAAGCGGCCTTCAAGGCCGGCCAGAAGTATCGTTGCGACGACCAGTGTCCGATGCCAGTTCACAAGTTGCCTTTCTCTGGGAGCGCGGACGTCTCGTCCGCCCGAACGTCTCATGCCGATACCCGCTGCCGGATGCGAGCGGGACGCCCGCACTTTGGATTTTGTACATTTGCGTCAGAGCTGGGAATGATCAGTAGCCCGAGCGTCAGGGAGGGCGTCACCCCGCGGCCAAGAGGCCCTCCCTTAGGGTCGGGCTACTGATCCAGCAAGCCTCCGGCTTGCCGGTGCGGGCGGAACACCCGCGCTCCCAGGATTAGCAGGATTAGGTGGCGATGCCACAATGTAGAGACTCTATCCTCCCAGCGCTTGGTCAAAGTCTTCCAAAAGATCGTCGGTGGATTCGATGCCGATGGAAAGCCGAATCAGACTGTCGGCAATGCCCGCGTTTCGGCGCTCTATCGGCGAAAGTCCGGCGTGTGAAGTCAGCGCGGGCCGAGTGGCGAGGGTCTCCACGCCCCCGAGGCTAGGCGCGATGATCGGCAAGCGAACCGTCTTGAGGACTCTATCGGCAGCTTCCACACCGCCGCGAGGCTCGAAGCTCAAGACGCCCCCAAACCCCGCAAACAGCTGCCGTGCGCGGGCGTGACCCGGGTGGGATTCCAGCCCGGCGTAGTTCACACGCACCACCGCAGAATGTCTTGCTAGGAAGCGGGCGATTTTCAAAGCGCTTTCGTTCTGATGTCTCACACGGAGCGCCAGGGTCTTCAGGCCGCGATGCAACAAATAAGCTGCGTGCGGATCCAGAGTGCCTCCCAGATGGTTCAACCGATGGGTAATCCTTTGAATCAAGGCTGCCTGCCCCAACACAGCCCCACAAACGATGTCGGAATGACCATTGAGGTACTTGGTGCCGCTGTGAATGGACAGATCGAAGCCGAGCTCCAACGGGCAGAAATTCACTGGACTGGCAAACGTATTGTCGATGAGCGAAATCAATCCGTGCGCTTTGGCCAATTCCACCACGGCTTCGAGATCGGCCACCTGCAAGAGCGGATTCGTCATCGTTTCAACGTAAATCGCCTTGGTATTCGGCTTCAGCAACGGCTTCCAGGTTTCCGGCCGCTCCGCGTCGATGAAATCATAGGAGAGCCCAAATGACGGGAAGTCGCGAGTCACCAAGTCGTAGGTTCCACCGTAAAGACAATTCTGAGCCAGCAAGTGATCGCCCGCCTTCAGCACGGTGAGAAGACTCGTCGAGATGGCCGCCATGCCGCTGGCGGTGACCAAAGCCGCCTCAGCGTTCTCCAGTGCAGCCAGCTTCTGGTGAAGCGCAACATGGTTGGGCGTGTTATTGAGGCGAATGTATTTCAGGTCGTGATAACTGGTTTCGCCCGCGTACTGAAACATTGCCGACTGAAAGATGGGCATCGCAACGGCGCCCTGAATGCGAGGCTCAGGCTCTCCGGCGTGGATCAGTTTCGTTTCAAGGCTCTTGAACGGCGATTTCACGGCATCCTCCTGCTTCTGGCAGTCTTCCGTAGACTTCTGCTGGCGGCAAAGGCTTCAAATCCGGCGGCACCCAGCTCGCACAAGCCTGGTCTGAAAACAAAACTTCCCGGCTGTAGTATTCGAAGAGCAAGTCCTTATGTGCCCAGCTATCGGCAGGTCCGTCCGCGAGGCTTGCAATGTCGCTCTCACCCGACGCGCTCAAGTGCCGGCGCAAGATCTCAATCCAAAACAGCGTGATCGTTTCATGATAACCCGTGGATGGCCTGGCTGGATCGTTCTTGGCCCGGTTGTAGCGCTGAATTCCGGTACGTATGCGTTCGACAGCATCGGCTTCTGAATAGCGGTGCAGATAACACAGTGCCATCGTCAGTTGAGCGTGATGCGTCCATTCTTCGATGGGAATGCGGCAGACCTCAAAATCTGCAATGCGCGTTTCAATTTCCGCAGCAGAGGTATATCTTACCGTTCGTCGAGTCAATATCGCTGAACTCATCGGCGTTTTCTCTTTCTCGTCTCCGGATGGCCCTCGAGATAGAGAGCGGGAGTTTCCTTGGCAGTGGAAAGGGCGATGAGCGTGTGGGTCTGCACGATCCCGTTCAACGTCTTGATCTTGTTTTTGATGAGCGCCTCGAGTTCGGCAGTGCCGCGAACGCGCACCTTTAGAAGATACGAGAACTCGCCGGTGATGTGGTGGCACTCCTGTACTTCAGACAGGGTGGCGATCTGCTTCAGAAACGCCGCTTCATCTGCCGGCCTGTTGATGGAAATCTGAACAAACGCACATATACCCAACCCTAGTGCTTGAGGATCTAGGCGCGCAACGTAACCGCGGACTATTCCGGCCGTCTGCAGTTTCTTGAGGCGTTCGTTCACGGCTGAGACCGATAGCCCGACGCGCTGACCCAGATCGGCATAGGCCATCTTGCCGTTCTCCTGCACGAGTTGGAGCAGTTGCCAGTCGGCATCGTCCATGAAGAAGTCCATTGGCCCTCCCGTGGCGCTCGGCAAAATTACTTTATTCAGAATTACATTTCAAGAAATCATTTTGTCTTGTGACCTTATTTCAGCATGATTTGCCGATGTGAGAGTTCGAGTCTTTAGACCGCTGTACACGGTGTCCCGAGAGTTTGGTTCTCGCTTGGGTAGTCACGCTGAGTGCTTTTCTCAGCGCGGGCTCTTCGGGGATGGCAACGAACTGCCCATGATTGCCACAGAAAGCGCGGCAATCGTGGCTACCGAAGCTGGGATATCAAGCCCGGCAGCCCTTGGCTGGCGAGGATTTTTGATTGGTTGGGCCGGGGCGCTCCAGATTCGATCTATTGAACATCGCGAATTATACTGACAACTCCCGTGTTTGCCTGGATTCGGCTGCCCTCGCCCCAACGCGGGAGAGGGGCTGGGGGAGAGGGGGAATCCGATAGAGTGGATCAGCACGCGGAACTCAGCGCTGGGGTTTGGAGCCCCGCAGGATCAATCAGCCGTGTGCTCGCCCCCTCACCCCTGGCCCTCTCCCGCGTTGGGGGCGCGTTGGGCGAGGGGAACCGAGGTCGATTAAGGTTCTCGATAGACAACGAATTTCGTCACTATAATTCTGCGATCCTCAGTAGTTCTATCGATGTATGCAAGACAGCCGAAATACCCTGCTCCGCTACTTCCAGCGACATTTCTCCCACAACGGCGAAACTGCGTATGTGGACCGGTGCGGGTTGCGCACAGTGCGCTGGTCCTATCAGCAAATCGGAGAGCTCGCGGCCCGCTGGGCTGCCGAATTGGCTGCTCGGAAAATTATGAAAGGCGACCGCGTGCTGCTCTGGGCGGAGAATTCTGCCCACTGGGTTGCCGCCTTCTATGGTTGTCTGTTGCGGGGCGCTGTGGTCGTTCCGCTGGATGCCCGTTCAGAGCCGGGTTTTGCTGCGCGAGTGCAACAGCAGGTAGAAGCCAAAATTCTCCTGGCCGGCACCATTCTCGATAGCCAGGGCTTGTTCGGCGACCTACCTGCTTTGTCGATTGATACTGCTCCGCCGGCTTCATGGACAGCCGACGCTGTGCCTGCTGAAAATCTTCGGCCGGATGATCTCGTCGAGATTATCTTCACATCTGGAACCACGGCCGAGCCGCGCGGTGTCTGTCTGACGCATCGCAACCTTCTCGCAAATCTGGTCCCACTGGAAAAGGAGATTCAGAAATATCTTCGATGGGAACGCTTGTTTCACCCGGTCCGGTTTATGAATCTGGTTCCGTTGAGCCACGTCTTCGGGCAATTCATGGGCGTCTTTGTGCCTCAACTTTTGAGGGGCGAAGTTCACTTCCAGAATTCGTTAAACCCTGGCGAAGTGATCGAAACTGTGAAGGGGCGGCGGATTTCGGTAGTCGTTACTGTGCCGAGGTTCCTGGACAGCCTGAAAGAAAAGCTGGAGCGGGAGGTGGGCCCAGAGGTGGCAACCAAGGGTGCAGAAGAGGATGCAACTGAAAGTGGCGTACAGAATGGTGGAACGCGCGCTCCCGAGCGCGTTTCGTCTCCGGAAGAAAGCAAGCGTGCGCAGGAGCGCCCGCTCTACCCCGAGCGCGTCCAGGTAGCCCATGCTGGACGCCACTTTCAATTGCACCCTCCAGAAGAGGAATCCTTCCTTCGTCGAGTGTGGCGTTGGCGCCACGTGCATCGCAAGTTTGGATGGAAGTTCTGGGCCTTTGTCTCCGGGGGGGCGACCTTGCCAGCCAGCACCGAAGCCTTCTGGAACGGCCTGGGATTCGCCTTAGTTCAAGGTTACGGTATGACTGAGACGGCAGCGCTGGTCAGCGTCGCGCACCCTTTCAAGCCAAAGAAGCGTTCCATCGGCAGAGCCCTGCCTGGAACAGAAGTAAGGGTAGCTGCCGACGGAGAGATCCTCGTTCGTGGTGACAACATCTCTCCGGGCTTTTGGAGCGGGGGCGTGAAGCCGTTGACCGACGCGGAAGGCTGGCTGCACACAGGTGACCTGGCGCAACCAGACGAAGGAGACCATCTCTATTTTCAGGGACGCAAGAAGGACCTGATCGTTACAGCGGCCGGCGTCAATATCCATCCAGAAGACCTCGAAACAGCATTGAACCGCCAGCCGGAGGTCCGTGCCAGCGCCGTGGTCGGGGTAGACGGACGGCAGGGGCCTGAGCCGGTGGCCATCCTTTTGCTGAAGCACCCGTCGGGCAACGCATCAGAGCCGGTGGAAAAGGCCAATCGGGAGCTCGCACAGCACCAGCAAATCCGGCGATGGCTGATCTGGCCTGAACCTGACTTTCCGCGGACGCCGACGCAGAAGGTGCGCAAGCCAGCGCTGACTGCCTGGGCCCGCTCGCAGGTGTCGGGTGTTGAAGCCGCTGGCTCCAGCCAGGATGGAAAAGAAGGCGCTGCTGCTCTAGCCGTTCTGATAGGAAAGGTTACGGGTGAAGTCCCGGCTCGAACGGACCGCTCCTTGCGGCTGGATGCCGATCTGAAGCTTGATTCGCTCGGCCGTGTGGAACTACTAAGTTTGTTGGAGGACTATTATCAGATTGAACTCGACGAAGCCGAGATAACTTCTGCGCTAACCCTAGGCGATCTGGAAGACCGGCTGCATGTCCGATGGAGTGAGGACGTACGGAGGGACATCGTTGATGAGCCCGCTTCCGGCAGGCTAGAAAACTCGAAGCGCGAGCCTTCCGAGGAAGCAATCCCACTCGATGCTGGCGACCCGGTACACGTCTCTGAGCAGTCGCCATATCCTTACCCGCGCTGGCCGCTCAACAGCGTGGTGAGATGGATTCGTGTGATGCTTTTCGAGAGTCTGATTCTGCCTCTGGCGCGCATGCTCAGCCGCATTGAGGTGTCGGGCATCGAGCGCCTGGAAGCACTAAACGAACCGGCACTTTTCGTCTCCAACCACGTGACCTATGCTGACCCGGGTGTCATCCTGGCGGCATTACCAAGAAAGCACAGGATTCGCGTGGCCATTGCGATGGATGGGGAACGCCTCCGCGGTTGGCGGCATCCTGTAGCTGATACAGGCTTCGCTCGTCAGGCGGGATTGAAGAGCTTCTACTATCTGGCGGTTTTGGCCCTCAATGTTTTTCCTCTTCCCCAAAGAAGCGGCTTCCGAAGGAGCTTTGCCTTTGCCGGGCAAGTTATGGACCGAGGCTATCATCTGCTGGTTTTTCCGGAAGGACGCTTGACCGCAGACGGCGCTGTGCAACCGTTTCGAAAAGGCATTGGTTTGCTGGCCGCAGGGCTGCGTGCTCCAGTCGTCCCGGTGAAGTTAGACGGTCTGTTCGAACTTCGGCAGCGACGCAGGCGAACCCTGTGGGCTTTCGTCCTCCGTCCCGGAAGGGTGTCCGTCACGATTGGAAACCCGTTGCGATTCGGCGTCAATGAAGATCCTGAGGTTGTGACACGGAAACTCGAAGCGGCAATTGGCAGCCTAGGAAGAATCACCAACGTTATTGACTAGCCAAGGGCTTCGCCCTTGATCTGGAGATTGGACATTGTGGCTCCCCTCCTCGGCTGAGGAGGGGCGGGCGCTGGCGCAGCCTGCGCCGGGGTGGTGCGACCGGTCTTTGCGGAAACCTCTAATCGAGTGCTTCGTGTCACAAACTTGCATCTTCGACACGAAACGCTCGAATGATGAGTTTCGAGTCACCCTTCAGACCACCCCCGTGCCGTTGCGCGGCACTTCCCCTCCTGATCTCAGGGGAGCCCGAAAAACGTCCAATCTGCAGCCAAGGGCTTCGCCCTTGATATCCCCAGCGCAGTGACCTTGAAAGCCCGAAGCGCCAGCGAGGGCCAGTCGCAATTACCCTCGCTGGCGCTTCGGGCTTTCAGACCTCGCGGAAACGAG
>JAKEER010000218.1 GCA_022616615.1 Acidobacteriota bacterium
CAAAAATCCAGCTATCCCGAAAACGCCTGCGGCGATGATGTTGATCACATCTCTAAACCGGCCCCTGTTCAAAAAAGTACGTTTCCACGTGCGCGTTAACAAGTTCGGTTATCTGCGATTCTGAAACGGCATCAAACGGACTGCCACAGAAGGAAAAAGTCTTCCTCTTCTGCAATCAGGCCAGAAACCCAGTGCCCGCCTCTTCCTTCCGCTGCTGTGGAAAGACACTCCGCCAGCCCAGCAGGAGATCACCAGCAGCATCACTTTATGGAGGATTTCAATGCCGAGCGTGTTGATTATGCCTGCAGCCTTGTTCGGAGTGACAGGTCCGCACGTCGAAATGCTGCACAAAGCCGGTTTCGAGGTGCACTATCCGGATCGAGGAGATCTGACGGGAGAGATGGAAACTATCCTGGCTCTGCGTGGGGCCGCTGCTACCATTGCCGCAGGGGAGCCATATTCCGAGAGCGTGGTTTCAAGCCTGCCGGATCTGCGAGTGATATCACGTTGGGGGGTTGGGATTGACCGGATTGACCTAGACGCTGTCACGCGTCGCGGAGTCGCTGTCACAATCACCCCTGCGAGTAATCACGAAGCAGTCGCCGAGCATACGCTGGCTCTATTACTGGCGCTGAGCCGATCGTTAATCCGCCAGAACCGAGAAGTGAGGCAAGGAGTTTGGACCAAGGCCCCTTTAGTGCCGTTGCGCGGCAGGACACTTGGCATGATCGGGCTGGGACGCATTGGCCGCAGTGTCGCATTGCGAGCCGCTCAGTTTCGAATGAGGCTACTGGCGTACGACTCAGCACCTGACCTGGCGTATGCTCGGACTTCCGGGATTGAGTTAGTCGATCTTGACACTTTGTTGGCTCACGCTGACTACGTCAGCCTACATCTGCCACTGACGCCTTCCTCAAGCGGTCTAATCAATCGCGAGACGCTTTCGCGAATGAAGCCCGGAAGCTTTCTGCTGAATACTTCTCGCGGAGGGCTGGTCGTAGAAGAGGATTTAGTCTCTGCCCTCCAGTCGGGTCATCTCGCTGGTGCCGGACTTGACGTGTTTCAACAAGAACCGCCGCCTATCGAGCATCCGTTGTTTCAGTTGGAGAATGTCGTAGTCACAGCGCATATGGCTGGAGTCGACATTCAGTCGTCCGTAGACATGGCGGCTAAAGCAGCGCAAAACATTATCGATCTGTATCAGGGAATGTGGCCACAGGACTCAATCGTTAACCCCGCCGTCGGGCGCAGCTGGCGCTCGTGACAGGGGAGACCTCAGTTCTTGCGCCGGGGAACGCCGGTGCGGCTCATGTGAGACATGTATTTGGAGTCGACACACCATCTGATGATTCTGCCTCTTTCCAAAGTGGTGGAAGATGAACCGGCGGACGAAACGGCAGGCCAGCAAGTGATTCCTCAATTCACAAAACGGATCAAAGGCATCAAAGTTATAGCAACGTTGTCTCGGTCATCGCGCAAGGAACTCAGAAATCAACCTGCTGGGGTCACGGAAATAGAAAGAAGCAATGGAAGGATGATCATCAACCTTCCCTGCCGATCTACTCTGTGCACGAGGGCGAGGCTCAAAAGGGCGGAGTCTGCTCCAGCAGACTCCAATAGACCATTGATCTAAAGTCCAATCGGTTGGCCCGAAGGCAAGTTGGCCTTCAGCTCGTCGTTGTTGTGGAAGCCCGCTCCGATGATTCCATATTCCATGAGGAGATGATTGGGGCCAAACCACTACAGATCGTCGAGGCGAACGCATTAACGTGTGCCATCACTTTGGACAAGTTGTTCACCAATGAGTGTGCTACCACTTCTCATGGTTGTTTGTTGTCTGGTTCCCTTGGCGGTGGCGCAGGATTGGCCTCGATTTCGGGGGCCCAACGGCTCTGGCATTTCAGAGTCAGCAGCTGAGTTCCCGATTCATTTCGGAGAAGACAAGAATTTACTCTGGAAAATTCGTATCTCTCAAGGCCACTCGTCTCCCGTGATTGCCGGAGAGCGCCTATACTATACTGCGGCAGACGACAAATATCTGCTGACTGGCTGCGTTGACACGAACACAGGAAGGCATATCTGGATTCGCTCCATCGAGCGCAGCCAGCGCCTGCCTCACCACCCAAATAACGGCTCTGCGACGCCAACCCCGACTACAGATGGTCAGCAGGTTTACGCCTTTTTTCCCGAGTTCGGCTTGGTTTGCTATCGGTCGGATGGAAAAGAGCGCTGGCGCCTTCCATTGGGGCCCTTTCGAAACAGCCATGGCATGGCATCGTCGCCAATTCTTGGGGAGAGCCTTGTTCTTCTCGTTTGCGATCAAGATGTCGGATCTTTTTTGGTAGCGGTTGAAACTTCCACGGGGCTCATCCGTTGGAAGTGCAGTCGTCAAGAAATTGTCGGAGCAGCGTATTCGACACCTGTGTTAGTGCGCCGAGATGACAACATACTTGAGTTGATCGTGAGCGGTGGTTTCCAACTCGCCGCCTATTCCATCAGCACAGGAACAAAAGAGTGGTGGGTCGGGGGGTTCCCTATGCAGCCCAAGTCTAGTCCTGTCGCTGGTAAGGCTTCAGGGCGGGAGATCATTTTCACAAGCTACCAATCCTCAGGAGAGGGTGGCAGCGACTTTCCATCAGTTAGTTCAATCCTTGAATCCGTTGACCTTAATCAAGACCGGAAAGTATCTGCGGATGAGAGTGCGGTACATTCTTTTTTGCGGAGCGTTTTTCTTCAAATTGACATCAACGGAGACGGCTATGTTAGCAAGCAGGAATATCAGTTCTTGCTAGACTCCGCAAGAGCCCACAGTGAAGTCGTAGCTATTGTGCCGCGCTCTAACAGTTCAAAAAATGAAGAGCCTACGGTCTGGCGCTACAGAAAAGCTGTCCCGAACGTACCAACGCCGCTCTTGTATGGAGGTGTTCTTTACTTGCTGAAGGAAGGTGGAATTCTCACGGCATTGGATGCACCTTCAGGAAATGTACTGAAGCAGGGACGTCTATCCAATGTTTTGGAGCCTTACTTTGCGTCGCCGGTCGCAGGACATGGGAAAGTCTTTGTCGTTAGTCAACAGGGCAACATTGTGGCTCTGAGGGCGGGACGCGATTGGGAAGTCATTGCGACGAACTCCCTTGGAGAGGAATGCTTTGCAACCCCAGCGTTGTCAAACGGTCGTGTTTTTGTGCGAACGAACCGATCTCTATTCTGCTTCGGCTACCGTAGAAAATAAGTACCCCAACGCATGCTCGGCATCCGAGTCGTATGTTTCGCATTGCATTGTGAATGCCTCGCCTGGTGATGACGTCAGACACATGTTCGCGAGAAATAGGCGGGAAGCCAGAAGTCGAGCGCGGGCCAGCTATGGCGCCATCCAGCTTCGCGGCTGTATTACATCCCAATTAACCTTTTCCCAGTAAGGTTGCCCGTGGTGGAAGTTCACCACGTTTCTTATGAATTTGCAGAATTCCTCAATGGGCAACACAAAACGCACATTGTACCTAAATAGAATGTATTTCTCCGAAGGGTCATCTATGTTAAGGGCAATGTGGTTCGCTGTCGTTCTAGACCGATCTCGTGCCTGATAAAAGAGAGATTCGGCAAGTTGCAATTGGTCGGCAAAGCCTTTTTCATCCCCACTCCGCCTGCTTTGAAAAGCCTTGTCATAGGCGAGGTAACCAGCCAGAAGCGTCCGTATCGTCTCGAGATGCAATACCAGCTGTCTCGTCTTACCCACGATGTACTCCCATTCATTCTTCGATCCGGTTAGGATCTTGCTTTCGCCCTGCAATAGATGATCAATGCTGTTCATCAGCAGATCAATAGTCTCACCAAAGAGATTGTGCTTATACCGATTGGCCTGGACCCATAGAGGCTCGTCCTTCTTGGTGTCAAGATGCTCGGGAGCATGAAAGTGTGGAGCAGCTTTTTGGATAGTTTCATCTGGACCTTCAAAGGGATTCGATTGCTTCCCAAAAAGACCCATGAGAGTGATCTCCGCTGTGTCGGCATAGTTAAGAAAGTTACCGAAACCTCTCCATCCCATATGCGACTCAGCTTCGTCCAGTTTAAGGAATGCCTTGCCGATGTGAGTGGCTGAACGCTCTCCAAAGACCTTCTTGGCGTAGGCATAGTAGAAGTCGGCAGGCGTTAACGTTGGATTCCATGCTCCTTCAGCGATGAACCTCGCGTTATGTTCCAATCCACGGGTCTTCCCCGTTTGGGGTGCGATACCTGCAACTCCATTCTTCAAACTTCCCTCCACGACCTGATCATGATAATAGAGACCAACATTGAACTGCATTCCCAACTCGCTCTCATCGTCATCCAAGCGGGGGATCAGCCACAATTGCCGACCACCCATTCCGCCAAAAAGTTCCATCGGCACCTTGGAATGCCGGTTCCAGACCCCAGAAGACTCCATGCTCGAAAAAGCAACATCCTTAGGCATTAAGGAATCCAGGGCTCGAAAAAGATAAGACCTTCCGAGCAATGCAATTCCGAGCTTGACTGATTTGTTGCTGCGCCTAACAGCTTCAATGATCTTGCTTCCACAATGAATCAGCCCGACGTCGTAATCGATCTGCGCCTGGGTGGTCGGCCGGTCGTAACCCAGCTGTCGAATCTCCTCAAGGCTAGGGATAAGCTTTCGGTAATTGTCATACTGACTGATTGTCCTCCTTGTCTCTGGGTCTTCACTGAGGTAGTAGTCCTCTGCTAGCCAGATCCAATGGCCGTCAGCTTCTGGATAAGTCTCGATCATGCTCTTTGCAGCTGCGGCCCAGATCTCCACAGCCGTAGGATCGCCTGGAGAAATGATGGTGCCAACGTCTGGTGAGCGTTTACGGTGTTTGGCGAACCTACCAAGGTTCGGCGGAACAGATGGACAATCTCCCATGCCTAGCCACACCTGGATCTTGCGCCCATGAGCGTAATCGATCACTTGCTTCAGCAGTGTTCTGGCGGCACGGTAAGCTTCTCCTGCAGTTTCCAGGTCCTGGAACTCTGGAGCACAGGCTCGACTTTCGTTGAAGTGTCCCTTCCCGATTTTGACGTCAGCTGTTGTAAAGGTGCCCGTGTTGATTCTCCAGGTGGCATACCCAGATTCCTTGGGATAGATATCGCCAATGAGACTTCTCTCCCCGCGATGGAAGTATTCCAGCCAAGGACCTCCAACATACCAATAGAACTCTAGATAGTTAGATTTCATCTTGGCTTGTTGATCCAAAAACTTCCGAAAATAGTCCATTCCCATCCAAGGCATCACAAAGTGACGAATGTGCAGTCCCCGGTATTTCAATACCGGTTCCATCCTCACGCTCATTGCCGGAATCATCAAATCCGGCTTCCGCTCAGGAATGATGTCATTTGTCAGCTGAAATACCACTCCCAGCCGCTCCAACAGCTCATAAGCCGCATACATTGTTGGGGCCTCATCGTTTCCACCGACCACCAAAGCCGACTTGCCCTCCATCGCGATGCTTTGCAAGAGAAAGCCGTCCTGCTTCAATCCGGAAAAGTCGACGTGCCTCTGCCGCTGGGCTGCGGCCGTTAGCTCATTGCATCCGGGCCCTCCCAACAGTATTTGCACCCCTCGCCCGGGAGCTTTTGCTGCGCTGGCTATGGCAAAGTCTGCTCCGCTCAGCAGCCACAAATAGCGCTTCACTTCCTCCGCCACCCACCGGTAGAACTTGTCACAGCTGTTGCCAATTACAATCGCGCCATTGGCTTGTCCCTTCTGAGCCAGAAAGGTCTGCTGAGAGGTCGTCCCTTTAACAATAGGACGTGCCAAGAAGGTTCCTGCACAAGCAACAGTTCCAAGTTCCTGCAGGAAACGACGTCGATCTTTTCCATCTTGTTCACTTATCTGGTGACTCTTCATCATCGCCTCACTGGTCGCCTAAATCAGAACCTGTCGGAGCAGCCTCACTCTAAGAAACCCCTTTCTACAAATCACCTGTTGGTGAATTCCAACTGGCGGGCAGAAATTGGAAATCATGCGCATCAACAATCACGCTGGCCGCTGCTTCGCCACACCTGCCATTTGCAATAGAGACTTTTCTCCGCACTTGAAATACATTGTGTTGCCTCAAGAAATAGCCCGGCTTTCTATTCAGAATGATTGATACGTACTGAAATGTCTCCTGTGTCTTCAAACTGATCGAAAAATGGAGAGAAGCAGACCTACAAATCGAGTACCTATCGTGGATCTCAGCCCTATCTTGGTGGGCCTAGCAGTTCCAAGCGATGGCCGCCACCGACTACTTTGACAACGATCCTTCCGTCGGCCACGACGATGTCTTTGGGTAACTTGGCTCTTGCGAGATCATATTGCTTTCCGTTGTGAACTAACTGTCCTTCGCGATAGGACCCGTGCGGCAGCGTCAAGTCCGTTTCGAGGCCAGTGGGCACACTCACCTCCAGGGTGAACCGGTCAGGCTTGTGGTCCCAACGAACGGAAATGTCTCCGCGGATTGACGGAAACACTCCTCTAGCCCATTGCAGATGACCAAGCTCCGGTCCTATCCGGCACTTTTGAAATCCTGGCCCTATCGGATACACACCGAGGACGTGTTTTGAGAGGGTCCATGCCGGACCGACCGAACCCGAGTGAGCGGGACTGGTTACTTGTCCACTGTAGCCAGACTTCAAGTCACTGATCTGCCCGCTGGGAGTCCAAGCTCTGACGTAAGGGCTCCAGAACTCGAGCATCGTGGGAACATCCGAGACGCTCATCATCTGTTCATAACGATCCCGCATGAACTGCAAGGCAGCCGCGGAGGCACCAGATTTAATGAGGCCTTCAAGAACGTAGTGGAAATAGAGTGGCGTCGACAAGAAAAGATCGCCGGGAGGATTCGTCAAGTTGCGAACGATCTTGGATGCCTGCGCCGGAGTGGCGATGCCAAAAAGGAGCGCCATGCCATTTGAGAGTTCAGTAAGGATCGGAGATTGCTTTCCATCAATGACACTATCTACGAAGAGATCTCGTTGTGGGTTCCAGTGCAGCTTCTGGAGCGAACTCCTGATTCTGGCCGCGCCAAGTTTCCACCGTTCAGAGTCTCTGGGCTTACCCAACTCTGTCGCCAGCTCGCTCATGTCCTCCAGCAGGTTGTAATAGAGGGCGTTCGTCTCAAAGTTGGCTCCGTTCATCTCGGTCGGAACCCAATCAACAAAGGAGAGGTTAGACAGGCTGTAGAGCAATCCCGTATCGTCGCTGTGCCGCTCACACCACTCGGCCACGCCAACCAGTGCTGGGTATAGTTCTTCGAGCAATTTCTTCTTGCCGAAATACCGGTAGTGTTCGGCCACAAACATTCCATAGAAGAGCGCAAATTGCGGGATGTTTTGAGGATTCTCGTACGCGGTAGACGACCGGCCCGGGGACCTGGGTCGTCCCCCGACCGGCGGCTCGGACCCAGGATAATAGATGCGAAGCATGCCATCGGCCAAGGCCCCGCGCTTCAGCAGTCGAAAGAACCAGTCCGTCAGAGCAATATCACCATAACCCGCGTAGATCCCGTACAGGCCATGCGCTCCATCGCCGATCCAGGCCAAACGCTCGCGAACCGCATCGCAAACCAGCGTGTCTTCCATATGCAGATACGTGGTATCCACCGAAGCCTTCCAGAGCTTGGTCAGCACGGGGTCAGAACATTCAAAGCTTCCCTTCCTCTTTGCAGGGTAGTTGTAAGCAAGGACGCTGATTGAATCAACCGACACCGGTACGTCGACGTTGCGAAACACGATCAGGAGATAGCGAAACACCTTGTATTCGAAGACTCGCCAGGTCTGCTCGCCTTCACGCATGGTGTAGCGGTCGCCATAGCGAACCCCTCCCAACAGTTGCAGCGGGCGACCATTGATAAGGTTGACGTCATAAGTCATTTCAACAATTCCCTGGGCAGGACCTTTGAGCCTCACTAGCGGGAAACCGAAGATGGGTCGTCCAAAGTCCAGAATCAGATACGGGGAGCGAACACCTTTCCTGATTCTTTCGCCGAGTTTATAGGGAGCACTCTGGATGATTGCGGGATTCCCATCGTGTTTCAGGACGGCGTCGGGTTGTTCGAGTCTCGTGAATTCCAATGGGAAGTGCGGTTCCAAGGCCAACCGTTCGGCAATTCTTGCTTCTCCAAGCCGATGGCCCAGCTCCATAACCTCCCCGGCTTCAAAGACTTTTTGAGGAAACGTCTCCTCTTCCAACAGGGGCGGCGTCTGTCGTGGCTCCAGGTAACTCCACGGTGTGTCGGTCGAAGGAATCTCATACGCCTGTTCCCAAGTGGAATCATCCAAACCAGGGTCATTCCAATTTGCGGGATCGGCGTTCGAATCATAAATCTCACTGTTGGGAGGCTTGCCCGCTTGCTTCCAACCTCGTGCCTGGCGAACTCGCCAGTCACGGCCACTCCCGATGACGCTCTTGGCGCCGTCAGAAGAGGTCAGCTCCATTTGAACGAAAAGCCCGGAACGCTCGTCACGTGAGTACGAATTCGCAACGCCGTAGTGATAGGCGAGGACCGCGATTGTATTCCTCCCAACTCGGAGTTCAGGGCCCAGTTCATAGGTGTCGTAAGAGGTCCAGCGCGCATCGCTGCGAGCGGGTCCTCGCCCCAAATATTGTCCATTGACATAGAGCATATAGCGGTCGCCGGCAGTAATGAGCAGCCGGCCCGCCCGGGGCATAGCTTGAAGCTCAAAGCTGCGCCGTGCCATCAAGAAAAAATTGATCGGATGAGCTTCTCCCGAGATCCAGATCCATTTGCCTTTCCAGTGCCCTGGATAGTTTTGCGAAAACAATGCAACGCAACTCGTCAGCAGCCAAAGAATCCAGATCGTAACTCTTCGCAAGAAGCCTCCTTCAGATTTCGCTAACCTGGCGCATGCAAGGCTTACCAACGCACGTCGGCGGTCTTGACGTTTCGCAGGCACCAAGCGCTTGGTCCGGCTCAATGCTTTTGCAAGTCGCCACCTTGCAGGAAAGCGATGAGGTCGGTCATCGAACCGAGGTCTATGCTCTTCTCAAAGCCTTCGGGCATGAGGGAGACACTGGACGCGCGCATCTCCGCGATCATCGAACGCAACACAGTGTGGTCATCGACTTCGCCGGAACGCATGGTGATGGCTCCGCTGGTTTCAGCGACGATGAGGCCATCGTGAATCCTGCCTTCCTTGTCGATCACGATGTAGTTTCGGTAACGAGGCTCAACGGTCTTGCTCGGATCCAAAATGGATTGCAGCAATTGAGCTTTCGTGTTGCTGCTAACGCCCGACAGGTCTGGCCCCACCTGGTGACCTCCTTTGGGCCAGTGGCAAGTCGCGCAGTGTTTTTCGAAGGTACTCCGGCCTCGCCTAACATCGCCGATTTGGGACAAACTCGGCCGGTACCTCTCGACAATCGCCTCTCGTTCACTGGTCTCGAGTGTCAGTGACCGCGCGGCCCACCTTCGCACCCGATCGTCGGGGTGCTGGAGAAGCTTCTCTCGTCTGGCGGGTGTCAAGGCAGCGGTCTCGATCTGACGCTTGTCAAGGGCAGTCAGAAGTTGCTGTGCACGGTCGCGATGATTCAGTAGTCGATCGAGCGCAGTGTCTCGAGCTCCCGGTCCAAGCCGGTTCCAGTTCTTGATCAACAGGTTAGCCACTTCGGAATCATCAAAACCCGCAATTGAAGTGATCAGCGATTTCAACAGACTGGGCTCCAGTGGCTGTGCCACAAGCCGTTCAAACACCCGCTTCATCTGGAAGAACGAAGCTCCGCCAAGCGACTGAACGGCCCGTTCGCGCCTGTCGACGGAAAGAGCGGCGTCCAGTGCTTCCCTCTCAGCGTTGGCTACAAACCCGGCAAGATCGAAATGCCTTGCCAGTTCCCGAGCTGCGGTCTGCAGACCTTCGGATGGATCTGCCAAGGCCCGGCTGATCAGGCGCTCGGCCAGGGGATTCTTGAGACCCCTCACTCGGGTTACACTGAGCCCTCTGGCCAAGCCAGAGAAAACGGCGGTCCGGAGTTCTTTGCTTTGCATCGGCTTCGTCCGATCCAGCAAAGCAAGGATTCCTTCGATTTCGCCTCTTCTACGCCTCGCGCCGACAACCGACGAGATCTCTTTTAGGAAACTTGCCATGCCTTCGCTGCTCGCTACCCTTTCTCCCACGACCAGTTTGAGCAGTTCCAACGATGAACCGACCGGTGAACTCAGGATCGCTGTCCGAAACCAACCGTCGTCCAAGTGAATCGATGCGATTTGCGCGAGAGCCCGAGCCATTTCCTTTCCTGAGAACTGACCCAGACTGAGCGCGACCTGAAAACACACTCTCACCGCCGGATCGCGAGATAGGGCAATCAGATCTCTCGCAAGCTCCGGAAACCCTTCGGCTAGCCTGACTGCGTGTTCACGGACTTCGGGTCTGGGACTTTTGAGCAAGGGCCGAATCACGGATGCGTCGAGGCTGTTCAAACCTTCCAGCGCATACAGGCTGTGAATTTGTGCTGGCGGGGAATCGGAATGCAACGAGGCTTCCCTGAGAGCCGGAGCGAGTGATCTGTCTTGTCTTTCTACGATGAGGCGCTGCGCTGTCAGTCTCCACCACACATTGGGGTGGGACAGGAAGCGAACGAGTTCAGTGGATGGGGCTTTGTCGAGATAGGTCTCCACGCGTCTGACCGATGGTGCTTCTTTCGGAACGACTCGGTAGATGCGACCCAGAGTGTCTCCGCTGTAAAAATCGACTCCCTTCTTCAGCTCCTCCGGAATGAAGTCGGGACCCTCGATGATCTCTCTGTACATATCAACCACGTAGAGGTTCCCATCGGGTCCGTTGGCAAAGTTGCAAGGCCGGAACCAAGGATCTGTCGAAGCCAGAAACTCTCGGTCGCGCTCGGAATCGGCACGACTGGCGACAAAAGAAGCTCCCTCGGGATGCAGAATGTCGCGATGCACGAGGTTTCCGCTAACGTCTCCGGTGAAGAGGCTGCCCCGAAAGCTGCCTGGAAACTGGTCACCGCCGTAGATCGTGCCCCCGGATGCCGCTGTAAAGAAGCCGCCTGCGATCTCAATCCGGTCGACACGATTTTCCTGGTAGCGTTGCTGCCGCATCTGAGTGCGACGCTCACGCCACTCTTCGGGGCGGGTTTCCGGAAACATTCGGGCGGATGGTTTGCCGTGATCCGAAATATCCTGCGAAGGCGAACCGCTGATGAGGTAGGGATTGCGATTCAGATAACGTCTCGGTATGACAACATGCTGAACGTGAACCGTGTTCTGAGTGATGAATCGGTTTCCCCAGTCATCCAGGGCAACCCCGAACTGGGCATTCCCCGACTCCGCTTCGAACTGGTTGCGGTCCAAACGAAAACGGAAGTCGGCGCCAGAAACCGACACCGTTTTCATTCCAGGCACTTCGACAGACGCAATGTCTCCCGGTTGACCAGAGTTTGCCGCGTAGATCCAGTTGTCGAGGCCATACCGCAGGTTGGTGATTCGAGCCTCGGAATTGGCCATCGCAAATCCTGTGAAAATCACCTTGCGACTGTCGGCTCGCCCGTCCCCGTCGGTGTCTTTGAAATAGAGATGTCCAGCGCTGATGTCACGAGCAGACCGCCCTTCCATGGAAGCATGCTGGTAACTTGAAGGACGTGGTCGGCAAAGATGACAGCGTCGTCGATCTTGCCGTCCCCATCGGTGTCTTTCAGGAGACGAATCCGGCTTCTGGCGGGCTTTCCGGGCAAGGGGTCTTGCGGGTAGTCTCTCATTTCCGCGACAAAGGCCTGCCCCGCTGCATCGAACACGAGCTCAACGGGATCCACAACCTGAGGCTCTGCTGCAAAGACCTCGATCCTGAAATCTTTGTCGAGCCGGAAGCTTCTCAGTGCCTCCTGCGGAGAAAGTGGTCCTTGCTTTTGTCTTGACGAGCACTTCCAAAAGGAGGCGGCGATCAGGATTGGCAAGATCCACACAAGACGAGAAATAAGAGGCAAAGGCAATCTCAAAGTAAGTTCAAATCTTGATAAGAGAATGCCATTGATCCTCGTGGCCCAAATGCAACTTCAAGCGACTCGCTCTGCTTGATTGGGAAGTCCCTCAATGGGACATTGCGCTGTCCCAAGGGTCGATCTCGTCAAGGCTTCCACCGTCTTTTGAGCTTCTAACGGCGCTTTCACCCAAGTGTGGTAGAAGTCAAACGGGCATTCAGCCACACCTTTTTCGCCTTCTCCCGAGTTGATGATTCCCGTGTAGCCACGATGCAACAACTTGAAAAGATGATTCTGTGACTGCCCATTCTGCCGGAAATCACGAATCAGCGACTTGGACACCGCTGCGAATTGGATCCCGTTCTCTTCTTCACCACATTCGCCGAGCGTGCGCCCGTCAAAGCCCACGATGGCTGAGTGACCAAAATAGGAGTACACGCCGTCAAACCCCGAAGCATTCGCCACTGCCACGTAAACGTTGTTCATCCAAGCCATGGCTTTCGCTACCAGGATTTGCTGTTCTTTGGCCGGGTACATGTATCCCTGACAGCGGACGATGAGTTCCGCTCCTTTCATGGCACAATCTCGCCAGATTTCAGGGTAGTTGCCGTCGTCACAAATAATCAGACTGATCTTGAAGTGGGTAAGGGGCAGGCCGAAGGCCAGCCCCTCCCCGTTGTCGCGGTGGGGTTGATTCCCCACATTTACCGGCGTGCGTCTTTCACGCACCGGGCGACCCCACAGTGATTGCCCCTGGCGAGGAGCCGATTCGATACGTCTGTCATGGCCGTTGAACACAGAAGCTTTCCAGCGTGAGCAAGCCGAGCCGGTCAAAGACTTTGTTGCGGGGCTTCTTGTTGTCGTTGGTGTTCTTTCTCTTGGTTTTCATGCACCGGAGGCGCATGCGAATCCAGGAGTCCAGCTTATGGAACACTTCCCGACCCGTGAAGAACCGGGTGGCAAAGTATTGGGCCGTTCCCCGAATGACTCGGTTGAGTTCCTCAATCCGCGAGGCGTCGAGATTATGCTTACGGCAGGTTAATTCCCGAATCTTGTCTTTGAACTTCTTCACCGATTTGGGCCGCATGCGCCGCGAACGGCTGGAGAGGGAAAACCCCAAAAAGGCGTATCCCTTCCCATAGGAGGTCACTTTCGTTTTCTCCCGGCTCAGTTGGAGGCCGAGCCGCTGTTCAAGCACCTGCTGCACCAGAGTCAGTGCCTCTTTGGCCTGGTCTTGGGTCTGACACAGAACCACGAAGTCGTCGGCGTACCGCACAAACCGCAGACCCGCGTGATTCAATTGCCAGTCCAGCTGGTTCAGAACAATGTTGGCCAGAAGCGGCGAGATGACGCCGCCCTGTGGCGTGCCAATGGTAGTGGGTTTAAACAAGCCATTGTCCATCACCCCAGACGTGAGAAACTTCTCGACGAGCCGGAGAATGTTGCCGTCAGCTACTCTTTGGGCCACCGCCTGCATAATGACGTCATGAGAGAGGTTATCAAAGAACCCCTTGATGTCGGCGTCGAGCAAAAACGAGAAGCCTTCATCGTGGAGCTTGAGAACCGCTTCCAGAGCCATGTGGCAGTTGCGACCTGGGCGAAAGCCGTAGGAGGCAGGATGGAACAAGGGTTCAAAGATGGGGGACAAGAGGCGGCGAACCACCTCTTGGGCGACCCGATCTCGAACCGCTGGAATACCGAGGGGGCGAAACTCCGTCTCATTTTTGGGAATGAGCACACGTCGCAGCGGGTGAGGATGAAAGGAACCGGACTTGAGATCCCGCATTAACGCTTGGAGATTATCGTCAAGGTTGGCTTCGAACATTTTGAGGCTCACCTTGTCGATCCCCGCGGCGCCACGGTTGCGCTTGACCGCTTTGAAGCTGGCCAGCATCAACCCGTCGGTGATACGTCCCGTCAGGGAGTGGGCTTTGATGATCTTAGACATGAGAGGTCTCCAGTAACGAAACAGCCGAGCCCGACCGACGCGCCGGTATTGGGGATGTTTCTTAGCCAGAGACCAAGTAGCCCGAAAGAGGACGGGCGGGCCATTTTGCGGCTTCACTCAGCCAGCTAACTATCCCATGACACGACAGGCTGCCAGACTCTCACTACAGTTTTGCGTTTCATTCCCGCGCGAGCGGGAACTACTACCGCGCTGCTGCCATCCCATGAGCCTTGAGAGCCGGAGACGGCTTCCAAGGTTCGCCGCGTGGCGGACCGTTTCGGCTGTGCCTTATGGGTCGTGCTTACTCTGCCCGCGAGGGCAGAGACGACGTGGGACTTCACCGGTCAGGATGAAACACCCTTGTCTCCAAATGATGACGCCCATCACCCGAAGTGCCGGAGAGGATACCCGTATCGCTTCTCTCCGGGAGACCCAGCCGGGGCCGGGTCAACTGCTTCGCCGTCAGGGCGGAGGCTCGCAGGGTCACTCAGGCCAACGCGCCACCCTTCGGAGTAACGCTGGCTGGCCTCTTCGCTACGCTCCATCGGAACGCACTGGCTACGCTCCCCCGGAGCGGAACTGCCCCCGGAGTTTTGCCAACGTTTTCTGCACAAGTACGGACTCGCACAGGTAGGATTAAGTCTGTGTTACCAACATTGACTGCACCGTTTTACTGCGACTTAGCATTTCATCCCTACGGCTCACGCGCCCTTTGGGGCCTTCCGAAACATAGGTACAACCGCCGGGATACCAGCCTTCGATCGGGCACCACGGAAGAATCTTCCGGTACCTTTGAACAACGTCTCCACGATCATTCATCAGGATCAAAGTGTTGTAAGGGGCTTTGTGAGGGTGCGCTTCGTGGCGTTCGCCCGTTAAGGAAAAGACTCCCCAGGTTTTGGCTTTCCCGCAGGCTTCCGCAAAAATGGCGGTCTCTTCACCGGGGATCTCGGAAGCGGTCGCAAACATCTCGTCCTGGTCGTACATGATGCCGTGCGTGCTGTACTCTGGAAAGATGACAAGGTCCATCCCGGGAAGACCGAGTTTGATTCCTTGAATCATCGAAGCAATTGACCGGCAATTTGAGAGAACTTCCTCCCGCGTGTGTAGACGCGGCATCTTGTAGTTCACTACAGCTATACCAATGGTGTCTGCGCTGCTCGAAATGTCGCCATGAATCATTCGCGTCTCCTTCCAAAATTGTCAGCCGGACCTCTTTGGTTTCAGTGCGCCTTCCAACGCTGTGGTTATTGCTTTCTCCGCCCCAGGCCCAACCCAACACCAATCTCTCAGGTTGGTGTCGCCTTCCTGAAGTGCCTTGTCTGTTGGAACATACCCTGTCGCAGATTCACCATACCCAATCATCATGACGAATGAGCCAGGACGCATTTTCTGAGCCACCAGTTGATACTCAACGTAGGACTCGCCGGGCATCAGCAACAACTGGGCAATGCCAAAATCAAGGACAGGCACAGTGAGCGCTCGACCCGTGTCAGCGCGTCTTCTCCAACTTAGCCCCAACGCAGCCAGACATTGATCAAACGGCTTTGAGTGCTTGTCCTTAAGGCGGTGATTGAGGTCCTCAACCGTGAAGCCTGCATCATTTCTAGGCTCGAGGCGCAGAGGAACTGTTCGAAACTGTGGAGCTTGCTTCAGAGAATGTCGTTGCGTTGCTTTCCAGGCCGCAACCATGGCTTGATACATGCGATCAGCCAGAATCGGACGATTCGCAGGAGAACCGTCATTGTACTTGCCTGCAGTCACGTTGCCGCTGCAACCAGAAGCGTAGATCTGAGCGACTTTCGGATCGTCCTTAAGCCGCCTGTGACGCGCCATTCCTACAAAGTCACTGGAAACGCCGCCTTGACCGTAGTAACTCATCGGATGCGTTGCATAACAGCTCAAGGCTGCTACAGGCTCGCCGTCATTCCAAAAACTGAGGGTCTTGAGCCACGGATCGATAGTCCCTTCCGATTTCTCACGGATGGACGGGTCACGAGTGGCGCTGGTCCGGTTGAACTTTATGGTCCCGTCCGCATCGACATAGCGACGGTTGGACGCAACCTGTTCCACCTTGGCTTGACCGAGCCCGATTTCAGTGAACCGGCGAGGCTTTTGCAGGCTTGTCTTCAGAGCTTGAGCCACTCGCTGCACGGCTTGCTCGTGGAACTGCACATCACAGATGCTGCCCTGGGAATGGTTCGTCGTGAGAAGGCGCTGTGCTTCCAGATCGGCAACCGGTGCATCGTGCTGATGAATGCTGCTGACGAGAACTCGATCCGTTGTTGTCTTCGCGGCCTG
Source organism: Acidobacteriota bacterium (assembly GCA_022616615.1). Classification (GTDB taxonomy): domain Bacteria; phylum Acidobacteriota; class Terriglobia; order Versatilivoradales; family Versatilivoraceae; genus VFZK01. Next base: position 16,215 of record JAKEER010000218.1, read on the forward strand.
CGCAAGAACGGTTTGCCAGCGGTCGTAGGCTTCGTTGCGAATTTCGCACCAGTCAACTGCGACCAAAACAATGGGTTGCCCAGCGCCGAGGATCACAAAGCCATGCGCCGACAGCGGTCCTTGATTTCCTTGGCCGGTGCTATCCCTCCCCCCATAAGGGCGTGTCCCAAAGGAGGCGTGACGTCGGCTTGAAACAAGCCTAGTTGATAAGAGTTTGGAGCTGGTCTTGAAAGGGAAACGCGCGTGTTTTTCAACAATCCCCAACCCGCAAAGATTCCTTGCAAGGCCTTACGTCTTGTAAAGCGACAATGCACGTTGCGCTCCTCGCGTACTCCCTGATTTCATCAGTGTCAGCTGGAAATCGTCGGATAATTGGGAAGGATTATCCGACTCAGAGGGAATTAGGAAGTTAATCGTAAAGATAACTGGGCAGAGATTTCTCTGCCCAGTGACGTGGAATCAGAAAGAGAACTTGAGACCAACCTGAATTATTCTCTGATTACCGGTCCCTCCAAAAATTTTGCCAGAACTCGGGTTAGGGACTCCACCATCGCGAGTGTCAGCAATGGTACTTGTGGGATTTCCCAAGTTGAAATGGTTGAAAAGATTGAGGAAGTCTGCTCGCAACTGCAACTGTGACTTTTCTAGACCCTTAATTGCGACTCCAAAGTTCTTCTGAACACTAAGATCCCAGTTCCAAAAGCCCGGTCCCCAGACTGAGAATGGAGCGGAGTTTCCCCACTGCCAAGGTTGAGGTGGCGCGAACGCGGCAGGATTGAACCATTGCACTCCTCTTCCAATATCATGCCCTTCCTGCCGCCCTGAGTAGAAATCTGCTCCTGCGACTGCATCCGCCCGTCCACCCCACCAACCAACGTAGTTGGAGGGGACTTGAAAGAGAACCGAGAAGGGAGTACCGGTTCGGTAGGTGCTAATGCCTGCAATCTGCCACCCGCCAAGTATACCATCTGCGACACTATTGGACTGGCTAAGCCAGCGCCTCCCACGGCCAAAAGGCAATTCGTAAATGTAGTTGAAGACCAGGTAATGACGGGCTACGAAAGAAGTATTGCCGTAATCCAATTCTCGGAATTGAGGTCTTTGCGGACCGCCAGTATCATCCGCATTCGAGAGGCTGCGGGTCCACTGATACTCCGCTTGAGCACTAAAGCCGTTCGTGAACCTCCGAACAAATTCCACCTGCATCTGATGAAAATTCTGTTTGGCACCGCTCAGGACTGCACTGATGTCCGCCCATGGCTTCAAGGGACGTTGGTCTTGAATTCGCACGTTAGGAATCTGGTTTAGCGGGACATTCACATCCCAGAAGTACCAAGTCATGTTACGGGTTCGGCTCCCTACATAGGAGAGGCGCACCATTTGGTCCTGGCCAACTTCCCGCTCCAGAGTCAAATTCCAAGTGTGCGTGGTGGCATTCTGAAAATCCCGTTGCAACGGGAAGATACTTGGATTGCTGGAGACCGATTCTGTACCGATGGTCGTGGGAAAAGGATTTGAGAAAGTGATATCCGGCAAGTAGGGGGATGTCGGTGTTCCCGGGAGCCCACTGATGTAATTCTGTGGAGACGGAATCCCGAAACCTGCCCCCTTCCAGGGGGGAGTCACAGTCTCGTTCAGAGTGCCCAGCCCTGCGGGATTAAACGCATAGTAGACGCCGTATCCACCTCGCAACACTGTTTTGTTGTCGGAAAACGGGCGGAATGCAAACCCTGCTCGAGGGCCCCAATTGTTCTTGTCAGGCTGAATGTATCGGAGGGGTGCCCCTATCGCTTTCGTCGTGGTCATGTATGGAAGATAGGCATCGAACAGCGCACGGGACGCTCCGGCGGCAGGAAAGGTCGGAGTGTCTGATTCTTGTGGCAAGACCAACTTGTTTCTCTCAAAGTCAAAATGAGTCTGGATATTGTCTCTGACCGCCCAAGGGGATTGGTACATGTACCGAACCCCGTAGTAGACCGTAAGGCGCCGCGCAGCTTGCCACGTGTCTTGAACATAGAATTCATAGTCGCGGTCAGAGAATTTCTTGTCGTTTCCCGTGGATGAGCTGGCAGAACTGTCAGCTACTCCTAACAGAAAATCGGCGAAAGCGTTACCCTGGGATTTGGGCTGTCCTGGCCAACCTTGGTTACCGGTCCATCGTCCGCTGAACGAAAAACTGGGAAGCGCAGCAAACGGATTAGGCACGAACCATGCATAGCCAGTCAGACTAATCCCCGCCTTAATCGTGTGGCCGGAATGGACATGCGTGAAGTTGTCGTTGAGTTCGAGGTTCGGCGAGTAGTACTCAAATCCTCGACCGTAATCTCGAATCGGGCTATAACCCGTAATATTCATAATTGGGAGGCCGCGCTGAGGACTTTCGGGTTGTTGCGGAAAGAGTGATCTCGGGTCAATGTCCAGGTTCTGGCCAGTTCTAATTTGCGGAAAATTGAACCAGCCCACGCGTACTTCATTGAGG
>JAKEER010000219.1 GCA_022616615.1 Acidobacteriota bacterium
AGATGGGCCAGGGCGATATAGGCCGCTTCATTCGACGGGTTTGTTTCCATTGCTCTTCGGTACCATGTTTCGGCTTGGCGAAGATCTCGATTCCGCTTGTAGAACAGGCCCATCTGAACGTACAGCCGATCCTTATCGACGTCCTTTTCGAGACCCTCCGAGATAACGCGCTCGGCGGATAACCAGTCACCGGCATTCATCAGCACGGTGCTCAGATCCAGATAGTGCTCCGCTCTGGCAGGCTCCGCAGTTAGGGCCTGTCGAAAGGAGGCTATGGCCGAATCCTGGCGGCCCATGCGGCTGTAAATCCATCCTTGGAGGTTCCAGATCTCCGGCTCTTGAACGCCATGAGAGATGAGTTCCTCCACAGTACGGAGCGCAGCAGCAGGCTGCTCCGACCGGTATTGGGTCAAGGCGAGGTTGAAACCTACATCGTAAGAGCCAGGTTTCTCGTTCCATAGATCCTTAAAAATGTCGGCCGCTTCGGCGTTTGCTTCAAACTGAGCCAAGAGGACACCCAACTCGAATCGCTCGGGTCGTTTTGCGTTCGAACTGAGGCGCACTTGGCGAGCTGCCTTGATCGCCAACTGCCGCTCGCCGAGAATGAAATAGACGCGGACGAGTGCTTGAAGGACACGGCCGTCGCCTGGGGCAAGCTGACGAGCGCGAAGCAAGTGCTCCCGGGCCTTTTGTATGTTGGAGCCCTCGATCGCCAGTAGTCCAAGAAACAATCGCGGCACTAAGTCCTTCGGTCGAAGCCTGGCCAGGTCCTTGAACTCAGATGCCGCAAAGGTGAAGTCCCGCTGAAGAAAGGCGTTTGTGGCGCGGTTCTTGCGGGCGGGATAGAAATTTGGAGACAAAGCAAGGGCGCGGTTAAAGGCTTCGTTGGCGTCCGTGAGACGCCCCAGCTGGCTGAGAGCCACGCCGAGCATGTTGTGAACCTTGGGATTGCCTGGGTCCAGCTCGGCTGCCCGCTGAAACTCCTCAAGCGCCCGGGTGAAGTTGCCATTACGAGCTAGCTCCACCCCGCCAGCATAGTGGGCTTGGGCAGAAGTGAGTTTCTTGTCAGCCTGTGCAAGCGGGGCAGACTGGGACGGGACTTGAGCCAGAAGTAAGCTAGCCAAGGCCAGCCCTCGAAATTTTGTAGAGATGGGGAGCAAATTACTAGGACCGCAACGCCCTCCGCAGAGAAATCTCGCCATAGAGGTGTCGCCTTACTGATATGAACGCCCTATACCCCGTCATCCCGTCTCCCAGTGCCAGTCAAGAGAAACGAGATGTGGAAGATGTGGATGCGCACGTTTGATGTGACAGTATCAATCATAATTCAATTTTGGATAGAGTATATCCACTGCTTCCGCCGAGTTGCGAGTGGAATCCGGGAAGATGTTTCTAAAATAAAGCGTCAGCGCCGAAAGGAAAGCAAAGGAAAGCCAATAGAGACTTGTCGAGAGCGGGGATCTTCACTAAGCTTTCAAGATGCTTGCCAAAAACCTAAGTAGCACTTGGCGGAAAGTGGGCTGACCTCAATGAAACGGATAATACTGCCTGCAAGAGGCCGTGCCAAGAAAAACGGTTGCCTCCTTTTTCGTGTCGTAATCAGTATCATTGCCGGCGCTCTTATTTCCGCGTCCGCGGAGCCCCAAGTTGAGATTGCTCAGCTCCCACCGCCTTTAGCCACCCACGTCGATTTCGCCAGGGACATCAAACCTCTCCTTGAAAATGCCTGCCTGAAATGTCATGGGCCAGAACAACCGAGTGGAGGATTTCGCCTGGACGTGCGTGAAGGAGCGCTGAAAGGCGGGCAAAATGGGATCGACATTATTCCCGGCACCAGTGCTGATAGTCCCTTGATCCACTTTGTGGCACGGCTGGCGAAGGGCATGGAGATGCCGCCAAAGGGAGCTGGCGATCCTCTGACGCGAGAGCAGATCGGCTTGTTGCGGGCCTGGATTGATCAGGGAGTATCGTGGCCAGATGGCATAACCTTGCGCGACCAGACAGAACCTGGGATACATGACCGGCCTCTTGATGCCTCTGGGCATCAGAAAAATGCGGGCTCAGATAGACCCGTATCGCTGCCCACAGGAAAGAAAGTAGACTTCGTTAAAGACATTCAGCCGATTTTCGCCAAAAGCTGTTACTTCTGCCATGGACCTGAGAGACAACGTGCCAGTTTGCGACTTGATGTCAGATCGATTGCGCTCAAGGGCAGTGAGAACGGCCCGGTGATTGTTCCAGGTGACAGCGCCAGCAGCCGTCTGATCCATCTTGTTGCTGGACTCGAACCCGGCAAGGTCATGCCACAGTCGGGCGGCCGCCTTACGGCTGAGCAAGTTGGCTTGTTACGTGCCTGGATTGATCAAGGGGCACACTGGCCAAACGGACTCGATCCAAGGCCCCTGGCTGACAGACGCGACCACTGGGCCTTTAACGTCCCGGTCAGGCCGCGGCTGCCGAAGGTTAAGAATCCGAAATGGGTTCGCACTCCAATCGACGTCTTCATAGCCGCTCAACATGAAAAGCAGGGGCTTGTCCCCGCGCCCGAGGCGTCACGGCGAGTCTTCATTCGTCGGCTCACCTTGGATCTGACCGGCCTGCCGCCATCGCCGCAAGAGATCGCAGCGTTTCTTGCTGACACCTCTTCCAATGCCTACGAGAGACTGGTCGATAGACTCCTAGCTTCACCGCAATACGGCGTCCGGTGGGGACGCCACTGGCTCGATCTAGCGCGCTGGGCTGAGACAGAGGGATACGAGGCTAATGAACTGAGGCCTGCTGCTTGGCGCTATCGTGACTATGTTATTGAATCATTCAATCAGGATAAGCCCTACGATGAGTTCTTGAGACAGCAAATTGCGGGCGATGAGATGATTCCCTACTCGGACGAGAATCTGATTGCAACCGGATTCCTTGCTTCCGGGCGGCTGAACAATGAGGAGGAAGACAAGCCTCTGCAGAGGTACGACATGCTGGTGGATCTGACGAACGCCACAGCCAGCGTGACAATGGGTTTGACCCTGAACTGCGCGCAGTGCCACGACCACAAGTTCGATCCGATTACCCAGCGGGACTATTACCGGCTTCAGGCGTTCTTTGTCAAAGGCCAGGTCAACCGCTTGCTGTTGAAAGACCCCAACCTGTGGGAGTCCTACGAGAAATCAGCCCGGTCTGAGGTTGAGGTGCTGCAGTCAGCCAAACAGCTCGACAGTCTTCTTTTCGGACCGGTTCGAGCCCGATTGATGGAGGAAGCTCAGAAGAACTTGTCGCCTGAGTTGGCTGAGGCGTTGGCTGTTCCACCTGACAAGCGCACATCTGAGCAGAGCGAACTGGCCAAGAAGGCCGAGAAAGAAATTGAGGTCACTAACGAGAAGTTGGCCGAGGCACTCGAAGAGGGAGATCGCAAGTTGTTCCGGGAACTGGCCAACAAGATCTCTACCCTGGAAAGGGCTCTCCAGGACAAGAAGCCGCATGCCTGGGGGTTCTATTCTCCTGCCACAAGCCCTCACCAGGTGGAAATTTTGCCTCCCGTTGGAAGGTATCCTCTGCCCTACGATCCTGAACAACTGAAGGAGTCCGAAGCGCGAATATTTGATCGCGGGGATGTGCAGCAGCCTGGTTTAGAGGTGGAGGCCGGTTGGCCTGAGGTATTGAGGTTCAAACCGGAAGCCAGTATGGGCAATACCTCTCGACTGGCCTTAGTTGACTGGCTCACAAGCAGAAGCCATCCCCTTCTGGCGCGGGTTTGGGTGAACTACATTTGGCAACAACATTTTGGCCGCGGTTTGGTCGAGACCGCCGGAGATTTTGGGCTCCTGAGCTCACCCCCGACACATCCCCAGCTGCTGGATTGGCTGGCGACCGAGTTGATGGAACGCGGCTGGAGTGGGAAGCAGATTCATCGTCTCATTGTGCTTTCAAACACCTATCGCCAAGGTGGCCAAGCCGACTCGAGAAATGCGAAACTCGATCCGGACAACAAATATTGGTGGCACTGGTCTCCTCGACGTTTGGAGGCAGAAGCCATTCGCGACGCGGTGTTGGCGGTAAGTGGCGAGCTCGATGGCAGACTCGGGGGACCTAGTGTGTCCTTCGGGTCTTCATCCGCAGCAGATGGAGGTGAACTGGACCCAACCTTTGCGGAGCAAAATCTCGGATCCAAGCATGAGGTCCGCAAGCCTCGGCGAAGCGTTTACATGCGGCAGCTCCGTGACAATCCTCCTGTAATGCAGGACCTGTTTGACGGGCCTTCGGCCACTGAAAGCTGCCCGCGGCGCCACGTTTCGACGGTTGCCCTCCAACCACTCTACATGCTGAACAATCCCTTCATCCTGCAGCAAGCGAAGCTGTTTGCCAAGAGGGTCATGAAACATGCTGGTCAGGATTCACTGCGGCAGATTCAAACTGCTTTTGCCTTGGCCTTGGGACGTCCTCCCGAACCAGGCGATGTGCAGGACGCTCAGGCTTTCATGAATGACTACACAGCCCGTAATGAGCCTTTCAGAAACAAAGGGAGACAGGCCCCGCCTTCAGTATCACGAAACGAGCCTGGCGAAATCCCGGACAACACAGAAGCGGGGACCGGCACATCGACATCAGGAAACGGCGTCGAGCTGGGGTCGACACGGGAGATCGACGTCGAGCCACCCGTTGGCCTAGTTCATTTCTGCCACGCGTTGTTGAATCTTAACGAGTTTGTCTACTTGGAGTAGAGCGTATCACCGGAGCAGGCAGTGAAGTGCGAATGGTTAGTACCGTTCAGGGGAATCAGCCCCCGGGCGAGACAGTGAAGGAAATAACGATGAAGACTCCTTGTCCGTCTTGTGCTTGTGGCAATTATGGCCCCCCTGTGTTAAACCGTCGCGAAATGCTGCGCCGCGGTGGGATGGGGTTCGGGACGCTGGCGCTGAGCTGGCTCCTCGGAGAGGAAGGCACGCTGCTGGGCACCGAAGGTGAACATGTTTTTCCACTGAAACGAAACGGGAAGGTCAAGAGCGTGATTCTGCTTTACATGGGGGGTGGTCCGAGTCACGTCGATACATGGGATCCAAAACCCATTCTTCAGAAATTGCACGGCCAGGACGTCCCCGAAAGTTTGGCAAAGAATGTGCCGACGAACAAGCGCTTGCGGGTCAAGAACCTCTATGCCAGCCCCTTCGAATTCGAACGCTACGGACAGAGTGGCATTCCCGTCTCCTGGCTGTTTCGTGCGACGGCCCAACACGTGGATGACATCTGCGTTATCCGAAGCATGCATCACGACAGTCCCATTCATGCACCGGCCGAGTATCTGACCCTAACGGGGTCCGTTATTGGCACGCGCCCGAGTCTGGGCTCCTGGCTCTACTACGGGCTGGGCAGTGAGAACCAGGACTTGCCGGGATTCATTGTCATGCTGGAGGGTGACAACTTTGGTGGGCCGGCAGGCTATGGCGCAGGCTTCTTGTCGCCGCGTTATCAGGGCACTGTCGTCGAGGCCAGCAAGGGGATTACTGACATACAGATGCCGACCGGCTACACGACCGAGAATCGCCGAGCGCAACTCAATTTGATGGGCAAGCTGAGCCAGCGCCATCAGCGAAATCTGATTTCGAACTCCGAGCTGGAGGCCCGAATTCTTTCCTACGAGATGGCTTTCCGAATGCAGACGGCGGCTCCGGAAGCCTTTGACCTGAATCAGGAAACCGAGGAAACCCGGCAGCTTTACGGGATCGACGAATCTCCCGACTATGGGAAAAACTGCCTGCTGGCGCGGCGACTGGTGGAGCGCGGAGTTCGTTTTGTTCAGCTCAATCAGGGCGGTTGGGATGCTCACGGCGATCTCAAGGGAAACCATGAGAAACAGGCCCGACTGGTGGATCGGCCTGTTGCCGGATTGCTGACCGATCTGAAACGGCGGGGACTGCTGCAACAGACTCTGATCATCTGGGGTGGTGAATTCGGTCGCACTCCGACGGCGGAGGGCAGCGGCGATAAGCCAGGACGCGACCACGGTCCGACGGGATATACCATGTGGCTGGCGGGAGGCGGCGTCAAAGGCGGACAGATCATCGGCGCCACCGACGAGATTGGCTACACGGTGGTGGATCGTCCTGTCCACCCCAATGATCTTCAAGCGACGATCCTGCACGCTCTGGGTATCGAGCAACACGAGCTCTACTACTCGCACCAGAATCGCAAAGAGATCGTGACCGTCCTTGGCGGCGAAGTGATCAAGGAGGTCTTCGCTTGAAACGGTGAGTCTGGAGGCACTCGTAGGGAGGACAAACGTTGGAACTTTTTGATATCTCCGGGAGAGTGGTCGTGGTGACCGGCGCGGCGGGCGGCCTGGGTGGGGCGATTGCCCGCGGTCTAGATCGGGTGGGCGCTAAAGTCGTGGCCGCAGACGTCCACGAGCCGAAACCGCCGCTGGAGGATCCGATCGCGTTTCTTCGTACTGACGTATCACGCCGAAGCGAGGTAGACGCTTTGATTGAGGAAACATGCCGGCGTTTCGGCCGAATTGATGTGATGGTTTCCAACGCCGCAGTAGGTGGCGGTGCTGCCGCTGAAAAGGAAACGGAAGAAGGATGGGACCAGGTGATGGATGTTAACGCCAAAGGACCTTTCCTCTGTGCATCGGCCTCCGCCCGAAAGATGATCCCCCAAGGAGGCGGGTGCATCATCAATATCGCTTCGGTGCTTTCCTTCTTAGGTCACCCCACAGCGGTTTCGTATTGTGCGAGCAAGGGCGCCGTCGCCCAGTTAACGCGCACGCTGGCCATCGAATGGGCCAAATACAAGATCCGCGTCAATGCCATCGCCCCGGGATTCTTTCGGACACAACTCAATGCGGGGATGCTTGCCTCCCAGGCATACCTCAAGCCCATCATTGCTAAAACTCCGCTCGGTCGAATCGCAGAACCGGATGAGATTGTGGGCACCGTCATTTATTTGGCTTCGGACGCCAGCAGCTTTATGACAGGCTCGATTGTCGTCGTTGACGGCGGAGACCTCGCGGCAGGCGGTTACACCGATCAGACGTTGCCTTACATCTATGACATCCTTTGACTGCGTGTGGCGTGGGCAGCACTCAATAACCGCAATCATCTCTCTCCGCCTACTATTCAGGGAGACGGCTGCACGGACGAGGGGAGCGCATAACTTGGGCACGAAACGTTGGATTTGGTCTGCTGTGGCTGTGCTCTGTCCATTGCTGGCAGCTTCCGCCAGCGAGAAGTTCCCGAGGTTCCGAGAACAACTCCTGGACGAGAAGCTGGGCGATTGCTGGGCAGTCACGACGGCGGATATCAACGTTGATGGGAAGACCGATGTCATCGCGCTCAGCTACGATCCTGCGTTGGTCGTGTGGTACGAAAACCCCAGCTGGAAGCGTCGGATCGTTGTCGCACAGTATCCCAAGATGCTGTCGAGCATCCAGCCTTTGGACGTGGACAGCGACGGAAAAGTGGAGCTGATTATAGGAGCCGACTACTATGAGCCCTTGGACACCAAGAAGGGTGGCAGCGTGTGGCTGCTGCGGCAGCCAGCAAGTCTTGACCATCCTTGGACTCCGATCAAGATCGATGAAGAACCCACGCTGCACGACTTACGCGCGATAGACGCAGACGGCAAAGGCAAACTGGAGCTTGTTGTCTCGACGCTGCTGACACCCGACCGACCGGACCGGACCGGCGACGGGGCGTCTCTTTATATCCTCCGCCGGCCGCAGGATCCGTTCAAACATCGCTGGACTCGTGAGTTGATCAGCAACGAGCTGCATATCAAGCACGGTATCTGGCCAGTCGACTGGAACGGCGACGGCAGACAAGAGATTCTCGCTGCCGCGCGCGAAGGGATTATTCTTCTTAGCAGGACCAACAGTGGCGCGTGGGAAAAGCAGCAGATTGGACAGGGTTATCAAAAGGGAGAAAAGCGTGGAAGCAGCGAGGTCGCTGTGGGGAGGCTTCCGGGTGGCAAACGATACATCGCTTCTGTGGAACCCCACCACGGTCATGAAGCGGCTATTTATACGCCGCCCGAAAGACCTGGCCAACTTTGGAAGCGCACGCTCCTGATCGAGAACGCTGGCGGCCATACTGTCTGGCCTGCCGACCTGACCGGCAGCGGCGTCGACTCGCTCCTGCTGGGGTTCGTTGGACGCTATAACGACAAACCTGGGAGGCCGATCTTGTACATCTTTCACCCGCTCGACAGTGACGGAGGCCGGTGGGAGAAAACAGTACTCGACAACACCGGCATGCCTGGCGAGGACGGCATGTGTGTTGACCTCAACGGAGATGGCCGAATTGACGTGATCGCCGGGGGCCGCAACCAGATAAAGGTCTACTGGAACGAAGAGAAATGATTCGTAGTCTTGTAACTCGGGGCAACGTCATGGACAACCGGCTTGTTTCGCGGCACGGATGTCGCCAAGAGGAGTCACGATGGACCTTGAAGGAGCTCGCTGCTTAGTTACGGGTTGCTCGAGTGGCATTGGTCGCGCAACCGCGCTTGCTCTCTCACATGCAGGAGCCCGCGTGTGGGCCAGCGCGCGAAAGCGCGAATCCATTGCTGCCCTCGAGACTCAGGGAATGCAGCTGGTGGAGCTCGATCTTACTGACGCTGGCGGGGTATCCCGAGCAGTCTCCTTGGTGGGAAGGCTCGATGTTCTGGTCAACAACGCGGGCTATGGGCTGGAAGGTGCGATCGAGGAAGTCGGGGACGAAGAGCTTTTCGAGCAGTACAACACAAACGTCTTCGGGCCTTGGCGGCTCTGCCGGGCCGTACTTCCAGGCATGCGGGCCAGCGGGCGCGGTGCGATCGTTAACATCTCGTCGTTTGGCGGGGAGGCGCCATATCCAGGCATCGGCGCGTACCGGTCCTCGAAGTTTGCGCTCGAAGGATTCAGCTGGACATTGCGTCTCGAGGTCGCCCATTTTGGCATTCGAGTCCTGGACGTGCAGCCTGGCCTAACCGAGAGCGAATTCGGTAAACACATGAAGAGAGCCAAAGCTATGGCGCCGGATAACGCTTACGCACCCATGCACGAGTCTGCTGCTCGTGCTTACCTGCGAATGTCGCCGCACGCGCTTCCGCCCGAGGCGGTTGCCGATGCGATCGTTGCGGAGCTCCGGAAGGACACGGGGCCGCTTCGCCTCCGCGTGGGAGAGGATGCCCACCGAATGGTTGCAGCCGTTCGGGCTGGCGATGAAGCCTACGAGCGCTACCTTGTCTCGGAGCTCGGTTTCGACTGGCACCGGCTTGAAGCTGTGAGCAGCCGCTGAACCAGCTACTCGGGTTTTTTATATTGCTTGCCAGGTGTCTGAGGCGGCGCAATTAGGCGCTTAGGCGCTTATGCACAGCGAAACGGGAATTTTGTCCTCGTTTTTCTATCGGGTCCCGAGCCTTGGTAGCCACGGTCAGCGCCTTGTGCTGGCCGTGGGCTTTCCCCACCGACGTCCACGACCACCGCAAACAGCGCGGTGATCGTGGCTACCAAAACTACCAAAACGGGATATCGGGCGGAACACTTGCCTAGTCAGTGATAGTCGTTTATATCAACAGAACGGACTGAGCACGCCCAGTCTTCTATTCAAAGGTGACAATGAACTCTTTTGCCCAGGAACTGAACTTTTTCAGAAGTGAGTTGATACAAGAATCACAGTGGCGATCAGAGTGCCTGAACCTGATTGCTTCTGAAAACACAACCAGCCCGCTCGTCTCTGAACTGCTCGCCAATGATCTTTCTCACCGCTATGGAGACTACCGAGGTTTGGACCTCCAGGACCGCAAATACCGAGGGTGCCGTTTTGTGGTTACCATCGAAGAGAAAGCTCATGAGCTGGGCAAGAAACTGTTTGCAGCTCGCTTCGTCGATCTCAGGCCGCTTTCCGGGCACGTCGCGGGGATCGCGGCGATCATGGCGCTGACCGAACCGGGAGACTCCGTAATGGAGTTGGACGAAGGGGGCGGCCATCGGCTGAATCAGAAACTGAGTCTCTGCTCTCTTACCAGACTGAAAACCGTGCACATCCCCTTTGACGCGAGTCGCTTTAACATCGACTTGCAAAGGACTGAAGAGCTTCTCAGGAAAGAGAAGCCCAGAGTTCTGATCCTGGGTAGCAGCCAGTTTCTTTTTCCTCATCCGGTCAGGCAGATCCGGGAGACCATTGGACGCGTGTCTCCGGCAACGGTGCTCGTCTATGATGCTTCCCATGTCCTTGGACTCATCGCGGTAAAGCACTTTCAACAGCCTTTGGAAGAAGGGGCAGACCTTGTTTTCGCCAGCACACACAAAACTTTGGGCGGACCGCAGGGGGGCCTGGTTTTCACGAACAGGGCTGATCTGGCCAAGAAAGTTGGGGAGGCCATTTATCCGGCGATCGTGACGAATCATCATCTGAATCGCTTGCCAGCGTTAGCCGTGGCGTTCCTGGAGATGCTAGCGCACGGCGAACGATATGCTTCAGAAGTTGTCGCCAACGCCAAGGCATTGGCCTGCGAGATTCACCGGCGCGGGATCCCGGTGGTCGCAGCAAACTCCGGACACACGCAGTCGCATACCTTCTTGTTGCAGGCTGCCGAGTTCGGAACCGGAAGAGAGCTCTCGGAACGGCTGGAAAACGTCAACATCATTGCAGGTGAGTGTAAGTTGCCTGCCAGCCTCGGGACCGAAGGAATCCGCATGGGCTCGCAGGAAATGACGCGATATGGGATGACGAGGTCTGAGGCGCCTGAAATCGCGGAATTGATTGTCGGTGCCCTGCGGCAAGAAGTTTCGGAAAATCGGATTAAATCGAAGATCAAGCAACTGCGCCGTTCTCTCAATCGCAATCGCTTTGATTTCAGTTTGCAGGAGTGTAACCCAGAACTCCAGGGCCCCGTCACAGTCCCATAAGTTATTACGTTGAGGGACAGCCCTTGCTGACGCGTGGGCTACTGACTCGAGCCTCGGCCTGTTCAGTAGCCCGACCGTCAGGGAGGGCTGGGGACTTTGACGGGACCCTGCCCAAAACTCCAGGGCGTGCTGTCCAGCGAATGAAACAACCATCCGTTCTCGTCATCGACATTGGCACGACGCTGATTAAAGTGAGTCTCTTTGATTTCGGCTGCCGGCTCATCGACAAAGTCTCCGGCCGTCAGAACGAACTCAGTCCCGAGACGCCATTCAATGCTGAGGCCTGCTGGGTGCAGGTGGCAACGTGCTCAAGACAACTGGGCGCTCGGAATCCCGACTGCCAAATTGCGGTCGTTGGAGTCACAGGTTTCATGCACTCAGTGGTTGCCGTCGACCGCGCGGGTCGCCCTCTGCCGCTTCAGGTACCGGCTGCAACCGTGCGGCAATGCTTCGAGCAGATGCTGACGGAGATTGGTTTCGAGAGGATTTATGAAGTCACGGGTTCCCGGTTAGACACAACTTCAGTTCCACCTTGGCTGATGGCCTTTCGCCAGCGCTGTCCCGATACTTTCTCTGAAATTACCGCCATTCTGGCAGTGAAGGACTTTATCCGATACCGCTTGACCAGTGAGATTACCACGGACGAAATCGATGCCTGTGGAACGATGCTCTACGCCGTGCGCCAACGCCGGTGGGATGCTGATTTGCTTTCTTATTGTGGCTTACGGGAGGGAATCCTGCC
>JAKEER010000220.1 GCA_022616615.1 Acidobacteriota bacterium
AAGCGTTCGGGGTTGGCCGGAGCAAGCCCCGACTTGAGTGCCAACAGCTGACACCCCAGAGCCCCCAGTTTATCCACCATGATGCGTAAACCCTGGGGTGCCGCCGATCCTGGCGGAGCGCGTGAAATGGTATGCCGACCCGGAATTCAACCCCGCCATGCCGAAACGGCGGAACCACTCACTGTGGAATCGCATGAGCTTTGGATTCTGGCTGTGGGCAGCCTGCTCCGTGGCTCTGCTCTTGGCGGCGCTCATCAACAGAGCGACTCACTGAGTCGCCAACAACACGAAGGAAGGAGGTGCGACATGGACCGGAAGATCGGTGAAGGCCACGCGGCAGCGATGTTTCGGCTCGGGCTGAAAGAACTGCGAAACGCGATCAACCCATCGCGCGAAAGTGTGGCAGATCAGGAAATCGGCATTTATGGTTCGCTGACGCAAGGAGAGATCGCCGACGCGCGGGACGGCCCCGGAAAAGGCTCAGATCAGGAATCGCGGAACGGAAACCTGAGCCTGGAAGATGTCCGTGCCTACGCGAAAGAGCTTTCGCAAGCAGAAGACCGAAGCAGGCAGCAAGGCAAAGAGCAAGCTCAGGAACGTGATCGAGGCGGGCGCGAACTGTAGTAGCAACCGCCAACCACAACTTCACCCTTTCTCAACAAGAAGGAGTACGTGTCATGTTGTTCGCAACGTCATCCGAGGAGATGGTCCTCTTCCTGCTGATCGTCATTCCCCTCGCAATGCTCGGCATGAAGAAGACATGGAAGTGGTTCGACGACAAGGGCGAGGTCAAGGAGGCGACCCAGAAGGGCGTCCTCGGCCTCGTCAACCGCTGGTTCAAGAAGTAACCCCGGCGGGGACGCCCACCCCGCCCTTCAAAGGAGAAGATCATGTTGGACAAGCTATGCAAGTATGTCCTCGGGCCGCTGCTGCTCACCGGCATCCTGATCGCCCTGTTCGAGTCCATCAACCCGCCTTCGTGGCCCAGGGAAGCGGTGGGATACGAACTGCTGGCCTGCTGGGTGGTCATCGCCGCCATTCTGGGACGAGGGATGGAGAAGGACGAAGCTCGGCAAAAGGAGGAGGAGGCCAGGAGGTTTGAGGCCGAGTTGCGCAGCAAGGAGCAGGTCGAGCTGGAGAAACACCGGCTCACGCTGGAGGCGCAGCGGTCAAAGCAGGAAGTGGTCAACTAAGCCAGGGGCTCGCCCACCCCGGCCTTTTTCAGGAGACGATGATGGTCATTTTTCTGATTGGGGCGGTGACGGCTTAAGAGGTTCAGGAGAACAAGCCATGAGTGATAGGAATCCAAAGTTTGCCGAGCAGTTGGCGTCGGCGCGACCTACAACACGGCACCTTATCAGCAGCATTCTGTTTGATGCATGGCCGAACCATGCGGCTGCCGTCGATTTCGGCATCGACAGCCAAAAGCACTACGAGGCTCTGTACTTCCCAATCCGCGAAGGGGAAATCACGCCGGATACGCTAGATGCGGCGCTCGGCGACGGTCAAAAGCTCACTGCATTGGTGCGGGAAGCGACCAGCAATCCACACAAGGACGTGGAGTTCCATACGTCATGGGACTTGATCCCTGGGCGAGACGGCACAGGGACAACGGAAAAGATCGGCTTGAAGGAGCTACGCAGCGAAAGCGCAAAGGCCCGTACCTCGCCCAGCAGGGAAGTGAATCAAGAGCATGATCGCGACGACATGGACAGGTAGGTAGCCGAGTAACGTGCGCCAATGACACATTGCAATGGAGCGAGAATCATGGGGACGGAACGGGAGCAGCAGAGTGGGGCAAGCTGGCTGGAAAAAAAGCTGGCTACGCTAAATGCGCTTTATCACCGATTTGGGCGTGAAGGGCTGAAGGATCAGCCTCTTGCTGATGTCGGCCTGCTTTTGTCTTCGAAGGAACTAAAGCTCAGAGATACGGCCAAGAGTCCTGACCTTGGAGAGGATCAGAAGGCGGCGAACCGCCAGTTGGTGCTGGAGATCAAAGACCTGACTGCATACATGAAGGGCCAGCTTGTTGGGCTAAGCCTTTCCGACCTTCGTTCGTTACGCCAACCTGATCGCCCGCGCCAGATCGAGCCACAAAAGAGGCGGGACTTTGACTTCGAGAGGTAGCGAGTGGCTCCGCATGCAGCGGAAAGGATGTGAGCAATGGCAAAGAAAAAACAGCGCGTCGATGCGGGTGAGCGTCAGTTGCTCCACGACATCCAGGAGTTGACTAGCCGGGAGTTTGTCTATGAGGATCTCTGGTGCGGCATGGTGCCGTTCGACGGAAAGCTTACCGAATTGCAGACCGGCCCGCCTGTCCCGTTTGCCGAGCTTACATGGCGTGAGCAGGCAGACGTGCTGCGCGAATTCATCCACTGGGACAACTATCCTGAGCGGGCTTGGGATGATGACTACACCATCAGAGAAAATATCGCTGCCGGCAAGCGGCCCGAACAGTGGCTCGAACGCACGTCACTGCGCGAATCCTTTTCTCTGCTCGCCGATGGGAAGACGCCACCACCGGCGAAACAATGCCCTGAGATAACCCAGCAAGATTTGGCAAGCCTTCGGGATGCCTTGACGAGGGGCGTGGCGGATCGGTCTCCGGCGAATGCAGACGACGGAAAAATCTCACTGCGTGATTTGAAAAGCGGAATGCAAGAGCGAGAGAATCGCGAGGAACACCAGAAGGCAAAGTCGC
>JAKEER010000020.1 GCA_022616615.1 Acidobacteriota bacterium
GACACGGCTCCGTTGGTTCTTGCCCCCTCACCCGGCCTCCGCGACCGCCGTCGCTTTGGCCACCCTCTCCCCACAAACGGGAGAGGGAGTTCTCGAATTTGACTGAAGCTGGAACTTCGTGGGCAGCAAGTGAACCTAGAAATTTTACCACGACGATTCCGTCAACCATCCTGAGAGACAAAGCGGTCGACATCCGCCTTGGTGATCAATCCCTGTGGACCAGTTCCACGCACAGCTGAAAGCTCAATCCCGAGCTGCTTTGCCAGCGTGCGCGCCGCAGGCACAGCGGCGACATTCCCGGAAACAGGAGTGGAGGATGCTGGTCGTAGTCTCTCCGTCGCACCTACCGGAGTAGGAAATTTGGACTTCGGGTTCACTTCCTCGTCGAATTCCTCGTCGAGAGTGTCCGTCAGAATGGCTACCGGATTCGACGCTGCAACCATTTCTCCTTGGTTGGCCAGCTTCTTTCGAAGAAAACCTCCAACATAAGCTTCCACATCCATGGTCGCTTTGTCGGTTTCAACTTCCAACAGCGGCTCGCCCATGGCCAGCTTGTCGCCAGGCTTTTTCAGCCAGGAGACGATCTTGGCCTCACTGGTAGTTTGGCCGAGGTCAGGCATGATGATGATGTGCTTCATTGGATTAGTGTGGTCGCGAGAAATTCCCCCTTAAGAAAGCTTAAGAAAGGGGGGCAAGGGCCGCAGGCCCTGGGGGTTGTCCGGCGAGCTTTCTGCACGTCACGACAACCCCCTCGCGGTTTCTACAAAACCGCCGTCCCCCTTTGTGAAGAGGGACTCAAAGCCATTCTTCAATACAACACCTTCCCATCCTCCGTAACTCCCTTCGGCTCATCTTCGGCCTGAAAAAGCGAAGCACACAATTGTGTGCTCAGGCTGCGTCTCGGGGCCAGGGTGAGCTGTGTTCCGCGGTCGATGGCCTTCTCCAGTCCCAGACCCGGGATGCTGCTGTGAGGTTCAATACCTGTCACGTAACCTTGGCCCCACCACGGATAGTGCGGAGTACCACAGAACTCCTGCCACAACCAAAGATAGCGAAACACGCTGAGGTCCCAGCGCAGAGCAAAACCGAGCCGCGTCTTTTCATTCACAAGGCAATACCATCCATCCTTCAGTCCAGTGAGGTAGGAGAGATGAGCGAACCGCGCAGTAGGTGGCCACATCCGACTCACGTCGAAATCATCGCCCGCACTGGTTCGGACATGCGGGAAGCGCTCAAAGCGCGTCTCCGGGGGCAGCCGCTGATGGGCTGGCAGCGGGTGCGCCGTTTCGACGCCTGTGGCCGGCGCAAACAAGCGGCAATGTTCATCGAGAAAAGGGGCGCCGAATGCCGGATGATGCCCCCACATGAAGTCCATCGGTTCAGCGCCCTCATTCGTGATCGTCTCTTGAATCTCCAAGGCCGCCCGATCCGACCTGAGTCTCAACGTTTTTTCCACCAGAAACGGGCAGCGCACGGTTCGCACCCAATACTTCACGGCCACTTGTTGAGGGCCGTTTTCCAACACCGTGAATTCCCAAGGCACTTTGCAGATTTCACCGTGAAACCCTAACTCGGCGCCCCTGTAGACGCAGTTGTTCCCGGCATTCGGAAACAGTTCCTGCCACCCGCCCGGATAGAAATCCATGAAGGGAGCGGCAGCAGCGGGCGTGTCATGAACGTAGGTTTGAGGATTCTTCAGCCCCCAGGGAGTCTTGAAAAGCACGTCGATGCCGCTGGGTTTATGGCGGAACTCAAGAATGTCTGTTCCCTTGCCAGTCAGCACGACGACGCGGAGTTGCTGGTTCTCCAGGGAAAACCCCGGAACTCCATTGATTTTGAGATTCTCATCCAGCCGGCAATCACTCATGCGCGTCGAGACCGCAGTTATTAATAATAAGTGCAGAAGTAGCAGGCCACGGCGAGGGGCCTAATCAGCACCCCTCACCCCACGATCCCCTCTCCCCGAGCACGGGGCGAGGGGAGCAGAATTGCAAGAGTCCTGTCTTCTAACCACTGCTCGGACTAATACTGAAGCGTCTGCAATCGCAATTTGAAGGTCTTGATTTCATAAGCGCCCATATCAAATTGAAGCGTGTCATTAGACACAGGCAGCTTGCGGCCGGCGTCTTCAAGCAGATTAGATTCTTCTGCCCAGCTGACCCTGCCGCGCAGCTTTATCTTCACTGCAGGCGCTGCTTTTCCGGATGATTCGTAGACTCTGACCACGGTCGAGCCATCGCTTGCTGGTTTTAGAACTGTAGCCAGCACGTTGGCATTCGAGATCTCCACCAAACCCCACTGCTTTGGAAGCGGTCCCGCATGAGCCCCCGAAGTCATCGCAATGAGTGGATGATTGAACTCATGTCCGGAGCGCGCAATACCTGCCTCGCGCCAATCTCCAGAGTGTGGGACGAGCGCATAGTGAAACGTGAACTGCTTGCCGACCTGCAGGCCAGAATCGGAAGAGACTCCAGGTTCGTAGCCGCCATGGTAGGCATAGGCCTGAATCCGCGCCGAGCGCATCAGCGAAAGCATCATTGTGTCATTAGCAACGTTATTGCCGGGTAGGCCGCGATTCAGCAGCGCCAGTCCGTTGCTTCCGTCTCCGTAGTCGATCCAGTTTTGTGCCGGGAACTCCACTCCGAGCGGCCGCTCAATCGAGCCAAAAGGAATCTCTTGAGTGTTCTTTCCGTTGCGGACGGCTGTAGGGAAAAGGGCCCGGTAACGAACGAACTTCTCTTCGTTAAACACTTGGGTTCGAATGTCCACGCGTCGAATCCCCTGATAAACCCGCACCACCGTTGCAAACTGCCCGCTGCCAAAAGGGTGTGACACCGAGTACTCCGCAAAGACCGTCCCTTGCCGCTTTCTGCCGCTGCCGCCTACCTGCTCGCTGCTGAACGAAGCCTGGCCGGCCCGAGGCGGGAAATGCTGCTTCGTCATCGCGATATTTCGGCCGCCGTGCAGATTGCCGTACAGCTCCCAGAAATCGCCCCCATCATGCTCGCGGGCAACGATGTTCGCCGGGCCGCTTAAGCTTTCCCATTGGGTTGCTTTGTCGCGCAGGCTCGTCATTTCGCCCGTCCACATGTTAAACGTGACGCGGTAGAATTCGTTTTCAATCGAGCCTGTGTCGTGCTGCGCCACGGAGTCTCCCATGCGCGTGGCGACAGCCTCGCGCCCAGTTCGGGCTTCGAGGGTGTCGTTGCTCGCGGAGGATTTGGGCAAAACACGATAAACGCTATACCCGAACGCGGATACGTCGCGAGCCACGAACGTAATTTTAGCCCTCCGCAAGCCGCCGTCGCCATGCTGTTCGGCAGCCGTGATCTGCAATGGAGCGCGAACTCCTTGAGGATCTACCAAGCCCAACGCAACCACTCCAGGTTCGCTGATTCCGATGTTGACTTCCACGAAGTCGGTGCGAGACCAACCCAGTGGGTTGAAGACCACGACAGGAATGCCTTCTCCCCGCGTATCGATTTTCGAAATGAGTTTTTCGAGCGAAGTATTGACAAGTTCATCGCCCAGCCGCCTGGCAAATTCATAGCCGCGCACGGTATCTACATAGACTTTGTCTACCATGACCCCTGATGCCAAATCATGAGTTTGGTTGAACGTCATCGGTTCCCAGGCCCGCCAGAGCGTTGCCAGATCAAAAGGCATGCCCAACCAGTTGTTCAATGAGCCCAGCTTCTCGGCAACAGTCAACACATTCTCGAGAGAGCGTATCCACTGTTTAACTTCAATTCGGCTGCTATAAATGCCCTGGAAGATGGGATTGAGTTCGCCGGTAATCACCTGGTGCTCACGTTTTGCGACGGCAGCTTCAAACTCCGAGGGGATGCCGATACGGAGACGAAACGGCGCATCACCGCGCCGATTGAACTCTTCCATCAGCGGCATGAAGTGTTCTTCCGGCTCGCTCACATCGGCTCCGGCCAGACTGACTATGTCGTTGCCGCGGGCAAACGGCTTGAGACCCTCGAAAACCTGGCGGAAGAAGAGATCGAAGCCGGGAAGATTGGAGGGCGAGCCGTAGCCCACGGCATAGGCGTAAGGAAGCCAGAACGCGTTGATCTTCGTTCCATCGATGCCTTGCCAGTGAAACTCTGAAGGCACCTGCAGATTCGCCACTCCGCGAAAGAACCAGTAGGAGTTCATGCCGGCTAGTTTCAAAATTTGCGGCATCTGGGCGTGATGTCCGAATGAATCGAGGCACCAGCCAGTCTTGATGTCCACCCCGAGTCGTTCGCGAAAGAAATTCTTGCCAATCATCACCTGGCGAATGAAGGACTCGCCTCCAGGCATATTAACGTCGGGCATGATGTTCATCCCGCCCACCAACTGCAGCCGCCCTTCGTCCACAAATTTCTTAAAATTCGCCGCCTCTTCCGGATATCGATCCAGAAAAGGTTTCACCAAAGCAGCCTGGTCCAGCGTGAATTTGTAGCCGGGTTGGCGCTTCAGCGTGTTGAGGGCGCGCAGAATAATGGGAAGTCCCATATCCAAGTATTCTTCGCGCGTCTTGAAAACGGCGCCTTCCCAGTGAGTGTGCGGAACATACCAGAGCGTGCTCTTGCTCCCGTCGCCTGCAGAGGCACTGGGCGCTTGGCCCCACGCGAGCCCGCTGATCAAGAACCAACCCAAAGAAACAACTACACTCCGGCACCATGGCTTCATGCGCTGCTCCTTCACGGGAGATCCGCCTTCAAGCGGCATTGGTCGACTTTCGATGGATGTCTGCGGAATGGACTGACAACCTTCGGTCAGTTCCTTTTGAGTGACGCTCTCCTTGACGGATTCTGCTAGGCAACTTCAGGCGCTCGTTTGATCCGAGGATCGGTGAAAACATCTGCCTCGTCGGTGCTGCGTGTGGAGAATTCCGAAACAACCGCACCCTCGGGACCAGCTTGAAACCAATGCAGTGTATCGGGCACGAGCGTGTGCTGTTCGCCAGGCTTCAGACAGATTTCCCGGTAAACCGTGTAATACCGCTCCGACCCGGCCGGTGGAACACAGGAGGCAGGAGAGGATGGCGACCCAGGCACACAGAGGTAAACGGTTCCCCAGCGGCAACGAAACGTTTCCTCCTTCCCGGGAACACCACCAATCGTGGGATGTTGATGCTCCGGACAGGTTTGGCGGGGAGTCATGATGATCTCCTTAGCGCAGCAGCGGTCCGTATTCACGTAGGTAATAATCTGCAGGCCGGTTTTCGCCAGCTCATTCAGCCCGAAATCGGCGACCTCAAATCGTTCACGCTCTGCGGGTGTAATCACCAGTCCAGCCTCTCGCAGCATGGCGGAGGCTTTTTCAACAGCCCTTTGGTACTGGAAACGATCAATCATGGAAGGTCTCCTGAAACTCAGATTCAATCTGCCAACAGCGACAACCCTCTGACAGACACCGATCGGCGATCAAGCAAATTCTTGCGTCGCCTCTGCCAAAGGAATCCGTCAGAACGCAAGTCTCCGTGCTGGCCCCGCTAATGGCTTCGGATTTCTCTGGCAGAAGGCCAGAGCTTTGTCCCCCTTGGCAAGTCTTGGCAAGGGGGACTACAGGGGGTGTGCTACGACCAAACAGGAACCCCCTGCCGCGAAAAACGCGGCGTCCCCCTTGCAAAACGGGGACAAATGTAGAAACCCAGTCCGAGGCCTTCGGCCTCGGCGGCTCGGGATCCCTGAGCCCGATACCGCTTACCTCAGACAGGTCTCGCGGGCTTCCCGGCAAAACCGTACTGCTGAATCAGCTCCTTAACCCTCGTCTTCACTGCATCGCGCCCAGCCACCAGGATGTCTTCCGGGCCGCCCATGCCCAGGAATGGATGGGGATTCATCGGTTCATGGTAGGCAGCCATCTTGTCTCTGAGGGCGGCCAGGTACGCCTGCTTTAGCGTGGTCCCGAAGTTGAACTTAGTGACACCAAGACCAATCACTTCAGCCGCGCTCTCCGGGGGGAAGCCGGTTCCGCCGTGCACCACCAGTGGAACATCCACCGCTTCTCGAATGCGCCGCAGAGCCTCAAGGTCAACGGCGGCCTTGCCCTTCGTCATGATGTGGACATTGCCAATGGACACAGACAACGCCTGAACCCGGGTCTCCTCGACAAAGGACTTTGCTATGCGGGGATCTGTGATCACTCCATTTCCCTTAACACCATTCCAGCCGTGAGGAAGTTCCCCGATCTGGCCTTCGACAAACACACCTCGATCCTTGCCGCATGCGACCACTCTTTTAACGAGAGCTTTGTACTCTTCAAAACCCAGGTGATGGCTTTCCACCATGACCGCGTTAAAGCCGAGTTCAATTCCCGAAGCAATCTGAAAAAAGTCGTCGCTCTCATTCAAGATTAAAGAAACAGGAACACGCGCCTGGCGAACCGTCGAAGCCATTCCGGCGTAAAATGCGAGGTTTTCCGGCTTCGACCTGCCAGGATGCATGAGGAAGCCACCATTAAACCCGGCGATTACGGGTGCTTGCAATTCTTCGGCGCCTTCGACGACGGCTTGCAGCGATTCCAGATTCCACGACTCGCAATAGCACACTGCATAGCCGCCTCGACTGGCGTCCGCCAACATCTGATCCATCGCAACGAGTGGCATATCCCTCCTGTCGCGCCTATTCAGGCGTCGAGAACCGACGTTCGGGCAAGAGGCGACGCGGTCTGGAGCATCCATTCCACAGCCGCGCAGGTCAAACATGAATAACATTCACAGTCAGAGATCATAATATGAACATTGGTCAAGCGCATGTTGCCTCAAGGCCGAAGGGCTGTCAACAGCTTTTTCTTTTGTGTGCTTTTTCTTTTGTTGCAAAACAGAACAAAAGAGCCTTGGAGAGAGAAGCTCGCTTTTGTTATGCTCGCGGCGCTGAACAAGATTCGAAGCTTGGCACCCTTCAAAACATCCTATGCGAAAGAACAGATCAGGCCTTTCTGAATCGGAGAGCGATTCGGCGATTTCTCCCCAGGTCAGAACCACGCAACGTCCTCTGCTGGTGTATCTCCAGGCGATTTTGCCCTCGCTGAATCCGACCGAAAGACAGATTGGCGAATATATCCTGGAAGATCCGGAACGAGTGCTCTCGTCTTCGATTTCAGACATGCGCCGCGGCTCGGGCGCCAGTGTGGGATCCATTGTCGGCTTCTGCCGGACCCTCGGTGTCAAAGGCTTTGCGAGTTTCAAGATCAGCTTGGCCCGGGAACTCGCGCAGGGAGGTTTTTCCGCAGGGCTGCGGGCCGTTGACGGACAGCCGCCCATTTCGCTGTATGAGAGCGTTTTTCAGTTTCATGCCCAGTGTTTGCGCGAAACACTGCAGCTCAACACGGAAGCAACGTTCGAGCAAGCCTCACGGACCATCGAACTTGCGCGACGCATCGAGTTTTTCTCCATCGGCATGTCTTATCCTGTCGCTTACACGGCCTGCAACAAGCTACGGTTGATTGGCATCGCCGCGACCACGCAGTCGGATTCACACCTGCAGTTGATCGCCGCCACGCAACTGCAGAAAGGGGATGTCGCTTTCGGAATTTCCTGTTCGGGTAGCACCCACGAGACGGTGCAGTGCCTCCAGACTGCCCGTGAAAACAAAGCGACCACACTGTCCGTGACGAATTGTATGAAGTCTCCCCTCACGGAGCATTCAGATCTGGTTCTGTACGCCACGCCCAGCGAGATCAAATATTTTCAAGCGCCGCTGGCTTCGCGAATCACGCAACTCGCATTGGTCGATGCTTTATTCGTTTCAATCGCCCAGCGCCGCAAGAACAAAACAGCGACGCATCTGCAGCGCGCCGGTGAGAAATTGCTGGAACATCGCCTGAAGAAGCCTTGAGCTGGACCTGTTCGACGCGCACTCTCCAGGCCCATCTCTCTCCCCCACACTTTTCCACCTCCAGCTGTACTGAATTCCAGTTCTAATCCGCACCCTGGTTCACTTGGTAGCAACGAAGTTCAAGATTTGGTCAAACTTGCATTGGTTTGAACCGCCAAGAGCACCAAGAACGCAAAGGGGAATCCGAGCTGTCATTTGGAATTGGAGAATCTCAAATCACGGATCTTAGATCCAGAGGGCCGACCGAGTGCTTCTACGAAAGGCTTCATCAGGCAACCTCTTGGCGCTCTTTGCGTCCTTGGCGGTTCCCTGCTTTGGGTCTCGGCGGAAGAAGTCGCTCGCTACACGCTTGGTGAACAAACTTCATTTTGGAGTATTGAACACAGCCTGAGCCTACATGGCCAAGCGTGGCTTCCTGGTGACGGCCTTCATCCCTTCGATATAGGTGTCAGTTGATAGACTCACGATCTCGCCGTTGTGACGGGCAGTGCCTCAATTGGGAACTCGATCGCAGGCCGGGGTTCGAAGTTTTTTGAGGATTCCGGTTCGTTGATATTTCTCTTGACTCAAAGTGATCATTGATTATTATTTAATATTAGCACACACAAAATGAATGTACTTCACCAAGGCGGGACTAAAGTAGGTGATGAGGACCCTGTAAAACAAGATTTCGGTTCCCCTCTCCCCAACGCGGGGCCAACGCGGGAGAGGGGTTGGGGGTGAGGGGGATTCCGGGTGCGTAGAATTCAGCTTCCCGAAACCTAACATGCCTTAGGAGCTTCAAACCGTAGATCGTCGGCATCCGAACATCACTAAGTACAATTTGGTAATCCGAAGATAAAAGGCAGTTGATGGATCAGGGTTCCCAAGCTGGGTGCAGGTGTGATAGGGTTGGTGGCCCTTTTCCCAAGACCGGCTCAAAACCGGTCTTCCTGGTCCTCAATCCGCTCGTTTTTCCTCCGGCAAATGTTCAGAAAAGTCCGTTTTTCGATGATCGCCAACATTTTGCGGGGATCTATTTCATTTTAGTGTCGAAACAAAATCAATAAGAGGAAATAAATACGCTAAAGTTTTTCCCACAGAATTTCGATTTACTGTATGAATTCGGAACTTGGAAGCTTAGATCATCTTAACTCCCAGCCCTTACTAGCCTCATTTGGTGATTCTATGTCAAATCAATGACTATACGTGTCATTAATTTGACGAAAAGCTCTTCCAACAGTCTCGTTTGAACTGCATTTCTGTATCTCAAGAGTCCCCTTCTCCGTCTCGCCTGCACGATTCTCCATCCCGATTTCTCTATCAATATGAAACACATACAACATTCTCCCTTTAGGAATGGCCGGTTCTTCGCGTCGGACATTTTTGCCTGGACCATCTCTTGCATGAAGACTGCATGAAGACAAAACAAGAATCTGAGGTGTAGTGAGTTAGAGAAGAAATGTTCAACTGCCTTATCAGAGCAAGCGCGATTTCAGGTCAGGCAATTTCTTGGATTCCTTTTGTAGAACGGCAGCGACCAAAGACCTGCTGAACCGCATCCGGCGGTAGCCAGGGCTCGAGGAGAAAGACAATGTTACAGACGCAGAAAAAAAGCATCGTCAACCGTGCAGCCATTGCAGCTCAAAGGAGAGAACATCAGATTTTGGAGCATATTCCCCTCATCAAGTACCACGCCTACCGGATCGCAACACAGCTTCCCCCGAACATTGAAATCAACGACCTGATCAACGCCGGTGTTCTTGGTTTGATGGATGCCATCGAGAAATTTGAGCCTTCCCGAGGCGTAAAGTTCAAGACGTACGCTGAGCTGAGAATCCGCGGCGCCATGATCGACAGTCTGCGCGAGCTCGACTGGGCGCCCCGTTCGTTGCGGAAAAAGAGCAAAGAGCTCTCGAAGGCTTCTCAGAAGCTTCAGCAGGAGCTGGGCCGCGAAGTGAGCGACCAGGAGATTTGCGAAGAGATGGGCATCGAACTGGATGAGCTCTACAAACTGGAAGATCAGTTGACGGGCCTGAGCGTGGGGAGCTTTTATGACGCTTCACGCAAATATGGCGAGGACGAGAACGACGCGGAAAGCCTGATCAACTACTATCCGGACGATATGGAAAAAGGCCCTACTCACGTTTTCGAAAAAGAAGAGCTTAAGACGATTCTCTCCGAGGCGGTAGACGGCTTGAGCCGTAAGGAGCGCCTAGTTGTGTCGCTCTATTACTTCGAAGAGCTGACCATGAAGGAAATCGGCGCCGTTTTGAGAGTCAACGAGTCGCGGGTCTCGCAGCTTCATACGAAGGCTATGCTGAGGTTGAAGCTGAAGCTGAAGAGTTCTTCCTACCGACCCCGGTAAGCAGCGCGCGCTTTTCAAGCACACGTATTTTGGTGGCTACTGGCTTGGCAGCTGCTTCTCAACCAGACAAAGGCAGGAAAACGGAAATGGACCGAGAAGCCAAAGCGCTGATACAGAGCCATGGCGGCTGAATTGGATTCGGTCACGGTCAGAGAAACGCTCTGATAGCCATTAAGACCCAGATAGCGAATCGCCCGCCCCAGCAATCCCGCCCCCAGCCCTTTCCCCTGATGCCCCGCCGCAACAGTAATCTGAGGAATATGCCCATCCTGAGGTGAAATCCGGGACGCAAGGACATACCCAACCAGCTCATCTGTTTTTCGATCCCTGGCGCTGTAAGAAGCATCGGAAAGAAATGTTCCGCAACCTGGCCGAAAAACCAGATTGCTGAGAAATTCTCGGCATTCTGCCAGCGACTGGTAGTGGTAGGTCACTTGCCGGTCAATGACCGACGCATAGGCGCTGACCGTGAGCTGCGCAGCTTCGTCGAGATCACCCAGAGTCCACTGCCTTAGCCCGGCGTCCACCAATAGACGCGGCCTTTGCTCCAAGTGGCAATCTCGCAGCATGAAGCAGCGGTCAAAGCGGCTGAAGTCATGGCGCGCAAAGAACTCAGCGATTGGCCATTGTCTGAAATTGATGAACTGTGACTCAATGCGGCCAATAGCCGGCTTCGAAAGTAGTGCCGCCAAGGCCTGGTCGAGCAGCCGCTGTTCAGCACCTTGGCCTTCACCATCGCTGGAAGCAAAGCATCCGCCCAGCAGTCCTTTGCCGGCCTCCTCGACATAAAAGGCATACGCCACCGGGACGCTTCTTTCCAGGGCCACAAAGCCCGGCAACGATCCTACATCGATCATGGCGGAAATGACCCGCTGAGGTTCACGGTAATCCCAATGGAGTTGGCGTGCCCACTCTTCCCGTTCTTGGGCGAAGAGATCCTTCAAGTCCTGGCTTTTCAACTGGCGAAGCGGCCTTATTTCCATCTACAGATACTTGATCAGCAAGAAGAGAAAAAGCAGCACGACGTAATAGAGGCCCAGAATCCCGAAAATGATCAGCCCAAAAATGGTTTCAAAGTTCCATTTGAGCTTCGGCTTTTTCATGAGCAGGGCTTTGCGGGATTGGGGTCCTGGCGTGAAGTCAGCTTTCCCCTGGTGCAGTTGGCTTGGGCATGTCGTTCATCAGGCTTGCAGTAATCTGCCGGCATTCCAGGGCGCCAGCGATCACGAGCTTGACTCTTTCCCTTTCCTTCTCGCCCGTGAGGCTCAACTGCATCAGCTCGGCATAAGCGAGAATTTGAGCCACCTTGTTGTTGAGTTGATGCAACGAATTTCTGGCCTTTTGAAAATCGAAATCCATGAGTGACCTCTCTTGAACGAAAGCGCGCTGCGAACTGCTCGACTGCGCATCCCGTGAGAATTTCCTGCCGCCAGGCAAGGTGCTTGCAGGCGCGCTATTTCCAGTGACCCAGAAGCCGGCACCAAGGTGCGTTCTCCTTCCAGTGCACCGATTTCCAGACACATTCACGCGTCCGCTCAGACCTCGTTCGTGAGGTCCAATCGTTTTAGCTTCTCAATCAGCGTGGTGCGATTCAGGTTGAGCAGTTTCGCGGCCTGCTTCCTGTTTCCACCAGATTTCTTCAGGCTTTGCAGAATCAACTCACGCTCCAGGAACGAAACTTCTGTATTGAAATTTACGCCTTCGTCAGGAATGTAGATCTCGGAGATAAACAAGTTTGTGTTGGTTTTCTGCACCTCGCGTGGCAGGTCCGACGGCAGAATGATATTGCGCGAGCCAACCAGCGCGACGGCCCTCTCAATGGCGTTCTCCAACTGCCTGATGTTGCCGGGCCAGTTGTAGTTCATGAGCATCTTCATGCCTTCCTGCGCAACGGTTTTCAGTTCGAGGCTCGAGCTCTGGCAGTATTTTTTGATAAAGTGCTTCGCCAGCAACGGGATGTCCTCGCGGCGATCCTTGAGTGAAGGTAATTGGATGGGAATTACATTGAGGCGGTAAAAGAGGTCGCTGCGAAACTCATTGCGATCGACCATTTCCTTCAATTCGGCGCTGGTCGCCGCGATGATGCGCACATCCACCTTTACGGTCTCTGTGCCGCCGACCCGTTCGAACTCTCTCTCTTGAAGGACGCGAAGCAGCTTCACTTGCAACGCCTGGCTCATACTGCCGATTTCATCGAGAAAAATAGTTCCCTTGTGGGCCTGCTCGAACCGGCCGATGCGGGTCTGATGTGCTCCGGTGAAGGCCCCTTTGACGTGCCCAAACAGCTCGCTTTCCAGCAGCGTCTCGGGAATGGCGCCGCAATTGATGCTGACAATTTTCTGTTCCCGCCGCTGGCTATTAAAATGAATGGCCTTGGCAATGAGTTCCTTGCCCGTGCCGGTCTCGCCGGTGATCAACACGGTACTGTTCGTGCCGGCAATGGTCTCGACCAACTGAAATACCTCCTGCATTGGCTTGCTGTTGCCAACAATGCTCTCAAAGCGGTATTTCTCCTTCAATTGAGTCTTAAGATAAGCGTTTTCCTCCTTCAGACGACGCCGCTCCAGCGCTTGCTTGACGACCAGTGAAATCTCGACCAGTTGAAAGGGCTTGGCAATATAATCATAGGCACCCTTCTTCATGGCCTGGACGGCGTTCTCCACCGTTCCGTAACCAGTGATAATGATTCCAATCAGCTCTGGGTAGAGCGCGAGCGCCTCTTGCAATACGGTGGTGCCGTCAATGCCTGGAAGCTTCATATCGGTGACCAAAATGTCAAAGGGGACGGATTTGACCCGTTCCAAGGCCTCTTCACCGTTGGAGGCCGCCTGTACGTCGTAGCCTTCCTGAGTGAGGTACGCTACGATGGCATTTCTCAAGTCCACTTCATCATCAACGATCAGTACAGTTTCTCGTTCCGTCTTTTCCATAGCTGGCTTATTGGTGAATAGGTTGGAGGGTTGCTCTGCCCCGCAACTTGGCGGCTTCCGAACGAAAAACAAACTGCACAGAAACGGTCCGTCACGCCTGCTTAACCCTTCTGGCGCTTCAAGACGTCATCTACAGCGTTTAGCAATTCATCCATCTGGCACGGTTTGGAAAGCACCAGATCCACGCCGCACTCCTTGATCCGCACATCATCGAGCTGGATTCCCCAGCCGCTGAGCAGAACAATCGGCACTTGGGCATTCCTCGCGCGGATGGCCCTGGCAACATCCCAGCCGGACATGTCGGGCAAGCCTAAATCGGAAAATACCACGTCATACTGGCCTGCTTCGAACATGGCAATGCCTTCAGGACCCGTTGCGGCAACCTCCGCCTCGTGGCCAACCGTGACAAACATTTCTGCCAGAAAGTCGCGAATGACATCCTCATCATCAATAACCAAGATTCGAATCTTCTGTTTCTCCATAGGAGCAGTCCTCGTGCGGAAGGCTCGTTCCGCCTGTGTTGCGGCTGGAAAATAAAGAAGGCAGGTGGTTCCCTGCCCCAGTTCGCTTTCAATGGCAATGTTTCCATGATGGCGGGACACAATCCCATACGCTACACTCATCCCCAATCCTGTCCCTTTCGGGCCTTTGGTTGAGAAGAAGGGGTCGAAGACCTTCCGCTTCACCTCGCTTGACATGCCGACGCCGGTATCTGAGATCCTAATCTCAGCGTATTCGATATTTTCCGCTTGGTAGGGCCCGCTGGAGATGCGGATGGCGCCGCCGTCCGGCATTGCATCAATAGCATTGGCAATAATGTTAACAATGACATCGGCCAGCTCGGAGCGGATGCCGCTGACCGGAGGAACCGCTCCGGGTGAAAACTGCAAGTCGATCTTCACACCCTTCAGCTCGCACTGGTCTCTCCAAACCGGCTTGATGACATTGATCGCATTTTCAATGACTTCGTTCAAATCCACGTCGTGAAACTTCTGGTCGGTCCGGATCCGGGTGAAGTCCTGAATTCGCTTGACGGTCTCGGCCCCCTGAACGGTGGTGCGTTCGATCACTTTCAAGCTGTTCCTTAGACTCTGCGGGTCAGGAAAGCTGCCGCGTTCCAAGGCACTGAGCATCACTTGAGTCTTGCCCAAAATTCCAGCCAGAACATTGTTGAAGTCGTGAGCCACGCCGCTGGCCATTTCGCCCAGGGCCTTGAGCCGCTCCACCTGCACAATCTGGTTCTGCAACTGCCGCTGGTCGGTCACGTCCTTGCCAACAAACAGCCACGCGAACAGCCGACCATCGGAGCTATAAATAGGCGTCGTGGCAATTTCAAAACTGCCTTTCAGCACGCGGTCTTCGAACTCCATGGCGATGATCTTGTCCTCTTCATACATTTCCAGCTTCTGGTGGTGGCACCAAGGTGACTGAGCATCCTTGAAAACGTCTTCCGCCTGCCGGTTGACCACATCCCGCGGCTCTAGACCCAGCCGCCGCGCCAAGGCTTTGTTCACGCGAATAATCTTTCCCTCCAGATCCTGCATGCAGATCAACTCTGACATAGCATCAAACGTGGTTTCCCATTCCGTCTTGGCTTCGCGGATCGCATGGAACAGGCGCGCATTGGCAATAGCCACGCTGATTTGGTTGCCGATGGAGCTGAGAATTTCGATTTCTTCCGAGTGGAAGTCTTTGCGCAGATAGCGCCCGCCGAAGACAAAACCCAGCAGCTTCTCCTTGAAGAATAACGGCAACAAGATAAACGATTGAATGCGCTGCTGGCGGCAAAGCTCGGCCAGTCGGGTGAGGGAAGTTGAGGCGCCAACAGACCGAATCTCCGCCTCCACCATAGCCCGCTTGAACCGCAGGAGCGATTCACGAATGTCGCTCAAGAATTCCTCGTCGTTAAGCGACTCGATGAACTGTTGAGACAAGTTCACTGAGCCGCTCAACTGATAGGCCGCGTTGCTAAATTTGAGCGTGGAAATCGCGCCGCAATTCCAGTCGGCAAATTCACATATCTTTTGAAGCGCAGCCGTTGAAATCTCTTCAATGTTCAACGACTGGGCCATGGCCGACGTCACCGACAGCAACGTGGTCAGTTCCCGATTTCGCTGCAGAATCTGCCGCTCGAGCTGGAGTCTCTGCGTAAAATCTCGCCCGATGGCTTCAAACCCAGCCACGGCGCCCCCCTGCAAAAGGGTTGTGAAACTCAACTCGAAACTCTTGCGTTCACCTGTCTTGGTTAGAAAGTCCAGTTCAATCAGGTTTTTGAAACCTAACGCATCCGTCTTGAGCAGCTTTTGGGCCTTGGCCTGGCTCTCGGGAGCAAGAATCTCCAGGATGTTACGTCCGATCAACTCCTCCGCAGAGTAGCCCAATAGTTGGTTCACCCGCAGCGTGAGAAAGCTGAACCTGCCGGATTCATCGAGGGTAAAGATCAGGTCGTTGGCATTCTCTGCCAGCCTCCGATACTTTTCCTCGGAATCCTTGAGCCTGGCCTGGAGTTCACTGGTTTCAATCGCTTTCTCGATGACTGTCGGAAGCTGTTTGAAATAACCCTGGGTCTTCACGATATAGTCGCTGGCGCCACTCTTCATCGCCATCACCGCAACTTGCTCATCCCCCTGACCTGTCACCATGATCACGGGAATCTGGGTACCGGTCTGACGAATCTTGCGGATCAAGTCAGTGCCATCCATGTGAGGCAAACGGTAATCCACAATGACGGCAGAGAATCGCTCTTTCGACAGGAGATCGACGCACGCCTGCCCGTCTTTGACCGAAATAACCTGCATTTCACCGCTCTGCCGCCTGAAGGCTCTCTCAGTCAGAAGGACTTGATCAGCATTGTCCTCGACCAGAAGAATCTTGATCGGATAGCGAATCATCAGCGCAAACCCTTGGTGGTACGAATCAAACTCCCCGCTCCTCAGGCAGAGCCAGGGGCAGTGCTCCAGCACACAACTCGATTCAGTGCCAAAATTCGGACATTATTTGTACCATACTCATCCACTAAAATCTATGATAGGCCTTGAAAATACTACGAAGCATGTCAAATCGTTGAAGATGCGCTGTTTTGAACAAACAGCCTTAGTGCTTTGGGTTATTTATCGTCCGCAAGTAGTCATCTTCTTATAAAATAGTGGGGTTTATGCGAAACGAGTTGACGGTGCGCCAGCCTCTATTTGCCAAGGAGGGTCAATGACCATTCAAGAGAGAATCCAGGAAGATATTAAGGAAGCGATGCGGCTGAAGGACGCCCTTCGACTGGATGTTTTGCGCGGCATGAAAACGGCCATTAAGAATAAGGAAATCGAGAAGATTCGAATCCTGGAGGAAACCGAGGTTTTCCAGGTTTTGCATACGCTCGTGAAGCAACGCAAAGAGTCTATCGATCAATTCAAGAAGGGCGGAAGAGCCGACCTGGTTTCGCGCGAGGAAGACGAACTGCAGATTCTTGAGTCTTATCTCCCGGCGGCTGTGTCAGAGGAGGAGATCCGAAAGGTTATTGTGGAAGTGATCGCTGAACTTCAGGTAACCAGTCCTAAGGACATTGGCAAGGTGATGAAAGGCGTGATGGGAAAATTTGCGGGAAAAATAATCGATGGCAAGCTGGTGAATGAGCTGGCAAGGGCGCAACTCGAAGGTTAGTTTGATCCAAAAGTGCAACCGCCGGCACAGGGACCGGTTTGGCTGGCTCCTGACATCGGCGGTTAGTAGTAGCGAGCAACCTCAGACCCCCGAGGCACGTGGCTCCGTTGGCTCCTGCCTCCTCACCCAGCCTCCGCGACCGCCGTCGCTTTGGCCACCCTTTCCCCACAAACGGGAGAGAGAGTTATCAAATTTGACCGAAAGTTTGAACTTCGTCGCCAGCAACCTAATGGATCACAGTGCCTTTTCCCGCCAGAGCTTCCGTGATTGGCAGGGCGGTGCGGGCATCAGCAAACACAACCTCTTTCACTCCTTCACGAATCGCCTCGACGGCGCCTAGAACCTTCTTTTTCATTCGGCCTTTGGCAAAGCCCGCAAACTCTTCGATGCGCTGAAATGGAATCTCTGGGATCAAACTTCGTTCGTCCTGGATTTCTCTCAGCAGGCCGGGGACGTTTGAAAGAATGATCAGCTTTTCGACCTTCAGGGCCGACGCTAGCATAGCGGCGGCGCGATCACCATCAACATTCATGGCCTCACCATCATAGCTGATCGCCGGCGGCGTCAAAACTGGAGTAAACCCTCCGTTCAGCAAGAGGTGAATCAACTTCAGATTGACCTTCTCAATTTTTCCCGTGAAATCATCTCTCAGCACCTTTTTCTTGCCTGCTTCGAGGATGGTGATGGTCGCCTTCCGTATACCCTCCCAAATGCGGCCATCCAGTCCCGAGAGTCCCACCGCGTTGACACCATGTCGCTGCAACCTCTCCACAATGCCTTTATTCATTTTGCCGCAGTAGACCATCTCGAAAATTTCGAGTGTCTCCCGGTCCGTATATCGCGATTCGTAGCCGGAAACCGACGTGACCATGCGGGGCGGCTTGCCTAACCTTTCAGAAATTCGGTTCGTTTCAGCCGAACCACCATGCACCAGAATTGCTTTCTGCCCGGCCTTGACAATCGAAGCTAGATCCGCACAAACGGCATCGTAATTAATTCCGAGACTGCCACCCACCTTGATGACGATCACGTCGCTTCTTCCCTCTCGCGCCGGTGATAGCGCCTCAAGCCTCGCGTTGCAAGCGCCCTACATCTTTTGCAACCAATCGATCACCAACGCGGCTGCCTCCGGAACGTCTTGTAGAATCTTGACGCCGCGAGCTTCAGAGCTTTCATAGATCTGAACCCGCACTGGAAACCCAGTCTGCTTTTCGAGCTTACGGGCCGAATCCGCCGCCTGCGAATCCCCTTGCGTTGCAATGTAAAGAATCGAATGCGGCTGAAAGTTTGGTGCCGACTTAATTAGAAGCGCGCCATTTCCGGCGTCGCTGGAGACAGCCACTGCCGACCGCACTTCTTCATACTTTCCTGAAGCCAGAAAGGCCAGATCAGCCCCCAACTCGCAGCCGATGATGGCGATTCGGTTCACATCCACATCGCGTCTCGATTTCAACCAGTGTATCGCCGACTCAATGTCGAGGGGAAACTGCTTGGGATCAGACCGCCAGCTTGAATCCGCGTTGACCGGTGCTCCAGCTTTTTCTTTGCTGCCGCCATGTCCGCGCAAGTCAAGGCTCAGCGCCGCAAAACCCGCCGGCAAAAGCCGATCCTTGACAAATCCCTCCCACACCCGCCGGTCCTGGCCAAACGCGTGTACAAGCAGCACGGCTGGGAGCTTTGTATCGCCGCTGGCGGCAGAAAACCAATCACCAGCCAGCTTGACCTGATCTGCAGTACTCAACTGCACAGCTTGGCCGGAAACACTCGCCGCAGCCGGGGCGCCGGCTGAACCCAATTCGAAATTGAACACATTGTCAAACCGGTCGAGAAAGGAACTGATACTCTTCTTCTCGGACACAAACTTTCCATGCTCGGCATGAACTTCGTAGTCCACCTTCGGATCCAAACCATAAATCGAATACAGTCCGTTTTCATCGGTAACCAGCACAGTGGTGGTCTTCTTGTTGACGTTCCGAATGAACACCTTCGCGCCGGTTAATGACTTCTTTCTTGCGTC